>CADCTQ010000323.1 GCA_902805615.1 uncultured Cytophagales bacterium
CCGGCAACCAGTGGCGCTGGGAACTGGGCATCGGCAGTCGATGGGCCGACAAACGCTGGAAAGAATGGGAAGGCAGCATCACCAACCAGTACCAATACCGGATTACGGGCCGCAAAGAACTCAGGACCAGGCTGGGTACGATTTCGTGCTGGGAAGTCACCGCCGGGGCGCAAAGTGAATTGGGAAAAACGGCCCTGCTGGCGTATTTTAACGAGGAACACGGGTTCGTGCAACTGGACTACACCAACATTGACGGCTCCCGGCTGCTCATGGAACTGGTTGCGCACGGCAAAAAATAGATCCCGGGCCGCGCCGCCGCAACCAACTACTGCTGAGAAAGTCCTGATCGCATCAACCTGATCGCATCCATCACATGAATGGGAGAAGCCCGGGCCACCTTTTATTGTTCACATTCCTCGCCTGGCTGGTTGCGTCCATGCTGAGTATGGCAATCGCGGCCAACGACCCCCTGGCTGCATTAATCGCGGTGGCCGGAGTTACCTTCCTGATGGCCGGGGCAATGCTGATCCAACTGCTGGTTTTCCCTTTTTCACACCGGAATTGGTTTGAGCAGAATTGGCCGTTGTACCTGTTTCTGCTGCCCCTTTGCCTTACGCCCCTGGTGCTGCTGGTTCAGGCCGGGTATACCTTTATAACCCACCTGTGAAGGCACTGGGTTCCTGCTGCCAGATACCAGTGCGTGACGCACCCGGACCGGTTTGGGGTGGATTGGGCGTATTTCTTACGTGGTACGATCCTCCCGGCAAATCACCTATTTTCCGCAAAGGGCATCTATTAGCTTTGGCACATCCAAAGTCCTCACTTTTATTCAATTAAACATGATGAAGAAATGTGCACTGATCGCTGCGCTGCTGCTGTATAAGAGCGTGTCTTTTGCCCAGGTTACCGAGTTCAACGACATTTCGCAGCGTGATTTCAATGGCGTGTTTGCCATCCGGGATCAGAAAGAAAATGTGATGGGGTACTACACGTACTACGAAGTGGAACGGGAGAACAAAGGCATGCGCCTGTACGAATTTGCCTTCACCGACAAGAACTTAGGCACCGTAAAAAAATACAACCTGAGCATTCACAAAAGCGCCGAGATCAACACCGTTGTTTTCAACGATAAGTACCTGCTGATTTCGTACGACGACATCAAAAACAAAAAAATCGTCTTCACCACCATCAGCACGGAAGGCCAAAAGATCGGGTACCAGGAATACGAAGTGGCCAAAAGAAAAAATGTGGAAGGCGATTTCTATCCCTCCCAGGGTGACGGCTTCTACCTGGTAAAACCCAACATCGTAAAGGGGCGCACCGGCTACATCCTCCAGAAATACGACAACAACCTCCAGGAGCAGTGGACCCAGGAAGTAATGCCCGAAGTAAAGAGCAAGTTCCAGTACCTGAGCGTTGAAGACCTGCTGGTGTCCAACGACCGGCTCATCATCGCGCAGAACACCGGTATATCCGTCGCCAAGTACCGGCTCAACATCATCGGCCACGACGCCAAGAGCGGATCCAAAGTGTTCGACTACGAAACCTACGACGGGGAATCCACGCCGGTATTGAACGCCATGCGGTTCGAAGACAACGGCGACATCTTGGTCTCGGGCACCTACGAGGACAAAGAATACATCAACGACGTGAATTTTGACGGGTTGTTCATCCTCAAGCTTTCGACCGAAGGCAAGAAGCAGCTGTTCACCAAAGTATCTTACAAGGAGAAAATCCAGCAGGTATTGAAGGAAACTTCCAGGAGCAACGGCATCGGCAGCAAAGAAAAATTCTTCCTGGAAGACGTAGTGCACGAGGGCGGCTCCTACTACATCATCGGCGAAACGTTCAAGAAGAACTACCAGGCGTCCAACGCGGGTGGGGTATTCAAACTGGTGCAGAACGTCAAAGATGCGGTGACCGGAAAATGGATTGGCTATGACAACGGCTCGGCGGCCATGACGTTCGAAATCATGGACTACATGGTGGTGCGTTTCGATGAGCAGGGCAATTACCAGGAAACCAAGCCCCTGCTGAAAGAAAAGTACAACAAGATCTCCGTGTACGCGCCTTACAACGGGTTCGGCGGCCTGCGCCTGGCCCGGACCATGCGGCACTTCGGCTGGTTTGATTACGGCTTCACTTCCAAGAATCCGCAGGATGGCAAAAACGTCCTCGTGTGCACGGACCAGAGCGACCGGAAACCGGACGTGTATTACTACGAACTGGACAACCAGTACCGCAAGCGCACCATCAACCTCCGGCACCGGTCCAAGGTACTGCTGGACGACGATGCCCGGGTGAGCTACTTCCGGGTGCTCAGAAACGAAGGCGACCAGGTGGCCGTGGTGTATTACCAGCGCAAAATCAAAAAAGCGAGCATCACCCTCGAAAGCCTTAAATAACCAATCCAGTCAGCGGTATGCTTAACAAATCAATTTGGCCCCTGGCAATGATGCTGTTTGTTACTTTAACGGGCTTTTCCAAGTCCGTTAAAGTAGCATTCACCTATGACCAGGAGGAGGTTTCGCTCATCTACAACGACCAGGTTTTCAAGGAGTGTCCCAAAACGTTGTCCATTGACTTTGAGCTGGGCGGACAACTCGTCATTTTCAAATCGGGTTACGAAAGCAAACACATCCGGATTTCCAAAGACAGCATTTTCAGGGCCTACCGGGTGCAGTTGCAGGCGCTGGAGAACAAGTTTGAGAACACCCTGTTGCAGGCTGAACTAAAAAAGGTATCCTTCATCAACTACGTGACCAACTACACGCCGGAAGAGGTAACGGACGTCATCAGTTCGAAGCTGACCGGCTGCAACATTCACACCCGCACCCAGAACACGGTTTTCAAGAATGCCAGCGCCAGCAGCAACCGGTTCACCATCGGGGCGGAAGTACTCAAATCCACCAGCAAAAACGGGTCGTACAGTGCGCCCTTCTACCTTTTTTCCTACCAGAAGATCAAGTGGCTGGTGCTGGACAACGCCACCAACAACATCCTGCTGGAACTGACGACGGACGGCTTTTACCTGGCCTATTACCGGGCCACGAAAGGGATGGTGGCCTCCGACCGGCTCAAAGAAATAACGGTGCTTTCCCTGGAAGAGGCGACGCAAAAATTCGTCAACTCCCCGCAATTCACCGCCCTGGCCCTGCAAGCGGGCAAAAAGTAGCACCCGGCGCCGGGTGCCGGCAACGAAAGCCATTCTTCGGTCAAACCGGGAATGGCTTTCGTTTTTGTACCTTTGGGCAACGAATGTCCACGTACGCCGCCCCAACCCCTGCCATGACCATCCGTCCCTACACGGCCGCTGACCGGGAAAACGTCCTCCACCTGCTCCGGCTCAACACGCCCCAATACTTTGCGCCTTCGGAGGAAAAAGACCTGGTGCACTACCTGGAAAACCACGCCGATCATTACTTCGTGGTCGAATCGGGCGGCGCGCTGCTGGGCTGCGGCGGCTTCAACTTCTCCGACGACCGCACCGTGGGCAAGATCAGTTGGGACATTTTCCACCCCGGCCACCAGGGCAAGGGCCTGGGCAGCGCCCTGACCCGGTACCGCATCGAACAGCTGAAGGCATACGACAGCGTGCAAGTCATCTCCGTGCGCACCTCGCAGGTGGCGTACAAATTCTACGAAAAGTTCGGCTTCCAACTCCAGGAAACCATCAAAGACTACTGGGCCGAAGGGTTTGACCTGTACCGGATGACGTTCCCGGTGCAGCGGCCACCCCTGCCCGGCGCGTCGGAAGGGTAGCCGGCGCCGGCCCGCCTCCCCTACTTCTTGTCAAACTTGGACAGGCTTTCCAGGTAGAGGTCTTCCACTTTTTTGCGGGCCCACGGCGTTTTCCGCAGGAACGTCAGGCTCGACTTGATGCTGGGGTTTTCGTTGAAGCACCGGATGTCAATCCGGGCGCCCAGTTGCGGCCAGCCGTAGTAAGTTACCAGTTGGGTAACGATGGTTTCCAGGGTCACCCCGTGCAGGGGGTTGTTGATCTGTTTGTCGCTCATGAGTTTGTTTCGCCAGTTTCTCTTTTCAAGGGTCCGTACGTTCTCCGCGTCTTTCAGTTGCAGCAGGTAGGAGAGCAAATGCGTTAACTCCTCGCCGGCGGCCTCGCCCAGGTATTCTTTGGGATAAATGACATTGCCGTAATTGCGGCGGGCCTTGCCGGGTGTATCGTCCACGATCAATACCCGGTTGAGCGAATAGCCCCGCCGTTTTACCTTCTTGAGCACTTTGAGGTAATTGTAGTGGTCGTAATGGTTGGCGTGGCCCCCGGCTTCAAAAGCCGCGGCGTCGAAGCAATGCGTGCACCGGCTCCGGCCCCACACGAACGCAAGCCGGATTTCCGGGGGAACAATGTGTTTTACCACCGCTTCCACGTACGCGTCGTCGGCCGACGACCAAACGGCAAGGGCAAAGTGCCGGTTGCACGTCCGCAGGAAGGCTTCCAGGTGCGGCCTTTTGTAAACGTAGTAGTCAAATACGCAGAAATCGGCCGGGCGGTCCAGCGGACGTTCCGAAGCGTAAATCAACGTTTCGTCCAGGTCCAGGATGAGCAATATTTTGTCATCGTGCATCATACGGTTACTCTTTTGCTTTTCCGGACCACGTCCACTTTGCCCCCAGCACGTACGGCGCCTGGGCCGGGTGGAGAACTGATTGGTACCCTCCTTTCAGGACGTTTTCCAGCGCCGCGTGCATTTGTTCGGCCGCTTCCAGAAAAGGCATTCCCCCTACCCCCGTGCACAGACTGGGCAGGGCAATGTGGTCAATCCTGGCGGCAACTGACCGGTTGTGCCGGGTTACCGCTACCAGCACGGCCCGCATGGCCAGGTAGGCATTGATCGTTTTCCCGGCGTACCCGGGCGTACGCATCGTCGGCGCCACGACCAGAAAGGGAAACTGCCGGTGCGGCATGGGCAGAATGCTGGCGACGCCTACCGGGATTTCGCCGAAAAACGCCTCCCGGATGTGGGCTTGCACAGTTTTCTGGGCCTGTCCCCCGAAAAAGTCGTCAATGGCTTTGTCCACGCCGCCGCTCATGTCGCCAAAACTGTTGGCCGGGCTTACCAATGCCCCGGCCGTCAGCCGCAAAATGTCACCGTGCAGAATTTCCACGTTCGCCTCCCCCGCAAATACGCCGGCGAACACCCGGGCAATGTCCCCATTGGTGTCGCAAATGCTGATGCGCAACGCCTCCTTGTCCATTTCTCTGCCAAACGGCTTCACGGTTTTGACCTGCATGGTGCGCAACCAGTTTAGGATTCGGGATACCATGTGTTGAAAGAATTGCCGTACAACGCCTGGGGTTGCTTTGCCGTTCACCGGGCCGGGAACTGCCACTGGTCGAAATACTTCAGAAAAAGCGCCGTAATGTTCCTGGCGTCGTCAATGCCGCGGTGGTGCGTACCGGCCAGTTCCATTCCTTCGCTTGCCAGCGCATTCTTCATGCCAATGGCCCGGCGCAGGCGTTTGATCCCGGCGTACTGGTGCTTGAGGCTGATGTGACGGTTCAACCAGCCGGTATCGATTCCGTGCAGGCGGCAATCCTGCTCAAACTGCAACTTGTCGTAGTACCCCCACGAGCACAGCACGTATTCCGCTCCGTATTCTTCCATCCACTGCCGGAAATTTGCCTGGGCTTCGTAGAAAAAGGGGGCATGGTCAACCTGGTCCTGCCGGATGGAAATAAGCGTCTTGCAGAAGTCACTCAGCACGGGATTCATCAGTGGTTTCACGAATTGCCCGAATTCGGCGAGGATGCGCCGCTGCCCGTTTACGAGCACCGCGCCGATTTCAATGATCTCGTTTTTGCTGCTGTCCCTGCCTTCCCAGCAGGTAGCTTCTAAATCTACAATTACGTAATTCATTTTCTTTTCATTTCATGCCTCATCATCCCGTGCCTAAGGTTCCGATCCGGTGGTGGCTACCGGTGCTCCCCAGGCCGCAGCAGCTCCTCCAGCGCCTGCTGGTACTGGGCGTTTTCGTTCATGCCGTTGTGGCCCTGGCGGGGCAGCGTCACGAACTGGTCCCCGGGCTTGAGGTACTTTTTGAGTTGCAGGGCCGCCTCGTGGGGAATCACCTCGTCGCGGTCCCCGTGAAACACCGTGACCGGCACTTTCGCGTCCCGCACGAACTGCCAGGTGCGGAACTTGTACTTGATCAATGCTCCCGGCAGCACCCGCGACAGCACCGGGAAGAGCCGCCGGGCCAGGTCGGGCAGGCTGTAGTACGGCGCCTGCAAAATGAGCCGCCGCGGCCCGTTGGTGGCCGCCAGCCGGGCCGCCACGGCCGTGCCGATCGAATAGCCGATCACCACGATGTTGCGTTCCGCGTACTGCGCCCGGAGCCGGTCGTAGGCGGCCTGGACGTCGGCGTAAAACTGCTTTTCGCCCCTGATCCGGCCCCCGCTTTTGCCGAAGCCCCGGTAGTCGAGCAGGAACACGTCGTAGCCCAGGCGGGTGTAGGTGCCGGCCACTTCGCCCCAGCCGGCCAGCGACCCGGCGTTGCCGTGCAGGTAGAACACCAGTCCGCGCGGGGCGTCCACCGGGAAGAGCAGCCCGTGCAGCGGCGTGCCGTCGGCCGCCGGAATGACCACTTCCCGGCACGGCTGGCCGAACCGGAAGGCGTAGTCCGGGGGCAGCGGCTGGGGGTAAAAGACGATCTTCTCCTGCCCGAAGTACACCAGGGCGGCCAGCCCCAGGTACAGTACGCCTACGATTCCAATGATCCAGTACAACATGTGCTTCATGGGTAAATCCGCAGCCCGGCGGTCATCTGATTCGCTTCCGGCAGCCGGCCCCGCGGAACGTTTTAACCCTAAACGAAATAAGCACCGGAATAGAATAAACCACCCCAAATTAACGTATAGTGTTTTAATCTTCAAGCCCATTGCCACCCGACTCTTTATGAGAGAATCCCTCCTTCTGGCCCTTTTCGCCGGCAGCCTGCTGGTTCACGCGTTTACCGGGCACCGGCCCGCCCCGGCCCCGACCCGGCCGGACACCCCGGTCCGCCCGTCCGCCCCCGTCCCGCAGCCGGCAGCCGGGATCCAGTGGCAAAAGATAGACGAAGGGCTGGAAACCGCCGAAATTGCCGCCCCGCAGCCGTCGTTCCTGGGCCGCTCCAAAATCACCGTGGTGCGCATCAACCCGGCCCGGTACGCCTTCAAGCTGGTGGCCGCTTCGCAGACGAACGAAATGTACAAAACGGCCCCCGAGTGGTGCAAGGAAAGAAAGCTGGTCGGGTGCGTCAACGCCGGCCAGTTCAGCCTCAAGGACGGGTATTCCAACATGGGGTACATGAAAAACTACGACCACGTCAACAACCCCAACTTCCGCAAGATCAACAACTACAACTCCATCCTGGCCTTCAACCGCAAGGACACGGGCGTGGCCCCGTTGCAGATCATTGACCTCAAATGCCGCAACTGGGCGCAGTTGCAGTCCCGGTACCACTCCTTCAGCCAGTCCATCAGCCTCATCTCCTGCAACCGGCAGGTGGTAGACAACAAGCAGAAGGGCAAGTGGAGCATGGTCCTGTTCGGCGTGGACACCCAAGGCAACGCCCTGTGGATTTTCACCCGTTCGCCCTACACCATCCGGCATTTCAGCGAAATGCTGCTGGCCCTGCCCCTGTCGCTGCAAAACGTGATGTACCTGGAAGGCGGCCCCGAGGCGTCGCTGTTCCTGGAAAGCAACGGGAAAAAGATCGAACGGCAGGGCAGCTACGAAACCGGCTTCAATGAAAACGACACCAACCACCAGTTCTGGGGCCTGCCCAACGTGATCGGCATCGTCAGGAAGTAATAAAAAGGTTCACCACGGAGACACGACCTTCATTGTCAGTACACCCGGCAACGCCTCCGCCGCAAACAAAAAAGCCGCCCCAACTTACTGGAGCGGCTTTGTCGTGCATTCGGGCCGGTATGCGGCGGCCGGCGGGTTAGTTCGGCAGGGTGCTTTCAGTCAGCGCCTCGCCCCGTTGCAGGTTGTACCAGTCAATGTTGCGGGAGAAGTACATCACCACGGCCAGGATGAGCAGCAGGCCCAGGCTGCCCATGAGCAGGGCGTAGTCCTGGAGTTGGAGCAGCGAGTAGAAGAACAGGTACAGCAGCGTCAGGATGCCCGCCACGAGGCCCGTGATGAAGTTGCTCCGGAAGATGCCGTGGGCGTAAAAAGTGATCAGGGCGATGATGACCGTGCCGCTCAGCCCGTAGGCGTTGTTGAACGAAATGTGCTCGGAAAGCGACAGGAGCAGGATGTAAAACAGGGTGATGGCAAAACCCACCAGCAGGTACTGGATGGGGTGCACCCGCTTTTTGTTGAGCACTTCCACGAAGAAGAAAGCCAGGAACGTAATGAAAATGAACATCACGTTGTACTTGGCCGACCGCATCGTCTTCTGGTATTCATCCACCGGCAGCAGCAGCGTCACGCCGAAAGCCGAGCCATCAAGGTCCCCCGGACTGTTGTATTCCTCGCCGGACGAACGCCGGGAGAGGTCACCCCGCCACTGCTGGGGATAGTTGCGGTTGAGGTGCAGCACTTTCCAGGTGGCGGCAAACCCTTGCGCGTTCACCTGCCGGGAGTCGGGCAGGAAAGCCCCCTCGAACTTGGGGTTCTGCCATTTGGATTGCAGGGTAACGGTGGTCGTTTTGCCCACCGGCACGAAATTCAACTCACTGCTGCCGTTCAGCTTGACGGGCAGTTCGAACGCGTACGTGCTGGCGGCGCTGTCGAGGCGGATGGGTACGCTTACCCCCGAACCCAGCACGTCCCGCGTGGCAATGCCCGGGTTGAAGTCGTAGCTGGCGTCGTTCCAGCGGATGCGCATGTTTTCCTTGATGCCCCGCATGTCGGGAATGCCCACCGAGAGAAAGGCTTCCCCCCACAGGAAATCCGCCGGCGGAATGGCCAGCCCGGCCGGGTCGGGGGCGGAGAAGTGTCCTTTCAGCACCAGTTCCGTCTGGTAGAGAATGACCTCGTAAATGCCCCGGTAGCGGGTATGGGGATCAATGGTGCCGGTCACCTGCAGCGCCTCGGGCAGGAAATGGGCGTACTCCTTGGCGGTGCGGACCACCCCTTTTTCGTCCTTGTACGCCGTCCGGTAGGGGACCGTCAGGATGGGACCGGTAACCGTCTGGCTGTATCCCCACTTGCTGCTTACTTCCCGGATGGCCTCGCTGCGGGTGTTTTCCCGCTCCTTGATCAGCGAGGTAAGCATTCCGGCCGGAATGAGCAGGATCAGGATCAGGAACCCGATGGAGACGAGTTTGAGGGCAATGGATTTGCGTGCCCAGGCATTGAGTTTTTCGAAAAGGGAAGGCTTTTCCATGAGAAGGGGAGAGTAGATTCGGTATACATCCACGGCGGGGCCCCGGGGTAAACCCGGACAGTGGCTTACGGCCCCAAAAAGTACGCGCAAAATGTCGCCATTGCTGCTCACCTAAGTTCCTCAGGACGAATAGACGACATTGCGGCTCCCCCGGGGGCCGGACCCACGCGACTAAACACGCAATATGCCCAGACCCTTTTCGGTGCGCCTCCTGCCGGGCGTACTCCTGCCCGCCGCCGTACTGGCCTTTTCGGTCCTCATGTGTACCAAGGTAGTGCCCTACCTGTCTTTCGCCCGGGGCACCGGCTTTTTATCCACCAAAACCGACGCGGTGCTCGACAACCCGGTGTTCCTGGCCGGCTTTTACGTGCACATCACCAGCAGCCTCTGGGTAATGGTGAGCGGCGCCTTACAGTTCATGCCCCCGCTGTCGGCGCAATTCCCCCGGCTGCACCGGCAGTTGGGCAAGCTCTACGTGCTTTCGATCCTCCTGCTGGCCGCCCCGTCGGGACTGGTGCTGGCGTGCTACGCCAACGGCGGCCTGTCGGCCAAAGTGGGGTTCGTGGTGCAGTGCATCGTCTGGTGGCTTACGACTTACGCGGCCTTCCGCGAAGCAGTGGCCCGGCAGTGGCTCCCGCACGTGGAATGGATGATGCGCAGCCTGGCCGTCACGCTGGCCGCCATGAGCCTGCGGCTGGAAAGCTACGGCATGTACTACTGGCTGCACACCAAACCCATTGAAACCTACCTCACCGTGACCTGGCTTTCCTGGACCGGCAACCTCCTGCTGGCTGAGATCCTCATCCGGGCCGGCGTCGCCCGGTCGCTGCTCAAACAATTTTACCGTACCCCCAAAACCCATTCCGTTGTTTAACTCCTGATCCATGCAAAAACTGTTACTGCTCCCCGCCCTGGCGGGGGTACTGCTCACCGCCTGCCAGCCGTCGGGCAAACCCGCCGGGGAAAAAATCGCCGCCACCCCGGCCGCCCCGGCTCCGACCGACACCCTGCCGGCAATCCCCGATTCCGCCGCCACCGCCGCGGTGGAGCAAATGGAAGAGCTTCCCTCCCCGGCGTACGAAAAACAACCCTTGTCCGTGGCCGAAAGGCAGCGGCTGCTCGCCGAACACGACCTGGCGAACCTCTGGGCCATGCAGCAGCGCAAGGGCGCGGCCGTGTACAACGGCTTCTACGGCCCCGACCGTTACCGCATCGAGATGTACTTCGCGTCGGTGACCCGCGACAGCCTGCGGCCGGACCAGCTGCTCGTGACCGGCAAGAGCCGCTACAAAAAGAACATCACGCCGTTCAGCGGCACGATCACCATTGACTCGCTGGCCGCCCTGCGGGTAATCAAAGGGCCGGAGGACGCCGGCGTTGACCTGGGTACCGATCAGTCTTACCTGGCCCAGGGCCGGTTTACGCTGCGCGAAGATTCCCTGGCCGGCGCCGGGCAGTTTGAGGGCAAGCTGATGATGGACTTCAGCGTCAGCCGCGAAGGCGACCTCACCTTTGATTACTTCCTCAAGACGCCGACCCGTTTCGCGGGCTTCCTCTTCGAAGGCGAGTGGCGCAGCTACCAGACGGGCCAGGCCAAGCCGGTGCTGTGGGCCGACAACTTCTTTGCCCTGGCCCAGGGCGTGCTCAAAGACTTCAACATCGGGGAACGGGACGTGGAGATCAACCCCGCGTACCGCCACCTGGGCTGGGATACGTACTGGTCGGAAGAGGAATGGTGGAACGAACCCGCCCCGGTGCTGCAATAACCAGGCTGCCCGCAGTCACCCGCACGGGTGCCCGTCCAATGTCTTTCTTCATACAGCACCGCTAGAACCAAATCCCATGAAACCCATCAGACCCGCTTTCCTGCTTTTCTTCGCCCTGCTCACCGCCGGCCGGCTTTTCGGCCAGACGTTCGAAGTTCCGGCCAATTACGCCTTCAACACCAAAGCTGATTACGGCCGGTACGAACCGGAAGTCATCCGGGCAATCAACTGGCTGGAAGCCACCCCGCTGAACCAAGAGGCCCGCAAACGCAAGGAGGTCAACGCCTTCCTCTTCAAGTACCTGGAGGGCAGCCCGGACGTCACCATTGACCTGCACGGTTTCGTGCTCGAACTCAACAAGAAAAACCCGGATATGCTGATGGTGTTCATGGCCGGCTGGGCCAAACACAAACTGGAAAACCGGTCGCAAACGGATAAGCTGAAATTGAATACGGTCGGCGTGGAAACGGTCCTGAAAGTGTACCAGCTGGGCGGAGCCGCCAAAGACAAGAACCTCGAAAAGCTCGTCAAACTGGCCGGCACCGGCGAACTCGAAACCTGGGTAAAAAGCAAACTTTCGTAACGCGTACGCCAACCCGGCGGTTTTTCATTCCCCCTTCCTCCCCGCTCCTCCCTCATTCGTACTGCCAGTCACGGGCAGCACGAATGAGGGAGGAGCGGCTTTTTTTGTGGAGGTGTATCCTCGTAGGTATACTGTGAGGGGTGTTGATAAAAGAATTCCCAGCAAGTCATCCCCCTGCCCATCAGCGGATTTTCCTTGTTTTCAATATTATGCGGCCCTCAGTTACCCCGTTACGCGTATCGCTTACGGCAGGTAGAAAAATACGCTGCTTTCCAGGGGCGTCCACCAGGATACTTTTACGCCGGCATCCCGCAGGGCGTCACCCGTCCAGGCGTTGCAGGTGTTGAACAGGTGGTAACGGCCCACGCCCTCGTAGAAAAAGTCATTGGTGCCGTACCCGGGCTGGTCGAGCTTTGCCAGTTGCGGGCCGTTTTTCCGGAACGAGGCCGTCACGAATGCCACCAGCCGGCCGTACTGCGCGCTGGTCAGTTGCACCGCTTTCACGTCGGGACCGGCCTGGGGAGCCCGCCGCAGGAAGGTCACGTGCATGAGGGATTCCCCGGGCACGAACATCGCGTCGAGCACCGTGGTGAAGGAAGGGAAGTTGCCGTGGTACGACTGCATGTAAAAGTCCTTGTCGCCCCAGCCGTAGGAGATGTAGGCGTAGTTGTGGACCCGTTCGGCCAGGGCGGCATCCGCGGCTACCGCGAAACAATCTTCCCGCCGGCGGTCAATGGGCAGGATCACGTCGGTGTGGAACCCGTTGGTGGAAACGTACACGGTGGTGCCGCCCGGGGCCGGCGCAAACGAGGCATTGGCGGGGATCAGCGTACCGGCGACGGCCAGCAGTCCGTACAGCACCCCCCCCAGGAGCAGCCCCAGCCCGCCCCGGAGAACTATTTTAAGCAAAAGGCTCCCGTAAGTCCGGGAAGAAAAGGGTGCTTTGGTCGGATTCATGTTGCGTTGCGTAATGTTAGGCTGTATTCCTCTTTCTCCCGGAAAGTAAGAGGAGGGCTACAACCTGTACGGGTGGGAGCAGGAGAAAAAAGTTTACCACGGAGACACGGGTT
>CADCTQ010000324.1 GCA_902805615.1 uncultured Cytophagales bacterium
TCGATGTTCGCAGGAACCACCCCTGGCCCCTCCTTGATGGAGGCTACGATTAGGACACATTTTTGAAGTAGCGCGAAAAGCGGTCAGTGAGACACTGACCGCGGCAGCAAGAGACATTGACGACGGCACGGAACTACCCCGATAAAGGATTCGTCTGCCGCCGTCAGTGTCTCACTGACGGCTCGGGATAGCCTTTTATGACTCTTCTGCAAAAGTGTCCTAAGCGTAGCCTTGATGGAGGAGGGGACAGGGGTGGTTCCTGCGAGCATCGAACATCGAACATCCAACATCGCCCCAATCCCCTCCAAAAATTCCCGAAAAAAATTTTCATCCCGCGTAGGGGTATCCGGCTCCGGGCCGGTCTAGGGTATAACGAAACGGGAACGGCCCCCTCAACCCGCACGCAGCAACCCGGGCCGGCCCTTTTTCGGCTAATCACCCATTCAATTCTTACTCCCTTCCCCGATGAGGACGTACTACATCCTTTGCCTGGCATTGCTATGCCTTTTCCCGACGGCCGTTGCGCAAACCGCCCCGCCCGCCGCCAAGCCCGCCCTGACCCAGACCATCCGCGGCACGATCCGCGACAATGCCTCCAAAACGCCCATTCCCGGCGCCACCGTGGCCGTGCTCACCACCAGCCCGCTGAAGGGCAGCAGCACCGATGCCGACGGCAACTTCCGCATTGAAGGCGTACCCGTAGGGCGCCACACCCTTCGCATCGCCTCCATCGGCTACGAAGAACAGGTCATTCCCGAAATGCTGGTGGGCTCGGGCAAGGAAATCGTGCTCACCATCGGCCTCACCGAGTCGCTGGTGCAAATCCAGGAAATCGTGGTGTCGGCGGCCGAGCAGGACAAGGGCACGCCCCGCAACGAAATGGCGACGGTCAGCGCCCGGTCCATTTCGGTGGAAGAGTCGAAGCGGTACGCGGCGGCCATCAACGACATTGCCCGGGCGGCCACCTCGTTTGCCGGCGTGGCGTCTCCCGAAGGCACCAGCAACGAGATCATCATCCGGGGCAACTCGCCGCGGGGCCTGCTGTGGCGGCTCGAAGGCGTAGAGGTGCCCAACCCCAACCACTTCGGCGAGGAAGGGGCCTCGGGCGGCGGCGTCAGCATCCTGAGCGTCAACATGCTCGACAACTCGGACTTCCTGACCGGCGCCTTCCCGGCCGACTACGGCAACGCCCTGTCGGGGGTGTTCGACATCAAACTGCGCAGCGGCAACAACGAAAAGCGGGAATACGCCTTCCAGGCGGGCATCATGGGCATTGACTTTGCCGCCGAAGGACCGCTGGCGAAGGGTTCCCGGGGGTCGTACCTGGTCAACTACCGCTACTCCACGCTGGCGATTCTCAACAAGGTCGGCGTCAAACTGGCCGGCGACGCGGCCCCGGACTTCCAGGACCTTTCCTTCAAAATCAACCTGCCCACGGCCAAACGGGGTTCGTTTTCCCTCTGGGGCATCGGCGGGCTGAGCAACCAGCGGGAGGCGGCGCAAACGGACTCGACCCGCTGGGAGTCGCGGTACGACCGGTACGGGTACACGTACCTCTACAACATGGGCGCCGTGGGCCTTACGCACACGCTGCCGCTCGACAGCAAGACGTACCTCGAATCCATCCTCTCCTACTCGGGCTACCGCAGCGGCTACCGCTCCGACTCGCTCGACAACGACCTGACGGCCATCCGCAACAACCGCGACAGTTTTACCAACGCGGCATTCCGGGCCTCGGTGCAGTTGAACCGCAAGCTGAACGCCCGGCACACGGTACGTACGGGCCTCATTTACAGCGCCCTGTCCTTTAACCTGTACTCCGAGGCCCGCGACGACGAACAGGACAACCAGCTCGTACGGCAGCTCGAAAACCGGGGCAACTCGGGTTCGGTGCAGGCGTACGGCCAGTGGAAATACCGCATCACGCCGGGCCTGACGCTCAACTCGGGCGTGCACGTGCTGCACTTTGCCCTCAATGGCAACACGTCGGTGGAACCCCGCGCCGGGATCAAGTGGCAGTTTTCGCCCCGGCAGTCGGTGGGGGCGGCCTTCGGGGTGCACAGCCGGCTCGAAAGCACGTCCACGTACTTTGCGCAGACGCCGCTGGCCGACGGGAGCTACGCGCAGCCCAACCGGGACCTGGCCCTCACCAAAGCCCGCCACTACGTGCTCTCCTACGACCACCAACTGCGCGACGACCTGCGGCTGAAGGTGGAAACGTACTACCAGCAGCTCTTCAACGTGCCCATCTCCACGGACCCCACCAACGCGTCTTCGGCGCTGAACGCGGAGGACGGCTTTACCACGGATACCCTCGCCAGCGGGGGCACGGGCCGCAACTACGGGCTGGAAATGACGCTGGAGAAGAACTTCACGAACAACTTTTACTTCCTGGCGACGGGCTCCCTGTTCAACTCGCTGTACACCGGCGCCGACGGCATCGAACGCAGCACGCGGTTCAACGGCAACTTCATCACCAACCTCACGGCGGGCAAGGAGTTTAAGGTGGGCCGCAACAAGAACAACCTGATCGGGGCGAACCTGCGGTGGACCTGGGCCGGCGGCAACCGCTATACGCCCGTTGACCTGGAAGCCTCTCGGACGAAAGGGGAAGCGGTGTTCGTGGAAAACCAGCGGTACAGCTTGCAGAATCCCGATTACTACCGCCTCGACCTGCGGATCAGCTACCGGAAAAACCGTCCCAGGGCGTCGCACATTCTCTCGCTGGACTTGCAGAATGCGACCAACCGCCTCAACCCGTTCAACCAGTACTATGACGAAGAAAAAGGCCGGGTGGAGACCAGCTACCATACGGGGTTGATTCCGATCCTGAATTACCGTATCGAGTTTTAACGGTGATGCTCTGATGCCTGGTGGGGTTTCTCGTAGAAGGGTTTCTCGCGGATGACGCGGGGAAAAGAAGGGTTTCTCGCAGACCTGCCCTGTAAGGGTCTCGCGGATCAGGGCGCAGATGACCGCAGATTTTTGGTTGAAGAATGTTTGGACGGGTGATGCTTGGAGGTGTCGTAACGTTCGATCCCGCAGATTTAGGCAAAGCACTTTTGCTCGAATGATTTGGTTACGTGCCGTAGCATTCAATCTCGCAGATGTAGATAAACCTTTTTGCTGCAATGATTTGCGATAGGTCCCGCAGCATTGGACTCGTTCGTCTCTGGTTTTGGAGGAGATGTGCCATTCTGGCGGAGAACCACCCCTGTCCCCACCTCCATCAAGGCTACGATTAGGACACATTTGTGGAACCTGCTCCAAAGACCATCCCGAGCCGTCATCCAGACACTGACGGCGGCGGACACTGACGGCGGCGTGCGGATCTTCATGGAGGTTGTTCCGTGCAGTTGTCGGTGTCTCTTGCTGCCGTGGTCAGTGTCTTCACTGACCACTTTTCGCACAATTTCACAAAGTGTCCTAATCGTAGCCTTGATGGAGGAGGGGAACCGTAACAAACGGCTGCGCTGACAGGAGCATTAAGTGGTACGCCTACTGCCTCTTATCAGCGGGGCCGATGGGTACGGCTCCCCTCCTTTTTGCAAGGAGGGGCCGGGGGTGGTTCTCTCCATCAACGCACAGTTTATCAAGCGCAAACGGGTTTAGTGCTACGGCACTTACTGCGAATCATTCGAGCAAAACTGTTCCGCTCACATTTGAGATCGAACGTTACGGCACGTAACCAAATCATTCGAGCAAAAGTGCTTTGCCTAAATCTGCGGGATCGAATGCCACGGCAATTGCCAAAGATCATTTGAGCAAAAACGGTCCGCTCACCATCTGCGGGATCGAACGTTACGACGCTTACAGAAATTCCGCGCCCAAGTATTTCCCAAGCCAAAATCTGCGTTCATCTGCGCCCTGATCCGCGAGACCCTTACAGGGCAGGTCTGCGAGAAACCCTTCCATGCCTCCCGCGCCATCCCCGAGAAACCCTACCCAATCCTATCAAACCCCGTGTACGGCCGCAGCACCTCCGGAATGGCGATGCCGTTTTCGGATTGGTTGTTTTCCAGCAGCGCCGCCAGGATGCGGGGCAGGGCCAGGGCGCTGCCGTTGAGCGTATGCAAAAGGCTCGTTTTCTTGTTCTCGTCCCGGTAACGCAATTTGAGGCGGTTGGCCTGGAACGTTTCGAAGTTGCTCACCGAACTGACCTCCAGCCAGCGGCCCTGGGCGGCCGAATACACCTCCATGTCGTAGGTAAGCGCCGAGGCAAAACTCATGTCGCCGCCGCACAGCCGCAGCACCCGGTAGGGCAAGCCCAGTTGTTGCAACAGCCCCTGCACGTGCCGGCTCATCTCCTCCAGCGCCGCGTACGACCGTTCCGGGGCTTCCACCCGCACGATTTCCACCTTGTCGAACTGGTGCAGGCGGTTGAGGCCCCGCACGTGGGCGCCCCAGGAACCGGCTTCCCGGCGGAAACAGGGCGTGTAGCCCACGTTCCGCACCGGCAGGTCTTTCGCCTCCAGGATCACGTCGCGGTAGATGTTGGTGATGGGCACCTCCGCCGTCGGAATCAGGTACAGGTTGTCCTCGGTAACGAAGTACATCTGTCCCTCCTTGTCGGGCAACTGGCCCGTGCCGAAGCCCGAATCCGCGTTGACCACGATCGGCGGCTGGATTTCGACGTAGCCTGCTTGCAGGGCCTGATCGAGGAAAAAGTTGATCATGGCCCGCTGGAGCCGCGCCCCCTTGCCCTTGTACACCGGGAAGCCCGCCCCCGCGATCTTGGTGCCCAGTTCAAAGTCAATGATGTCGTACTTCTTGATCAGTTCCCAGTGCGGCAGCGACCCGGCCGGCAGTTGCGGCACCTGGCCGTGCTGGAGCACCACCTCATTGTCTTCGGCCGTGCGGCCTTCGGGCACGCTGGCGTGCGGCACGTTGGGCAGGGTCACCAGCAGGCGCTGCAACTCTTCTTCCACGCGCCGCATCTGCTCTTCGAGGTCTTTGGCCTGCGCCTTCAGGGCCGCGGTTTGGGCTTTGGCACCCTCCGCTTCCTCCTTTTTACCCGCCTTCATAAGAGCCCCGATTTCCTTGGCCAGGTTGTTGGATTGCGCCAGCGTACTGTCGAGTTGGGTCTGGGCGTCGCGGCGGCGCTGGTCGAGGGACAATACTTGCGCAACGGCTTCGCCGGCATGGGGGAAGTGCTTCTTCTGCAAGCCTTTAATGACCGTTTCTCTGTTCTCGCGCAGGTAAGGAATGTAAAGCATGGGTTGGTAAGGGAATGAATGGCTTCTGATGGTAAATGCCGGGCGCCTCGCATGGATGCGGAGCACGCCAGGTTAATCAATCCAAAAACTTCGTTTACAAGCTTTTAAGTATTTCAGCGGCACTTTCCGGTACTGTCATTCCCGGAGGGAATCTTTTTAAAGTACGACATGCATTGCGTATCTAAAAAGATTCCCTCCGGGAATGACACGAAAGGGGGCTTGTCCGAATTACGTCACGGCTTGCTTTGCCCCGCATGCAGCCTCCGGCTCAGTGCGCCTCGGCCAGTTGGAATAAGCCTTCGTTGAGGGCGTTGAGGGTGGCGTTCTTCTTTTCGGTGACCACCAGCACGGAAATGTTGTGCACGCTGCCGCCGAAAGAGATCATCCGCACCGGAATGTCCTTGATCGCATTAAACACCCGGGCAATGATGCCGTGCCGGTCGAGGCTGAAGCTGCCCACCACGCAGATGATGCTCAGGTCGCGGTCCACCTCCACGCGGCTGAAGGCTTTCAGTTCGCCGATGATCTCGTCGAGGTGCACCGGGTTGTCAATGGTGAGCGACACGGCCACTTCGGAGGTCGTGATCACGTCAATGGGCGTTTTGTACCGCTGGAACACTTCGAACACTTTCGTCAGGAAGCCGTAGGCCAGCAGCATGCGGCTCGACTGGATGCGGATGGCCGTAATGCCGTCCTTGGCGGCAATGGCTTTGATGTCGCGTTCTTCGGTGGTACTGTTGGTGATGAGCGTGCCGCGGGCTTCGGGCTGCATCGTGTTGAGCAGCCGCACGGGAATGTTGTAGAGCTTGGCCGGCCGGATGCTGAACGGGTGCAGGATTTTAGCCCCGAAGTACGCCAGTTCGGCCGCCTCGTCGAAGGAGAGTTCGGCGATGGGAAACGTATTTTTGACGATCCGGGGGTCGTTGTTGTGCATCCCGTCAATGTCGGTCCAGATTTGCACTTCTTCGGCCCGGATGGCCGCACCCACCAGCGAAGCCGTATAGTCGCTGCCGCCGCGCTTGAGGTTGTCAATCTCGCCGCCCGGGTTGCGGCAGATGTAGCCCTGGGTGATGAAAATGTCCACGCCCGGTTGGGCGGCAATGGCTTTGCCCAGTTCCCGTTCGGTGAAGTCGAGGACGGGTTCTTCGTCGGCGTCAATGCGCATGAAGTCCAGGGCCGGCAGCAGCGCCGCGTTGACGCCGGTTTCGTGCAGGTAGGCAATGAACAGCTGCGTGGAAATGAGTTCGCCTTCGGCCACCAGTTCCTTGCTTTCCTTCACCGCGTAGGGCTTGCCGGTCAGCGAACGGATGAAGCCAAAGTGCTCGGCGATCACGGCCTGCCCCTTGGCGAGACCTCCGGGCGTGCCGTACAGCCCGCCGATGAACGCCTGGTAGCTCCCGTGGAGCTTGTCAATGGCGGCAGTGGCGGCGGCCGGGTCGCCCTTGCCGATGAGGTCGCCGATTTCGATGAGGCTGTTGGTCGTGCCCGATACGGCCGACAGCACGACCAGCTTGCGGGCATCGTCCTGGGTAATGAGGCGGGCGACGGCGTGCATCCGTTCGGGTTTTCCAACTGACGTGCCCCCAAATTTGAGTACTTTCATGTGATGGTAAGGAAGGTTGAATGGTAATGTGGTAAGCGGCAATAATTCAGAACCCGAGCATTTTGATGGCCGTAACGGCGGCTTCGTCGCCCTTGTTGCCGTGCCGGCCGCCGGCCCGGTCGAGGGCCTGCTCCAGCGTGTTGGGCGTCAGTACGCCGAAGATGACCGGCTTGTTGAACTTCAGCCCGACGTCGGTCAGGCCGTGGGCCACCGCGTTGCAGATGAAGTCGAAGTGCCGGGTTTCGCCCTGGATCACGCAGCCCAGGCAGATCACCGCGTCAATGTCGGCGCGTTCGGCCACCCACTGGGCGCCCAGGGTGAGTTCGAAGGAGCCGGGCACGTTCTTGCGGATGATGTTTTCGGCCTGCGCGCCTTCCTTGAGCAGCGTGCGGTGGGCGCCTTCAAACAGCGCCTCCGTCACCTGGGCATTCCATTCCGCCACCACAATCGCAAAGCGTTTGCCGGCCACGTCGGCAATGTTCTTGTCGGAGTATTCGCTCAGGTTTTTAAGGGTTGTAGCCATGATTCGATGTTGGATGTTCGATGCCCGATGTTCGGATTACCGGATTTTTTATACGGTTACGAAATGAAGATTACGTATTTAATTGAGATTAACTATCTCATAATCAAAGAAGTGCCCTCCGATTATCAGTTTAATCCGTTGAATCCTGGTATTAAAGCGGGCCAAAGTTATTGCAAATGCGCAGATTGGCCGTTATTCTTCCCCGCGATTCAGCCGTTTCGTGGGGCCCACATTGAATGCTCAGCGCGGAATGAGGCAGTGTGAATTGCGAACATCGGGCATCGAACATCCAACATCGAATTTTCCACAAACAAAAAAGGATAAAGCGGGGCTCTATCCTTTCGGGTGGTTCAGCGGGAGCGCAGAAGTTACTGGCCTGCCGAACCGGCAAGCTTGGATTTATACTTGAGGGCGTTGACGGCTTCGGCCGACTTGGGGTACTGGGTAGCCACCCGGCCGTAGGTCTCGATGGCGGCCTGGTTGTCCTTGGCCAGTTCCTGGGCCAGGCCCAGCTTCATCAGGTAGGCCGGGGTGAAAAACTCGTTGGGCTTGTAGTCGGCGGCCTTCCGGTAGAAGTTGATGGCTTCGGGCAGGTTGTTCTTCTCCATGTACGCGTCGCCGGTGAGAGCGTAGGCGCGGGCCTGGATGAGCAGGTCGTCGGAGCTGAAATCCTCGAGGTACTTAATGGCGTCGTCGAATTTGCCCTGCTTGAGGAGCGCGGCACCGGCGTAGAATTTGGCGAGTTTGCCGGCCTTGGTCATGCCGTAGTCGTCGGCAATGGCAATGAAACCTTCGTTGGCGCCGTCCCCGTTGAGGGCTTTTTGCAGCGAGTCGGCCTCGAAGTGGTACACCGCCGGGTACATGAGGTTCTGGGCTTCCTCATTCTTCGCGTTGCGGTAATAATTGAAGGCGATGAGTCCGCCCACGACCAGCAATACCGCCACGACCGCGCCGATGAGCAGGTTGCGGTTCTTCTCCAGAAAGTCTTCGCCGGCGGTCAGTTTGTCAACCAGTACGTCATTTTTCTCTACCGGTTGGGAAACCGTCGCTACAGTGTTCTTCTTAGCCATTTAATGAGTAAAAAACTTATTGTAAAGGATTTAGAACCGCAAAGGTAGCGAAACATTTCGGCTCCCGCCAAACAAACGGGGCAGTTCTTCACGCACGTTCCGGGACGGTACCCATGTAATTTTCCACGGTAATTTTGCCCCCTGAGCCGAAGGCTTTTACCGCCGCGAAGGTCGCCATCGTGGTATTGACCACCGCTTCGAAGGGCACCGGCGGCGGTCCGCCGCCCCGCAGAAACGCCAGGTACGCCTCGAACTGGGCCTTGTGCCCCTTGTCCTGCCGCCCCCGCATGGCTGCCGCGCCGCCCTTGAAACCGTAGGCTTCGAGCTTGCGGAAGTTGTCTACCACCAGCACCCGGCCCTGGGCGTAGATTTCGATCCGTTCCTTGGGGTAAGATTTATGCCCATTGGCAAAATAATTGACCACGCCCTGCGAGCCGTCGGCGCACTTGAGCACCACCGTTACGTTGTCGGAGTTCAGCGCCGGGTGCGTGCCCAGCGCCGAAGCCAGCACCTCCGTGACCGGGCTGCCCGCCAGGTGGGCCACCAGGTCAATGAAGTGGCAGGCTTCGCCGATGATGCGCCCCCCGCCCACGGCCAGGTGCTGCGTCCAGTGACCCGCCGGAATGGCCCCCGCGTTGGCCGTGATCACGATGTTCATGGGGCCGGCCGCGGGACCGAGCAGCGCCTTGGCCTTGCGGATAAAGGGCGAAAAGCGGCGGTTGAAGCCCACCACCACCGACGTGCTGCCCTGGCGGTAGGCGGCCAGCACCCGGGTCAGTTCGTCCTCGGTGATCACCAGCGGCTTTTCCACGAACACGTGCTTGCCCGCTTGCAGGGCCTGCACCGTCATGTCGGCGTGCAGGTTGTGCTGCGTGGTGATGAGCACGGCCCGCACCCCGGGGTCGCGCAGGGCGTCTTCGTAGGCCGTGGAGCTGTAGGCGATGCCGTGCTTTTTGGCCAGGTGCGTACCGCTCACGCCCGAGGCGCTCACGATGTACTTGACGTCCGCCTTCAGCCCCGAGAGGGCCGGCAACAGGGTCATTTTGGTGAAGTTGCCCGCCCCCACGATGGCCAGCGTGGCCTCGCCCCCACCCCCGGCCCGGGCCGGCAGTTTGGCGCCGGTGCGCACGGCCGTGGCGTCGTCGGCGGCCCCCTCGTAGGTGAGCAGCGAGGCAATGGCGCTCCGGCCGCCCAGGTTCCCGTAGACGTTCGCGTAGGCGTCCAGGGCCACCTCTTCGGTGATGAGGCGCTTCACGTCGAGGCGGCCCGTGGCAATGGCGCCCAGCACCGCCTGGAAGTTGCGGTTTTCGGTCCAGCGCACGAAGGGCAGCGGGTAGTCGTGGCCGCGCTTCTCGTAGTCGTCGTCGTAGCGGCCCGGCCCGTAGGAGCACGACACCTGGAAGGAGAGTTCTTTTTCGTAGAAGTCGGCGCGGTTGAGGTGCAGGCCCACCACGCCCACCAGCACGATGCGGCCCCGCTTGCGGCTCATGCGGGCGGCCTGGGTGATCACCTCGTCGCCCTTGGCCGAGGCGGTAATGAGCACGGCATCGGCCCCGATGCCGTCGGTGAGGCCCAGCACGGCCTGCACGGGGTCGGTGCCCAGCGAGAGGTCAAACGCCTCCACGCCCTTTTCGCGGGCCAGCCGCACCTTGTGGGCGTCGAAGTCGAAGCCCACCACGCGGCAGCCGTTGGCCAGCAGCAGTTCGGCCGTGATGAGGCCGATGAGGCCCAGGCCCGACACCACCACCGTTTCGCCCAGCGTGGGGGCGGCCAGCCGGATGCCCTGCAAGCCGATGGCCCCGATCACCGTGAAGGCGGCTTCGGCGTACGAGACGTTGTCGGGCACGCGGGCCACCAGGTTTTTGGGCACGCACACGAACTCGGCGTGGGGACCGTTGGAGGCCACCCGGTCGCCGGGCTTGAAGCCGGTAACGCCCTCCCCCACTTCGAGCACCTGGCCGGCGTTGCAGTAGCCCAGCGGCAGGGGTTCGCCGAGTTTGGTGAATACGGCTTCCAGCGTGGGCAGCAGGCCGTCGGTTTTCACCTTGTCGAGCACCATCTTCACCTTGTCGGGCTGCTGGCGGGCTTTTTCGATCAGGTTCGACTTACCGAACTCGACCAGCATCCGCTCCGTGCCCAGCGACACCAGCGTCCGGTGCGTCCGGATCAGTACGTGTCCCTTCCGCACCTGCGGCCGGGGTACTTCCGCCAGGATGGTTTCGCCGGTCTGGAGGGACTGGATGAGTTGTTTCATGCGCGGGAATAAACTTTTTCTTTAATCGGATGAATCGCTTTTCAACGTACGTCCAGGACAGGTAGCCCAGCGTAAGGGAGGCAAGTATAGCCAATATCCAGTAACTCACCCGGCCCGTCCAGCCCACTTCCACCAGGGTATTGACCACCAGCATGTGGTAGATGTACACGCCGTACGACACGTCCACGCCGCGGAGGAGCTTTTCGCTGAGGGTGGGGAAGGAAAAGGCCACCGAAAACACGGTGAACGCCAGCAGCACCAGGGCCGCCAGGGCGTACAGGCTGGGCTCGAAGGGCTCCCCGAACAGTTGCAGCCGCCCCGAAAACACCGCCATGCAGGCCGCGTACCCGGCCAGCCACCACCCGCACTTGCCCCGGATGAGCGGGTAGAGCCGGGGAAAATACGCGTAGAACAGGATGCCGGCCAGGAAGTTGAAAAAGTACGGCAGCAGGCTCACGCCCAGCAGTTTGTTGGCAAACGTGTCGGGGCTCGTTTCCAGGTGCACGAAGGCCAGCCACGAGGCCACGCCCAGGCCGGTCAGCACCAGGTTCCGCACGGCCGGGCCAACCAGGGCGCCCAGTCCGCCCAGGAGCAGCGGCACGGCCAGGTAAAACTGAAGCTCCACGGTGATCGTCCACAGGCTGCCGTTGGGCGTGCCCACGCCGAAGCCGCGCAGGAAGTCGGGGGTGTAGAACTGCACGAAGGAAACCTGGCCCAGCACCCACGCCCAGAACGACGGCCGGCCCAGGGCGGCCCCGCCCAGGAACCCGAAGAGGGCCAGCAGCCCGAGGGTCACGAGGAGGCTGGCCCACAGGCCGGGATAGATCCGCAGGAGGCGCTTGCGGAAGAACGTCCCGGCGTCGGGGCTGTTGTCGTACGACATGGCGATGAGGAAGCCGCTGATGAGGAAAAACACCGGCACCCCCGGAAAATACACCATCACCTGCCGCAGTCCGTCGAACCAGGGCGTGGGCGGCACCCGCAGGTGTCCCTGGCCGTGGAGCACGACTACCTGCAGGGCGGCCAGCAGGCGGATGAGGTCGAAGTTGTTGGTTCTGGAGATCAACGGAATACGGGGGGATACGGGCCCTGCACAATCACGCCGGCACCGGGCACCGGCGGGGCCGGCAGGGGTACCTGCCACGACCGCACGTGCAGATAGTAAAACAGGAACGTCATCCAGGGAAAGAACAGGAACTGGCCGGCGTTGAGGTTTGATTCAAAAAAAGGAATGATCACGAACGTAGGGAAAAATATGAACTTTCGCGCGTCGAGCGCCACGTACAGGATGATGCTGTTGAGCACGAGGAACACCAGGAAGAAAGCAAACGAGAAAAAGCCGGTGGTGATGAACAGTTCCAGGTACGAGTTGTGCGAAGGCAGGTCAATGGCGATGCCGCGGTAGTGGTTGATGCCCTCCCGGAAGTTGTCGTACCCGAAGCCGGTGATGAGCAGCCAGGGTTGCCCGGCCATGGTTTCGAGGGCGATCCCGGCCATCTCGAAGCGCGACTCGCCCTTTTCGAGTTGCTGCTCCGACTTCTTGATGCGGTTGTTGAGCGCCGAGTCGGGGTCGGCCAGCATGGTGTAGGTGGCCCCCATCACCCCGATGAAAATGAGCAGTTTGGCCGCCACGCCCATGCGTTTGCTGTTGACCACCAGCACCAGCACCGACACCACCAGGCACAGGTAGCTGCTGCGCGAACCGGTGGCCAGCAGGGTCAGCAGCGCCAGCCCGATCACGCCGACCAGGAAGAACCGGTACTTTTTGCCCGGCCCGAAATTGTTGGCGACGTCCACGGCCAGCACGAACGACACCACGGCCGCCCACCCCAGCACGTTGGAAAAATAGCCGCTGATGATCTTGCCGTAAATGTTGCGGTTGACCAGCGGGTTGGCGTACAGGAACATCAGGGCCAGCGGGTAGAGGTACGCCAGGCTGAAGAGCAGCAGCAGCTTTTTGCGGGCCGTCTCTTTGTCGTATTTGCGGAACAGGTACACCACGAAGTAGTTGATGTACACCAGGAAGGGCAGCCACGCGGCAATGCGGCCGGCACTCTTGAGGAAGTTGACGCTGAAGGCCAGCACGAGCAGGTTCACCAGGATGAACACCCACAGCACCCAGCTTTTGGTGCCCCGGAACACGAACCGGTAGGCGCCGGGCCGGGCGAAGAGGGTCACCAGCGCCAGGGCCACCAGCCCCAGGCGGCCCAGCTTCACGGCCTGGAACGCCGCGTCGCGCAGCCCGTAGCCGACCACCACCAGGAATGCGTTCAGGAAGAACAGCACCAGGTGCAGGTCGTAGCGGCCGGTGGCCGGGTCCTTAAACGCGTTTTTTACCCACATGCTTCCCCCAGGATGGTCAAAAAGGTACGGAACATCTCTTCCTTCGAAAAACGGCCGATGAATTTTTTTCCGTTTGCCGCCCGGGCCAGCCGCTCCGCTTCGTCGGCGATGCACGCCCGGAGGGCCGCGGCCAGGTCGTCGGCGTCCCCCGGCTCGGTGAGCCAGCCGTTGTTGCCCCCGTCGAGCACTTCGGGGATGCCGCCCGTGCGCGAACTGACCACCGGGATGCCGCAGGCCAGGGCTTCGATGTTGGCAACGCCGAAGGCTTCGGTGGCCGAAGGCACGCAGAACAGGTCGCAGGTCTGCAGGTACCGGTACACCACCGGCTGCGGCTGCGGCCCCAGGTAGTCGAGCTGCACGTTGGCGACGCCCGCGGCCAGGGACCGCACGTGGGCTTCAAATTGCTTTTCGGGGCCGATCACGGCCAGCGTAAAGGGGCACGGCGCCAGCTTGCCCAGCGCCTGCACGAGCACGGCCAGGTTGCCCACGCGGTAGTCGGCTTTCACGAACAACACCTTGACCGGCCGGCCGAAGGCCCGCCCGGGCTGCCAGGTGGTTTCCTGCAAGGAGATGGCTTTGTAGAGCCGCTTTACCTTTTCGGGCGGCAGCCCGTACGCCGCCGTCACCCGCCGCCGCAGGTAGTCGGAGTTGGTGATGATCAGCCGGTGGCGCCGGGCGGCGGCTTTTTCGAGCATCCGGAAGAAGAACTGCTTGAGCCACCAGCGGTCGGGGCGGAACGCGGCCAGCGAGGCGGTCAGGTTTTTTTCGTCGTTGATCATGCCCACGGTGGGCTTGGGCGACACCAGGGAGGCGTACAGGCCGGTGAAGGCGTTGTTGTACACGAGTACGTCGAAGGGAAACTGCCGGGCAATCTCCCGCACGCGCCGGTAGTACTGGAACATCCGCAGCACCTGGCCCAGCGGCTTCAGGGGGCGGGGAATGCGCAGTTGTACCCGGTACACGTGCGGCAGGCCGGGCAGCCGCGCCGGGGTCACGTCTTCGGTGAGGATGCGGACCTGGTGCTCCGGGTACAGCGCGTTGATCTCGCCGATGAGGTTGGCGAACTTGGCCGGCCCGTTGGTGACCTGCTCGAAGGCGTTGGTGCAGAAGAGGATCTTCATGGGGTGTGGGCGGCCAGGAGTTTAGGGGCGACGGCCTCCCAGGTGTACGCGTTGCGCAGGGGCTCGGGAAAGGCAAATTCGCTTTTGCGGCGCAGCAGCTCTGGCGCCAGGCCGGCGGCCGGCGCGTAGAACGAATCCATCACGTAACCCAGCCGGTTCTCTTCCACCCACCGGGCAATCTTGACTTCGCGGTTGATGACCACGGGCGTACCGGCCTGGATGGCGTCGTAGATCTTGTTGGGGCTGGCGTTGATGTTGTTCTCGTTGATGGGTTCGTAGAGCGAGAGGATGTAGTCGCACCCGGCCGCCACCCGCATGGACTCCTGCTGGGTGATCACGCCCAGGAACTCCACGCCGGGGTGCCCGGAGAGCTGCCGGGTGGGCTCGTCGTACACCCAGCCGGCCATTTTCACCCGCACGCCCGGGTGGGTTTCGAGCAGCCCCTGCAAGAGGGCCGTGCCGCGGCTCAGGCTCATGGAGCCGTTGTAGAAGATGGTCAGTTCGCCCGCCCGCCCCGGTTTGGGGACCGGTTGGCTGAACTTGTAGGGGTAGTTTTCCACCACCACCGCCTTCGGCCGGTAGCGGGCCGGCAGCAGGCCGTGCCGGTTGGCGTCGGTGACGATCAGCACCCGGGGCAACCCGTAGGCGAGCCGCTGGAGCCAGCCCAGTTGCCGGCGCACCCGCAGGAAGATCGAGTCGAACACGTCGAGCACCACGCGGCGGCGGACGGGGTAGAGCAGCGGGTAGAAGAGCAGCACCAGTTGTTCGTTGATCACGTGCACCGACGCGTACCGGCGGCCCAGCAGGCGGCCCGCCACGCGCAGCCAGAACCGCAGGAAGGTCAGCGGCTGCTTGTGGTGCCCCCGGACGAGGGTGAACGTGCGGCAGTGGCCGGCCGCGAACGACCGGTCGGTGCCCCGCCCGATGCCCACGTAGTGCACGTCGAACTGCGTCGCCAGGGTGGTGACTTCCTTGTTGATGCGCGTATCGGAGCCGTCGTTGAGGCAGATGTACAATAGATCAGGCTTCGGCATGACCCGCAAAACTACCAAACTTCTCGCGGAGAAACGCAACGATCCGTTCACCCGCGCGGCCGTCGCCGTAAGGATTTACCGCTTCGGCCATGCGGCGGTAGCGGCTTTCGTCTTCCAGCAGTTCGGCCACGCCCCGCACGATGTTGTCGCGGTTGGCGCCCACCAGCCGCACGGTGCCCGCCGCCACGGCTTCGGGCCGTTCGGTGGTGTCGCGCATCACCAGCACGGGCTTGCCCAGGCCGGGGGCCTCCTCCTGGATGCCCCCCGAGTCGGTGAGCACCAGCCAGGCGTTCTTCATCAGGAAGATGAAATCTTCGTAGGAAAGGGCCTCGGTGAGGTGGATGTTGGGGTAGTGGCCGATGATCTCGTACACGGGCTTCTGCACGTTGGGGTTGAGGTGCACCGGGTACACCACGTGGAGGTGCGGGTACCGGGCGGCCAGGTCGGCCAGGGCCCGGCAGATTTCCACGAACCCCTGGCCGAAGTTTTCGCGCCGGTGCCCGGTCACGAGCAGAATCCGGGCTTTTTCGCGCACCAGGTGCGCCAGGGGCGTGTCGCGCCACGGCGCGGAAAACCCCGTGACCCGGCCGGCGGTTTCGAGCAGCGCGTCAATCACGGTATTGCCCGTCTGGAGGATGTTTCCGGCCGGTACGCCTTCGGCCAGCAGGGTGGCTACGTTGCCCCGGGTGGGGGCAAAATGGTACGTGGCGAGCCGGGAAGTCATCACGCGGTTGGCTTCTTCGGGAAAGGGGGCTTGCAGGTTGCCCGTCCGCAACCCCGCTTCCACGTGCCCCACGGGAATGCCGGCGTAGAAGGCGGCCAGCGCCGTGGCGAAGCTGGTGGTGGTATCGCCGTGCACCAGCACCAGGTCGGGCCTGGCGCTTTTGAACACGTCGCGCAGCCCCAGCAGCACCCGGCTGGTGATGTCGGACAAATCCTGCCCGGGCTGCATGATGTTGAGGTCCACGTCGGGCCGCAGGCCGAAGAAGTGCAGCACCTGGTCGAGCAGTTGCCGGTGCTGCCCGGTCACGCAGAGGGTGTGGCGAAAGTCCGGGGTCTGGTCCAATTGCCGCACCAGCACGGCCATTTTGATGGCTTCCGGGCGGGTACCGAACACGGAGAGAATGTTGCTGCGTTGTTGATTCATGGGTGAGCTTCGGGCCGCTAACGAAAGAGCAAAATTAGGTTTTTATAATTAGCCCCGTCCACCACCCGGAAGTTTGCCTTGCCGATCGCGGCCAGGTCGAACCGCGGGGCGGCGGCCAGGCAGCCGGGCAGTTCGCCGGGGTGGTTGAAGAGCAGTTCGCGCTGGTGGGCCAGCAGCCCGTTGAGCAGGGGCGTGTTGACGGTAATCACGGGCTTGCCGAAAGACAATGCCAGGTCTACTGACCCGGAATGTTCCACGTTTTTAAAGGGCAGCACCACGGCGTCGGCGGCCTGGTAGTAGTATTGCACTTTGCCGGGATCAATGAAAAAGTTGTGGTACACGATCCGGGGGTGCCCGGCCACCTGCCGGCGCAGGCTTTCCCCGTAGCTTTGCTGGTCGCTGGCCCCGGCGATCACCAGGTACGTCGCTTCGCCCTCCAGCCGGAGGAATGCCGCAATCAGGTCTTCAAGCCCTTTGTAGGGCTTTACCAAACCCAGAAACAGGAACACCACGGCGTCGTCAGGAATGCCCAGTTCGGTGCGGCCCTCCCGGCGCGACACCTGGTTGGGATAATAATGGTGATAAGGCACGTCCTGGATGACCAGGATGCGGCCCGGGTCGAGCTTGTAGAAGCGGGCAATTTTGCGGCGGGTGGTTTCGGAATACACGCGGATCTTGTCGCAGCGCCGCAGGAACCAGCCGTACACCGTGCGTTCCAGCCTCAGCCACCGTTTGGCGTGGTTCTGCACGTTGTGCAAGGTGTGCACCACGGGAATGCGCCGGATGTACGTTACGTAACTTATTTCGAGCACGAAAACCAGGCACCGGAGCAGCGTCACCAGCAGGGTTTTGCCCAGGATGAAACTTTGGACCCAGTCGAAGTACAACACGTCGGGCCGGTGCCGGAACACGGCTGACACCACCGCCCCGAAACGCCGCGAAGGGGCTTTCCGCACGTCCAGTCCGCACCCTTCGAGGTAGGCAACGAGTTGGTACTGAAAAGGGTTCTTCGGCCCGGCGTCGGGCAGCACTACTACTTTTTTGGGTATTGAAACCAAGGGAAATTCTTTAGAAAAAGGTTGCGGGCGGCTACTGCCCATCACGGCGCGGAAAGAGTGACTGCTGCTTGCCGGGGGTCCGTTCCGCTCCCTCAGCCGACAATGTCGCGGGCAAACGCTTCGAAACTTTTGATGGTGATGAGGCGGCGCACGGCGTGGTTGTATTGCAGGAGTTCGGCGCGTTTCCCATCCAGTTCCTTCACCAGCGCCTTGAAGGCCGACTCCGACCGCACGATGTTGGGGCACCCATCCTTGAGCAGGTACTTTTCGATCTGGTACTGGTGCACGAAGTTGTAGATGCTCAGGGGCTTGCCGGTCTTGAAGCTTTTCAGGTCGAGAATGATGGAGGGCGTGTCGGTGAAACAGGCTTCGAACCCCAGCGTGGTCCCCAGGTGAATGAACAGCCGGGCGTGCTCAATCTTAATGAATTTTTCCATGATGTTGTCTTCACTGACGGCCAGGTCCGCCGCGCGGAACCGGTCGTCGAGCACCACGTTGGGCAGGGCCGTCAGCGCCTGGTACCATTCCCAGTGCCGGAAGTTGGGGTAAGGGCGCACCACCAGCGTGAGGTCGCTGCCGATCTCCTGCAACCAGTTGCCGAGTTGTCTGATGAGCTCGATTTCCTTGGCGGCCAGTTCGGGAATGCCGATGGAGCAGCCGAAATAGATGTACGGGAAGTCGAAAAAGGGCGTCTTCCGGTGCGCGGGCAGCCGCTGGTAGTTGTCAACGTAGGCAAACTGGGAAGCCCCCGTAACGGTTACCTGCGCGGGCGGGATGCCCTGCAACTCGGTCATGTCCTTTTTGATGCCTTCGTTCCATACCATGTACCGCACCCTTTTGGAGAACCGGACCTGCTTGCACGGGTGGTCCCAGCTGTACACGTACACGGCCAGTTTTTTTTCCTCATCGAGCAGGCGGGCCAGCAGGAAGTTGTCACTGATCTCGGTAAAACAGATGAACTGGTCAATGTCGTCAATGCGCGTGGCGGCCTTGTAATCGAGCCACGAAAGAAACGTGTCGTACGCCACGAATTTGGGCAGGTGCATGGCAACCTCCAGGGCCCGCACCGCCGTGGGCCGCACGGCGGGGTTGGGGTTGCCGTAGATTTTGAACATTTCCATGAGGTAGTAGTTCTGGGTGCTCTTGGGCAGCACGCCGAAGAAACGCATCATCTGCATGGCGGCCCGGTTGCGCAGGGTCTTCTTCTCCTCATCCACCACCCGGATTTCCACCGACCCGCCCACGTGCGTACGGATGATTTCCACGTCGGCCCGGCGAACCAGCAATACCACCTCGTGCTGCTGCCTGACCAGTTCTATGACTTTCCGGACGTCGTTGCGGAAGTCGAAAAAGTGCACTACGAAGCCTACTTTCATGGGAATACGTTACATAAAACAAAAAGCGTCAGTGCTAGAAAACTAACACTGACACCTTATTTAAGAAAGGGGGAAGGGACTACCTTTTCACCACTTTAATCATTTGTACGTCGCCGGACTCCGAAATCAGCTTCACCACGTAAATACCGCTCCGCCAGGTGGCGCCTACTTCCGTCACGGCTATCGCCCCGATTTGTCTTTCTTCCACCAGCTTGCCGGTGAGGTCGGTCACGGTGAGGGTATACTTGGCACCGGCATTATTCAGGTAGATCCGGGTGCTGCCTTCGAAGGGGTTGGGGGCGGCTTTCACGGTCAGGCCCGCTTCGGCGGCCGGGTTGCCCTCCGCGGCGGCCTCCCGGGTGGCAGTGCCCGATACGGAGAAGGCGACCCAGGGCGACCATACACCAATCAGGCCCTGGCCGGTTGCATTGCCCCTGACCCGTACGCGGTACTGTCCGCCCTGCTGTACGTAGCTCCGGAAGTCGGTGTAGAACAGGGTGGTGGTTTTGGTGAAGGCGCTAACCGGCGCATTCGTCTTTTCCACCTGCCACTCGTACTGGTTGATGCCCGGCTGTTCGGTGGCGTACACGTTGGCCCCGCGGCTTGCCCAGGGAGAAGGCGGCACGTCTTTGATGATCACCCGGGGCGCATCCTGCGTCCGGAAGGTAATGACCGTCCACGGCGTGGGGTTGGCGGGGTAGTTGTACACGTTGACCCGCACCCTTGCCTGGTAGGTGGTGCTGAACCTGAGGTTCGACAGCCCGATCACGCCCGAGGGCAGGTTGCCGCGGTGCGGCGCATCCACCATGTTCAGTACGGTGGTGGCGAAGTTGTCGGCGCTGACCTGGAGGTCGTAACTCCGCTCCAGGTAGTTGGGATCGTCGAGCACCTGGAACTCCAGGTAAGTCGGGACGTCCGTGGCGTTGTTAGCAATGCTGAGTCTGGCCGTGGGCAGGGTCGGAATGTTGACCGTGAACGCCTGCGGCGTGAACCAGTAGCCGCTCTGGTTGGCATTCAAGGCCCGGGCCCGCACGTAATAGGTACCGTTTACCAGGCCGGCCACGTTGTCAAACACCCGGAATCCGTTCTCGGAGGTATTGTCAAAGAACACGGTTCCGTTTACGCCGGGGAAGGTACTGTTGCGGCCGGCCACAATCGAGTTGATGGGCGGCAGGGAGTAGGGCGAACCAAAATTGGGGTCGTCGTCTACCTGGAACATGATGTTGGCGGCATTGGCGATGTTGGGGGCAAACAACCGGATGCCACCGTCATCTTCTTCAAAGGAAACGGCACTGGGGTACAGCGACACCAGCCGGGCCGGGTGCAAGGCGTTGTAGAACCGGAACACGAACCGGTCAGTGGCTTTCTCACCGCTCCAGGGGCCGGTGATCGGGGCGCCGACGCCCACGGTCTTGCGTCCTCTTACCCGTACGTAGTACATCTGGCCCGAAACGAGGCCCGGCGCGTCGGCGCGGAGCAGCAGGTTGGCCGAGGTGGTCGTCGCCCGGAACTGCGCCGGGGTATTGACGAAATCACCGTCCGCATCCAGTTCCCAGTCGTAGAAGTTGGCGCCGGAGAGGAACCGGGCTACCAGCGGGATGTTGTAGTTGTTGGCGTAACGCACGGCATTGGTTGCCAGTTGGCCATCCACGAATTGCAGGTACGTCGTATCGAGTACCGGGAGGGCAGAGACGGTGAAAGAAACCACCTGGCTGCTGCCGTTCTTGTTGGATACGGCCCGGGTGTAGTAGGTCTGTCCGAGTTCCAGGGCCAGGCTGGGCGGCACGTCGTACGTGTAGGTGACCGGCCCGTCAAAGTTCTTGACGTACAAGCCCGTCCGCTGGTAGTTGGGCGCCGGCTGCGTCGTGGTGAAGAGGGGGTCCCTGCTCACTTCAATGTAGATCGCATCGGCAGGATTGGGGCTCGTGTTCTCAACGCTGTTGGTAAAAGCCTGGATGGAAGGCGTTTGCGATACGCCCGTCTGTCCGTTGGCCGGAAACACGATCTGGGGCGGGCGGATGCCCCGGGTAACGAACGTAATGGTGGGGCTGTAACCGAACTTGTTGGAAAACGCCCTTACGTAGTACCGGGTATTGGGCAGCAGTTGCGCCGGCACGAAGGTAAAGTTGACCGGCCCGTCAAAATTCTTGAGGTACAAGCTCGTCCGCTGGTAGTTGGGCGCCGGCTGGGCCGTGCTGAACGAGGGGTCGGCGCTGAGTTCGAAGAAGAACGTTTCGGACACGTTGGGGCTCACGTTGCCCGTACTCGTGGAGGTAAGGACAATGGTAGGCCGCAGGAATACGTCGGTGGCCCCGTTTTGCGGCGCGGTGATGGCCGTCGGGTTGCCCTCCGTGGTGAACGAAATCACCGGGCTGGCCCCCGACTTGTTGGAAACGGCCCGGGCGTAGAACCGCGTGTTGAAGGCCAGCAGGTTGCCGAGCCGCCAGTTGAACGTAGCGGGGCCATCGAAATTTTTGAGGTAAATGCCCGACCGCTGGTAGTTGGTGCTGGGCAGCGACGGGTTGAACGCCGGGTCGCTGCTCACTTCAAAATAAATGTTTTCGGCAACATTCGGGCTCACGTTGCCGGTGCTCGTGGAAGAGGCAAGAATCGTGGGCCTGGCGGATACGTTGGTGGCGCCGTTGGCCGGGGCCGTAATGGAGAGTACCTGGGCCGGCACCGACAGTGCCAGCAAAAAGCAGAAAATACCGGCTAACCAGAATCGTAATTGTTTGCTCATACGTCAAATTTAGATTTCAAGTGTAAATCTTGGGTTGTGGCCGGCCCGGCAACTTGCGTTGCGACCGGCACTTCTCGGAAAGGGTTGAATGATTGCGCCAAAGGAATGAATCGGTTGTTCCGCGTTTATTCCGTTGCATGGCAGAAAAGTAATCAAAAATGTTTTGTATTATCCGGGCGCATTACATAGCTTACCAAAGTTAGGGGTTCAATTTGTACTTTCCTTATTTTGAATGCAGAATTTTATGTAAACATTCCATTATGCTGGCGGCCTGCGCTTTCGCATCCAGGTGCTTTACGTCCATGTAAGCTTGCTCGACCCGGCGCGTGTCGCCCGCCCGGATGTTGCCGATGGCAGCCGCTATGCCTCCGGCAAGCGCCCCGGCGCTTCCGCCCTCCACCAGGATGCCGTTGGTATCTTTCACCACCTCGGGCACCCCGCCCACGGCCGTCACCACCACCGGTATGCGCAGGGCCATTGCCTCCAGCGTGGCGATGCCGAGACACTCATCCCGGGATGGCAGCACGAACACGTCGAACAGGTTCAGGTAAGGGTACACGTTGGGCTTTTGGCCGAGCAGTACGAAATGCGGCCCCAGGCCGTACTGTTCGATCCGGTGCAGGCACTTGAGGGCAAAGGTACTTTTGTACACTTTCGCCTCGTCGGCCGAACTGATGTCGCCCCCCAGCCAGACGAACAGCACTTCTTCCACACCCGCCTTTTCGCGCAGGATTTGTCTTGCTGCTTCGATGAACACGTCGGCCCCCTTGAGAAAACTGAACGTCCCTACGGCTCCCACCACCAGCTTGCCCTGCCAGTTCATGGCTTCCCGGGTGAGCGGGGTGGCAACGGATGCCACCTCATCCAGGTCAATGGCCGACCGGATGGGCGTGATCCGGTGCGGGGCAACGCCGTATTGTCCAACCAGGATTCGTTTGCTCCCCTCCGCGCAGGTGATGAAGTGGTCGGGGATGGATTTGGTCGCCTCGACCCATTCGGCGGAAGGCGCCGTCGTCCCTTCTTCCGTCATGGACCGGTACAAAAGCCCCTGCTGAAAACCGTGAATGTGGCACACCAGGGTTGCCCGCGTCGGCTTTACCCACTGCATGTATTCAACGCTGGCATTGGTGTTGAAGTATATCAAGTCCGGGTTGATTTTTTTCAATATGCGCCGGTACCACTGTTTCTCAAATGCCATACTCAATACCCTTCGCAAACGGTAAGAATACCGGAAGCGGTACTTCTTGGGCGGGAAGTAGTAGCACCGGGCGTAGGGCGTCAGCCGCGTAATGCCTTCGTGGTAGTGATACGAAATTACGGAGCACTCGAAGCGGGTGGCATCCATGTACCGGAGCAGTTGCCACAACGACCGGGCCGCCCCGGAATAATTCGGGTTGTAGGCCACGAAGCAGATTTTGATTTTTTTCATAAGGTTGCTACCATCACTGTACCTTGGGGTATCCGCCGGCAAGGCATTTCAAAAGCAGCTTTCCCTTTTTGAGGAGCGGCACGCCGGCCGCGGCAAAAGGGGAAAGCCCCCGGCGCAGGCCGAAAAGCAACAGCCCGGGGGTTAACGCCAACGACCGGCTGTACGTTCTGAAGGCATAGTAGTGAATGAAGTTGCCGAATGCAGGCTCGGGAAAAATGCGGGCGACGCGATTGGCTTCTTTCAGGCGCCCGAGCCAACCGATCAGGGCCCGGGTCTGCCGGCCGTCCCCAATGCGCTCGGTGCTCACCAGGCCCGCGTGCAGTTGTTTCTCTTCATCCGTAAACGGAATGTTCAGTTTTTGCACCAGTCCGCCCTGGACCTGGCTGGTGACTTGCTGCTGCCGGCCGCCCCGCTCCCGCGAAACCTGCGCCGGGTGGATGCGGTAATGCAGGAGTACTTCGGGCAGGTTGTAAGCCCGGGTGCATCCCACGAGCTGAACCCACAAATGGTAATCCTCGGCCGGCTCCCGGGAGGGGTCGTATTGCAGCCGGTTTGCCTCCAGCACTTGTTTGCGCAGCATGACCGAAGGGTGGCAGAAGGGCGACTTCACCAGCAGTTCGACGCTGATCTCCGCGTGGGTGACGGGGTACTTTTTGATCATTCCCGCCTGCTCGCCCACCGTCTTCACCCAGGTGCCGCACAACCCATGGTCGGCGTTTTGCTCCAGAAACCGAACCTGCCTTTCCAGCCGTTCCGGCAGGCTTACGTCGTCGGCGTCCATGCGGGCAATGTACTTGCCCCGGGCCAGCGACAGGCCCTGGTTGAGGCTTACGGTATACCCGGTATTGCGTTCTTTCCGGACAACCCGGATTCTTTCGTCTTCGAACGAACGGACCACTGCCAGGGTCTGGTCGGTGGAGGCGTCGTCAATCACGATGAGTTCAAGATCACGCCACGACTGGGTAAGAATGCTTTGGATGGCGGCGCCTACGTACTTTTCGGAATTGTATACGGGCAAAATTACGGAAACTAGGGGCATACGCTTGGGTTGCTGGCCTTCCCCGCGGCAGTGCAGGGGGAAGGGGTCATTTTACCTTTGATTTGCCCAGCCACTGCCGCGTTGCCATCCAACTGTAGTAAGCGGCAAATGTAGCCGGAAAAACGACAGACACCCCCAGGGAGTGCTTCAGAATGGCCAGGAGTACCGGCGCGGTAAACCGGCGCGGCGAATGGGTCTGGATGCCCGCCAGGCGTTTGGCCCAGTAGTTACTGATTTCCTTCTTCTCCGCGGGGGTCAGCCCCGGAATGCGGCTGAACATGGCTTTGACGATCCTGAATCCTTCGATAAAACCCAAACCGGCTTCTTCGGCCTTGTTCGACACGTTCTGGCCGTGCACCCGGAAGAAGTTCAGTTCTTCATTTACAAAAGCCAGGTCGGCCCGCAGGAGCAACCGCGCCCAGAAGTACCAGTCTCCCGCGTACCGGAACGATTGCAGTTCGGCCGGGTCGCCTTCGGCGAGGGATCGCCTGAACAAGACTGCACTCGCGTTGGGAATGACGTTTCCCTTCAGCATGTACTTCTTGAGCGCATCCCTGCCATCCAGCAGCAGGTCTTTCGTCCACGGCTCCCGGTACCTGGCCAGGTTGACCGCCAGCGCCACGTTCTGATCATCCACGATCCTGGACTGACAGAACACGAGTCCTACGTGGGCGTGCGCGTTGAGGAGGCCCACCGCCCGCTCCAGGAAAGACTCTGCCGCCCAATCGTCCGATTCGGCAATCCAGAGGTAAGTGCCCCGGGCCAGGCTGAAGCCGGTCTGCCACTGTTTAAACGTGCTGCCACTGTTGACGGCGTTGATGCGCACCTGGCTTACCTTCGGATGGTTGCGGTATTTCTCCAGGATGGCCGCACTGCCATCACTGGAACAATCGTCGAGCAGGATGACTTCCATGTCCGTGAAGGTCTGCCCAAGGACGCTTTCGATCCGCCTTTCCAGGAAACGGGCGTGGTTGTAATTCGGGATGATGACGCTGACGAGAGGCATGTTGCAATGACATTTACAAACCAACCCGGCGGGCGGCTTCCGGCTGGCACTGGCAAAGGGTTTTATTTCGTGGCATAAATGATCACAATGTCGCCGCCCAGGATGCCGTGGTAGAGTGACCAGGTGAACACGGCCTTTGCCTCGCGGAAGCCCGCTTCCTTGAGTTCCGCCAGCATGCGCCATCCGAAATACTGGAAGCACAGGATGCCCCCCTTCATGTTCATCGGGTCGCCGTGGTACTCGGGCTCCTGCAAATGCTCCACCTCGCCGCGCACATTGAGCCGGGCCCGGATGTCGTGTTCGTAGCGACCCGGGTCAAAAGGCGCCGTGATGAGGACGGTGCCGCCCGGCCGGGTGCAGCGGTACAGCTCGTGGTAGGCCTGCCGGTAATCGGGTACGTGCTCCAGCACCTCGAAGGTGGCAATCAGGTCGAAACTCGCGTCCGGGAAACTCAGCGCGGTAATGTCTTCGTGACGAACCCCGTTCACCAGGGTACCGCTCCTGGTGCCGGCGCCCAAGTATTCGCTGCCGACCGTACGGGGGTGCACCGATTTGAAGTACTTGTACACCCGGGTAACCTGCTCGGTCAGGTAGACGTCCTTGCCTTTGAGGGCGTTGCGGCCCAGGAAGTGCTCCACGGACAGCAGCGTGGCCCGGATGCGGCAACTCAGGCCGGTGATGGGGCAGATCATCATTTCGCGGTAGTTCGGGAAACGCCGCCCGTCTGCCACTTTCCCGTACGCGTAACTCACCCAGTAATCCACCATCTCGCGGATCAGCGCATTGTACCCGTAGATCCTGAACTCGTCCTGCCTGCCGCACAGGAGTTGCTCGACCAGCCGCCTTTTTTCGTACGCGGGTTGCATCCGTTCCAGGTACGCCCGGTACTCGTCCTGGGAATGGATCGCGGTAAAGGTCAATTCTTTGGGGTCTCTTCCGTCCGCCCCGGTATCTTCCAGCAGTTGCGCCAGCAGGCGGGGCTCGTAGGGCTTCTGGGCAGCCCGCCGCCGGAACGAAAGGTATTTTTTCTTCGCCTTCGACGCGTATTTTCTCAGGTTCATCAGGGGTTGGTCGTTACATGCGCCATCACGCATTCACCCGCAAAGGTATGATGGAAAAAGAACTTACCACCGGCTAAAGGGAGACGGGAGAAAGGGATTCCGGAGGAGGCCGGCCCGTCTGGTGCGGTGAAAGGCGGCCGTGCGGACCGGTTGTGCCAAAAGGGAAAGGAAGTCCGGGCCCGTACGTTCTCCTGGGTTCTCCTTTCTGCCAGTCATTCAGGCCCGTATCCCCGCGACGCGTCGTACCCCTCCTGCGGTCTCCTTTCCTCCGGCCTCCGGTCTTCTTGTAGCCGGTGGTAGACCCGGTTCCTGGTTTCGGCGCATTCTTCGGGCGAAAAGCCGCGGCCCAGCGTCCGGCGGGCATTGTCAACCAGCCGTTGCTGCAAGGCCGCGTCGCGCATGAGGGTGACCAGGCCGGCGGCAAAGCCGGCCGCCGTATCGGCCAGCAGGCACTCCTCCAGGTGGCGCAGGGGCAGCCCTTCGGCGCCGATGGTCGTACTCACCACGGGCACGCCGCGGGCCACGGCTTCGAGGATTTTGGACCGGATTCCGCTGCCGATCCGCAGGGGCACGACCATGATGGCCCCCGCCAGCACGTCTTCCAGGGCTTCCAGGTACCCGGTAAAGATGACGTTCCGGTGGCTTTTGTACGCCGCAACGGTTTCCTGGGTCCAGTTGCCGGTCACGTAGAACCGAAGCCCGGGCTGCTCCTTTTGGGCGGCCTCCCACACCTCACTCAGGAACCAGTGCACGGCGTCTTTGTTGGGGTAGTGGGATTCGCCGCCCACGTACACCAGCTTGTGCCCGAACGCGTAGGGCCGCCCCGCCTCGCCCGGAGAGAGGGCCGCCGGGAAAGGGGACACCATGATCCGCCCGGCCGCCATGAATTCCGAGAGGATTCCCTTGTCGGTTTCGCTCAGCGTCACCACCGCGTCGTACTGCTGCAGCAGGTGAATCTCCTGCCACCGGGTGTGTTCGACCACGAGGCGGTGTTTAAGCGTTTGCGCCGGCAGGGTCGCCAGTTCGCGCTGCATCCGCACGAACCGGATTTCGTGGTGCACGAACAGTTTCTGCACGCCGGGCGGCAACAGGTAGACCAGCGCCAGCGCCTCGACGAACTCAACCTGCACCAGGTCGTACGTTTTTCTTTGCAGTTCGGCCAGCACCAACTCGGCGGCGCCCTCGGGGATGCCCGTAAACCCGCCCTGTCCCCCCTGGTGTACACTCGGCAACCCGGGCAGTTGCCCGCCCGGACCGGCGGCCGGGGCGCCGCCTTTGAAGCTGCCGTGCACCAGCACCTCGAAGGAACCCTTCAGCCGCCGGGACAGCCGGGCGGCCAGGCTGGGTTTGGGCCGGGCGGCAGCGCCGGCCCCCGGCACGACGCGTACCTGCACGTCTTCCCACTTGCCAGCCAGGGCGCGGCGGTGTTCTTCCTTGCCGGCAAAGCAGACCAGCGTGATGGCGTGTTGCCGGCGCAGGCAGTCAATGAGCAGGTACTGGGCCGTGTTGCCCCCCGAATGGAGCGGGTAAGGCAGGTAGGGCGTGACGATCAGGATGTTCATCGGGACGTGAGGTACTGGTGCAGCGAACGGTATTTTTTGCCCAGCCGCGTCCGGTTCAATTCGTTGAGGTACCGGAGCACGGGCCCGGGCGGCGCGTGCCAGAGCCGCCGGGCGGCGCGGCCCAGGGTGAAGTACTCCCCCGGCCCGAAAAAGGTGCGCAGCTCACGCAACTGCTGGAAGAGGAAGTTGCGCTGCTCGGCGTAAAATTCCGGCAGGGCGGACGGCGAAAAGCGGTGGCCGTACCGGTCGTTGAGCCAGGCGAAGTATTGCAGCAGGGCATCCACCTTCTCGCGCTTGAACCGGCTGTTGCCGGTGGAAAGGTTGGCGCCGCTCAACCGCCACCTCACCCGCGGCCCGGCCAGGGTGCAGATTCCTTTGTCGCCGGCGAGGGCCGCCCAGGTGGCGTCGTCCGAACACCACGCCAGCGGGAAATCCACGAACCCGCCTTCCCGCGCGTAGGCGCCCCGGGAAAAGACGTACTCGCAGGCCGTGCTCATGCGTTCAAGCCGCAGCTTCTGCCGCACGAAGTCCAGGGCGTCCTGGTACGGCGGCCAGGGCGCATTCTCCCGGATCACGTGGTCGTCCTTGTCAATCCAGCGCGTATTGAACCGGTACACGTCGCAGGCGCCTTCCCCCGCGCGCAAGGCTTCGAAAAAGGCGGTGATGCAGCCGGGCTCCATCACGTCGTCGTCCGAAAAAAACCACACCCAGGGTTCGGCGGTCAGCGCCACGCACCGCTTCCACTGGTCCACGATGGCCGTGCGGCCCAGGTTCTCGGGGAAACGGTGGTAGTGCAGGGGCATCCCGGCCGCGAACGGCCGGCAAATGCGCTCCAGGTCCTCGGGGCTGCAATCGTCGCCCACGTACACCGCAAACCCGGAGGCGTGCTGTTCGCGGATGGAACGGAGGGTCCGGGCCAGGTAGGTTGCTTTGTAAGCGGGGATGACGATTGCTAAGCGGTTCAAGGAAAGAAAAGTCGGTTAAGCGGCCGTACGGGCCGGCGGGATCGGGGGCAGCGGGGCGGAACGCCGGGGGCCGCGGCGGTTGCGGAACGGGGCGGCCTACCCCGCATTGCCGCCGGTGGGTTTGAGCAACCGGTAAATCTGGGGCATGACCGTCCGCAGGGTTTCCTTTGCCACCTTCGACAGCGTCCAGCCCTGCGGGTGGGAAAACAGGTATTTAAAGAGGTAATAAAAGAAGGTGGCGTTTTTCAGGTTGACGGAAAGCATCACCGTAATGAAGTACTTGCAGCTTTCGTTTTCGAGCCGGTTCCACTTGTATTTGTCGAAAGTCTGCGTAGACACCGGCAGGTGCTTCCGCCATTTCCTGGAGAATCTGATTGCATTTTTTACCCACGACGCATTGATGCTGCCCGAAGAAAAGTGCTCCAGCAGCACGTCGTACACCACGCACACCCGGTGGCCCTTCTGGAAAACCTGCATGGCAAAGTCGAGGTCGTAAAAATGAAACTCCGGGAACGTGTGACTGTCGAACCGGTTTTGTTCCCACACCTCGCGGCGGCAACTGAACCATACGCCGTCCAGCGACACCACGTCGCTGATCGTTTCGTTGAGGGGGTTGATGCAGTTCTCGAAGGTAGGCCGTACGTCCTGGAAACTCTGGATGAGGTTGATCCTCAGAAAGCGATCACCGGGCACCCACCAGCTCTCGGGATTGCGCGTTTTTACTTGTCCGCCCGCCACGCCGATCAACCCGATGGACGGGTCCCGGAGCGTATCGAGCACCCGCCGGCCCCAGTCTTGGGTGACGAACGCAATGTCTTCGTGCATGAAGCACAGCACGTTGAAGCGGCTGCGGGCCGCCCCCAGGTTGTACGCCTCGCAAATCCCGTATTCTCCCTTGCTGTTGTCAATGACCTGCAGTTCGTAGGGCACCCCGATGGTGGCGGCGACGTTCTCGCTGACCTTGCGCAGGTAACTGGCATCCCGGGAGCAGATGATGATGGATATCATGAATGGTAAGCGGCAGTGGCACTGCTTTGTTTAACGTAATTGACAAACCGGGTATTATCCGCTTTTCTGACTTTCCGGCCCACCACGGCGATGTGGAAGGCGTTGATCAGGTCGGCGGCTTCCACCTGGAGGCCGAAATGATCGAAGATCCGCACGACCAGTTCCAGGTCAAACACGTGGTGGTGCAGGCACCGGTTCTCGTAGTTGCGCAGTGACCGCTGGCGGAAGGCCGGAAAGTCGCCCGCCAGCGGGTCACGCGCCAGGTCGTGCAGGTCCAGCACCTCTTGCAGGTGCGTAAGGTCGTCTTCCCGGGTATCGCGCTGCAAGTCTTCCAGCAGGTGGGCAAACGGGGTGACGGGCCGGTGGTGGTCAAACGTTTGTTCGCGGTGCGGCACCACCACCACCAACACCGCGTTCTTCTTGAGTACCCGCAGCCAGTTGCCGACGGCCTTCAGCGGGTTGGCAATGTGTTCGAGGCTGTGGGAAGACAATACGAAGTCGTACTTGCCGTCCGGAACGGCGCTCAGTTCGGCCGCTTCCTGGATGTACTGGTAACCGGTCCTGCGCTTGTAGTGATACTGGTAGGTGTGCCCCTCCTGCAAGCTGCCCTCCCACACGGTTTGGGCGCTGAAATTGCAGCCGTCCAGGCCGGCAACGATGGGGTACACGGGAATCAGGCCGCCCTTCTCGAAAATGTCGCTGGGGCCGCCGATCTCCAGCCCCTTTTTGCCGTGCAGGAGCTTATGGTACGTTTTGTAGCTGGCCAGGGAAGACGTTACTTCGGGAGGCAGTTGCTTGCCGGTGGCTTTGTAATAGATCACCCGGTACAAGCCCTGGAGCCCCTGCTGTTGCCACGCCTGCGTGATTGTTTTTAGCTTGCTCATGATTGCCTGAAATAATTTCTGATCAACATGCTCCGGATGCCTCTGACCAGCTTGTAATCCGTCCTGGCCAGCAGGCTTAGAATCCCAATGTGAGAGAGAACCTGGTAAACAGTTGCCGTCGGCAGCCAGGATGCGGCCAGCGTGCCGGCCTGCTGGAGCAACTTTTTTTCTGCCGCCTCCGTCATCTTCACGCTTTTGAACATGAAGCGGATCATTTCCAGGTGCTCCAGGACGTGCTTTCCCTTTCTGACGGCGGCGGCCCTGACCGTATTCTGGTGCGTGCGGTAGTAGTTCAGTTCCCGGCTGACGTAAAGCAGGTTCCCTCTCTGGAGGAGCTTTATCCAGAACCGCCAGTCGCTGCTCACCCGGCCCGTCTCCTCGGCGCCCCCGGCCGCCAGATACTGATCCCTTCTGAAAACGACTGCACTGGCGTTGGGAATGGTGTTTTTGTAGACCAGGAAGTTGAGGATGTATTGCTTGCCCTCCATGTGGAAGTCTTCGGCAAACCGCCCGGCATCCAGGTCATCCGTGTGGGTCTTCCAGGAGTGGATGACCCGGTCGTGCTCATCTACATTCCACGACTGCGCGTAGGCAAGCACCGCGTCGGGAGTCGCCTCCAGTCTGGCAACGAGTATTTCCAGGAATTGCGCGTCGGCGTAATCATCCGATTCGGCAATCCAGATGAATTTTCCCTTGCTTTCCCTTACGCCTTTGTTCCACTGTTTGAACGTACTGCCGCTGTTGGTTTCGTTCAGCAGCAGGCGGATGCGGGCGTCGGTCCGGGCGTACTGCGCCAGAATTTCGCGGCTGTCGTCCGTTGAACAATCATCCATCAGCAATACCTCGAAGTCGCGGTACGTCTGGTTCAATACGCTTTCGATCCGCCTCGGCAGGTACCGGGCGTGGTTGTAATTGGGAATAATAACGGTTACAGTAGCCATTCGGAAAAAAGGTAAACGATCACGCCCGGCCGGTTGTTGCTTGGCGATCACCCCCTGGGCGGCGCCGGCAGCATCGCCCGCCATCAGAACCGGTAATACGCCAGCGCGGCCTTGACGAGCAACTTATGGAGCAACAGGGTGGATTTGGGGGTCTGGGCGTTGCGCAGGTGGGGGGGCACGAAAAACGCATCCAGCCGCTTTGCCTCGGCCGGCAGGTCGGTCACTTCGAAATGCTTGTGCTTGAGCTGGTACAGCAGGGAAGGCCGCAGGTTCCCCCACCGGATGTGCTCGGCGATCTCCCGGCGGGTAATGAAGCCTTTGTCCATCGCCTCTGCCAGTTCCCGCACCCATACGTGCCCGAACGCATTGTTGCGGTACAGCCAGGGCTGCTTGTTCATGTCCGTGTAGTGCAGCAGGTTGGTTTTCCCCTCTTCGTAGTACTCCAGGGAATTCCACTCGCGCTCAATGACGGGCCGGATGTTTTTAGCCACCCGCATCTCGTACATGAGCTTGGCGTAGTCAAGTTCGCCGCGGTCAAGCTGGGCCACGATGTGGTTGATGTCCCAGGCCAGGGCCTGGCAGTCCATCAGCATCACGCTGAACTGGGGCCGGCGCCCGGTTCCTTCCGCTTCGTAGGCAGCCAGGATGTCTCCCCCTTCAAACGGCTTGTCCCATAGTTTCCGCAGGTCCGTGAACACCTGCATGTCGGAGTCCACGTAAATGGCTTTGCCCCTGAACCCGTTCAGTTGCGGGATGATGAAACGCTGGAACGAAAAAGGCGTACGCGGCTTGTTGGCCGGGTCCTTGGGCATGGGCATTTTGATGTTGCTCTGGTACAGGGGAAAAACCTCCACCGACATGCTGGTATTTTTCCGGATCGAGTATTCCAGCACCTTCGTGGGAATCAACTGCTCCTGGCCGGTGCCTACGTATACTTTGATGGGCGATTCCACGTTGAGGGGGGCGTAATCAATCTTTTTTTCCATGATCGTTCGGGCAATGTGCTTGAACTGGTGGTCGAAGGTCTGGTGACCGTTGGCGAGCAACTTGGTTTCGGTAATGTCTTTGAAATTGCTGCTGTACGTGTTTCCCCCGTCAATGCCCAGCGACCGCACGGTCTTTACCCCGGCCATCGCCAGCAGGTTCAGCACGGCTTCGGCGCTGAAAAAGCTGACCGGCACGACCGGGGAATCCTCTTTTTTCACCGGGCCCGTAACCAGGTTGTACCACAGGATGCGTTTCTCGTGGTACAGCTTCCGGAGGGTTTCGTGCTCTTGCAACAGCTCTTCCAGGTTTTGGTGCGTAGGCACGTTGTGGACGTGCGGAATCCAGGGCATCAGCAGGTACTGGGCGTTCCGGTCAATGGCTTCGGCACAATCCACCGGCACGTCAAAGTCAATCATGTGCGCCAGCAATGTCTTGTGGTGGCGCACCGCGTGATTGAGCGAAATGATGTGATACCCATCCGTATCGTACTGGTCTACGAGGGAAAATGAGGGCCCCTTGCCCAACATCAGCCACGGCTTGGTCAATTGCCGGTTCTGGGAAAACCATTTGAAAAAATCCTGCATGTGCTTGCTACCCGGGTGAATGAATTACAGTTTTCCAATGATGTCGTGTATCCTCAACAATCCCACGGCTTTCCCGTCGGTATCCACCACCGGCAACACGGAGATCTGGGAGGCGCGTTTCTCCATCAGTTGCAGGGCATTGTAAGCCAGCATGTCCGGGTGTACCACAATGGGATTGGGGGTCATGATTACCTGGGCGGTCAACGCCTCAAACTGCCCGGCCGGGAACCGCTTGCCGAGACGCCTCAAATCCCCGTCGGTGATGATGCCCAGCAACACCTGCCGGTCGTCCACCACGTTGACGGCTCCCAGGTTCCACCGGCCGATCAGGTCAATGATTTCGCTCCACGAGGCAACGGGCGGGGCGGTCGGGTTGCCCGCTCCCCCGTGCATGAGGTCTTTCACCCGGAGCGCCAGCCGCTTGCCCAGCTTGCCCGCCGGGTGGTTGACGGCAAAATCTTCCGCTTTTACCTGCTTGGCCTGCATGAGGGTCATGGCCAGGGCGTCGCCCAGCGCCAGTGCCACCGTGGTGCTGGTGGTCGGCGCCAGGTTCAGCGGACAGGCTTCCCGGTCAATCGAGGCATCCAGCACGGCGTACGCATTCCGGGCCAGGGTGGAGTGCAGGTTGCCGACAATGGCGACGATGGGCACTTTGCGCAACTGAAGGTGCGGCAGCAAAGAAATGATCTCTTCGGTTTCACCGCTGTTGCTGATGGCAATGACCACGTCTTTGGCCGTCACCAGTCCCAGGTCTCCGTGCATGGCATCGGAGGCGTGCAGGTGAATGGCCGGGGTGCCGGTGCTCGAAAGCGTGGCAGCGATCTTGTGGGCGATGATGCCCGATTTGCCCACGCCCAGCACGACTACTTTGCCCTCGCACCGCACCAACTGGTCAATGCTCTTCTCCACGGCCTCCAGCGTCAGCAGGCCCGCTACCCGCCGGATGGCGTCTGCCTCCGCCACCAGAATGTCAGATACGGACTTGAGGTAATCAGTAGAATAACAAGGGGCTGAGTCCGTATTGCTCAGTAATTGAATCATACTCATTCAAGGGTTACTTACGGGCAAAGAGTAGGACCCGGGGACCATTGCGCTCCTCCCGGTGCTCCAGCACCTCCGTGCTGGAGAAGCCGCCTTCGCGCAACACTGCTTCGATGGTGGGCAGGGTAAGCCACTTGGCGTGGTCGTACATCCCCGAGAACACGTCTTTTCCCTCTCCGTGTTTCCGGTAAAGGTAGCTCTTTCCGTTCACTTGGTAGTGTTCGGTGGCCTGCCCGGGCTGGGCAATGTGGGTGTCGAGCAGGAGTGCCTCCCGCGTGATCCGCGCCACGTCGCTCAGGTGGGTGACGGGGTCTTTGAGGTGATAGAGTACGCCGATGTGGTGACACACGTCGGCCTGCAGCCGGCCCAACTGGTGCTGCCAGTTTTCCACGTCGCATTTGAACACTTCCGGACGGTAGTTGAACATGGCCGTGCGCACAATCGTTTTCACCACGTTTTCCATCCGCGCATCCACCGCCGTTACGCGGCCGGCCAGCCGGCACAGGCCAATGGTATGGATGCCTTCGAAACAGCCGATCTCCAGGACGTGTCTGCCGGAAAGATCAATCCGGTCCTGGAGCAGCTGGTGGCGCGGGTCGTGCGTTTTTTCGGGCCGGTCCCGTTTGCCGCTCCAGGCTACGTTGCCGAATCTCCGGCCGTGGGCGTCCACCACGAAACAGTTCCAGTCGAGCAGGGCGTTGAGTTCGGTCAGGTCCTGGTCGCTCAGGGGGTCCACCAGCGGGATTTCGTTGCGTTCCTGCTCGAATCCCTTGAGGGGAAAGTTTACTTTGGGGTTGGCGGGAGCCGCGTCGCCCTGCGGCCGCCCGGGCGTTTGCAATGGCTTTTTGTTTAAGATCTTCTTCAGAATGTCCATCATTTGCGTAGTGCGCTGTAAGTGTGTGGGTTAGGTACCGGCGGCGCGTCAAACGGCACGGGCCCGTTTTTTCGGGGCTCATCCCCGCGCTGCCCTTTTTTCACGGAAGTTTTTCGCGGAAGGTGCGTTCGAGAAAATCCGCCCACTGGGCCGTGATCGCCTCCTGGCTGAACCGCGAACCAATGAACTTCCGGCCGTTTTGGACGTCCTTTTTCCGCTCGCCGGCGTGGAGGGCGTAATGGCGCAGGTTTTTTTCCCAATCACCGGTTTTGATGCACCCGGCAAACGCTTCGTAGCTCGGGATCGGGTCGGCCACCACGGGCAACCCCAGCGACAGGGCGGTTACCAGGCGGTTGCTCGTTTTACAGCGGGTGAAGGGATTCGGGTCAACGGGAATGATGCAGACGTCCTGTACCGACAACAGGTACGCAAACGTATCGCGCCGCCATTCGTAGTACCGGGTCGGGAACGAAGCGCCGGTTGCGTACCGGGCGAATGCCTCCTTCGAATTGCTGATCACGGTGAGCCGCAGGGGAAGCTGCCTGTTCAACTGCTCCAGCGCCGCCCGCACGCGGGTCAGATCCACCATGCCGAAACGCGGCGTTTCCGAACCGGCCGTGCCGAACCACACCACGTCAAATACCGGGTTGAACCGCTTTTTGATCCAAGTCTTCCCTTGTACATAAGCCCGTTTGAGGGCGTGGTAAGGCGGCATTTCCACGGCATCGTCAATCACGGTGGTTTCCCGGTCCGGAACCAGCTTCCCGATCTCGGGGGTGGACACCGTAACGAAGTCGGCCGTTTCGATCATCCGCCGGAGCCGCCCGGCCCGCGCCGCCAGCGCCTCCGACCCCGTGGGGTTGTAGAAGTGATTGTCGCACAGGTCAAAGACCGTGACCGTCCCGTTGCTTTTCAATTCCTTCGCCAGCGCAATGTCCTCCTCCGCGTAGCACTTCTGGAAGACCACCAGGCCGTATTCCGCTTTGTTTCCGGGGCGGTACATTTCGCAATCCCACCCTTTTTCGCGCAGGTACCGGCAGGGCAGGTACGCCCGCAGCCGCGCACTGGCCGTGTTCTCATCCCCCACCGGTTTCCACGCAATTTTTGGCGGCATTGCGTTACTTGGTGGCAAAAGCGTGAAAACGGTCCGATTTCTTCAGGCGGGCGGCCAATGCCGCGGGCACGTTGAGGATTTCCTGCAAACGGGGATCGAACATTTTGCCGCTCACCTGGTCCGGGGCAATCAGCGATTTGCCGGCTTCGTAGTACCCCAAACTCCTGGCAAAATCCTTGGTAATGTGTTCGAAGAGCAAGTCAGTCTTTTGAAAACCAATGGTTTGTAGAAAGTTGGTAAGCACTTGCGGGGAATAAAGCATGATGTGCCGCGGGCAATCGAGTCCGTGCCAGAGTGAGCGGAACACGCTGGCCGACAAGCCATCCGGGTTCGGTATGGCAATGTGCAACGTCGCCCCCGGCTTCATTTTGCGGAAGATCATCTCCAGCACCCGGGCCGGGTGGTACAAGTGCTCAAGCACGTGGTTCATCCTGACGAAGTCCAGCGAGCTGTCCTCAATCCGGTTCCAGGCTTCTTCGGAAGCATAGAGGATGCCGGTGTGCTGGCTTTTGATCACCTGCGCCACGGATTGTTCGGAGAAATCCATCCCGATGGTTTGCCAGCCTTTTGCCCTGGCTTCATTTAAAAAAGCATCGGAGCCACAGCCAAAATCCAACAGCAGGCTGCCCTGCCGGTTGAGGGCGTAGGAGCGCTGTAGGTTCCGGCTGAAGTCGTTGGTGTATACTTTATTGACCAGGACATTGGCCCGCCGGGCTATTTTGTAAGAAATGCTTTTTAAGAGGACCTGGGATTTCCGGGAAGGAGAACTTTTTTTGCTGTAATGCGTCAGCCCGCTGGCGAGGTAAGGACCGTAGTTCTCCGGGTAATACCGGTAAATCTCCGTTTCCAGCGGGCGTTCCGAAAGAAATACCAGCCGACAGTTTTTACACTTGGAATAGGTGAAGATTTGCTCGTTGATTCCCAGCAGCCGGTCATATCCTTTGCACCATTCCCTGATACGTTTGCTCTGGCACATTGGACAACTGTCCAGTATTTCAGTCTTTACGGTCACGCCCATGCAGATGATTGAATGCTAAAAAAACAGAAATAGAAATCGCCCTCAACCCAGTTCGCCGTCCTGCTCCCACGACCGCACCTGGTAATAAGCCGATTCGATCATGTCGCGGCTCGCGGCTCTCACCGTGAACTGGAAGTTTTCCACTGCGTCGAAGATCATGATGCCTCCTTTGGCAATGTTTATTTTTGAACTGTAGAGCCCCCGCTTCAACCCCACCGCCGGCAGGTGCAGCTTCAATTCGGTGATGCCGGGAAAAAGTTCGAAGAACGTTTCGTCATCGGCCGAATCCAGGCTCAGCATGTAGTTGTTCTCCTGGGCCAGCTCCCGGATGATTATTTTTACGGAAGCGGCCGGCGTGTGCTTGTGCACTTTGCAACGCAGGCAAAGCCGGGCCGGCTTCCCGCTGATGAGCTCTTCCTGCGGGTTCCCCTGTTCGTCCCGGAAAAAAACTTCCAGGATGTCCACCCCGTAGCTGTCCTGCTCGGCCTTCTCGGGAAAAGTGAGTTTCGCTCCCCCGCGCCGGGCGGGGTTGTCGAACAATTCTTCTTCGTAGCGGCTCAGGACTTCGCCCACCTGGCCGGTCATCATCACCTTGCCCCGGGAGAGATACACCCCTTTGTTGCAGGTGGAAAGAATGGTTTGCGTACCGTGCGAGACCAGGATGAAGGAAGTGCCCCGCTCCCGGAGCTGCGCCAGGCGGCGGTAACACTTCATGCGGAACTTTACGTCGCCCACGGCCAGTACTTCGTCAATCAGCAGAATGTCGGGCGTGGTGTGGATGGCGCAGGCAAATCCCAGGCGGGCGCGCATTCCCGAACTGTACGTATTGACCGGCGCATCAATGGCGGGCCCGATCTCCGAAAAGGCCACGACTTCCTCGTAACGATCCTCGATTTCGCTCCGGGTGAGGCCCAGGATGGCCATGTTGATGAATACGTTCTCCCGGCCGGTCAGCACCGGGTTGAACCCGGCCCCCAGGGCAATCAGGGGAGCCACCTTGCCTTTCACCGTGATCTTTCCCGTATCCGGTTTGATGAGCCCGCTGATCAGTTTGAGCAGGGTGGTTTTGCCCGCACCGTTGGCCCCCACCAGCCCTACCGCTTCCCCCTGGCGCAATTCGAAACTCACGTCTTTCAGCGCCCAGAACTCGTTCTTCCGGAGGCAGTCGCGGCGGGGGGACATGCCCAGCATTTCCGACATCATGTCCTTCACTCCGTAATACATGGCCCGCTTGAGGTCGCGGCAGAAACGCTTGGAAACGTTCTCTACGGAAAGAACTACTTCTGCTGTCGCTTCGGGGGCCGGGGCGGTTTCCTGCAATGGTTCCGCGATCATGTATTTAGGATCTTCTTTCAATTACGTAAGGAATAGCTAGGCGGTACAAAAACCAGGCGACGATCAGCAGCACGAATCCCGCGGCGCTGGCGGTAAAAAAGGCGGGCGGATTGGGGATGCGGCCAAAAAGAGTCAATTCCCGTACCGCCATCAGCAGGTGGGTTACGGGATTGGCCTCCACGATGGCCGAAAAAAAGCCTCCCGCCTTGGGGGCCGGGTATACCACCGGGGTCAGGAACATCCCCAGGCTCATGACCGTGGTGACCATCCGGCCGACGTCGCCGACCAGGGCGGCGAACGGGGCCAGCAGCAGGCCGATGGATGCGCCGAACGTAACCATGCATACCAGCGCCAGGGGGGCACACACGGCCCACGGACTGATGGGGAGCCGGTAAATGACAAATACGGCAGCGATCAGCAAGAGTTTGATGGCGAAATTGAAGTACACCTCCCCGATCTTGGCCAGCAGCGGGGCCTCCCTGGGCATTTTGATCTGCACGAACAACATCATGGACCCGTTCGTTGCCAGGATGGGCGCATTGACCGCCTCCACGAACGTTTGCCACAAGGCGGTGCTGAATACGATGTAGGCGGGGTAAGGAATGTTGGTGACGCCAATGTTGAGTACTTTGAACTGGCTGGCCAGCGAGAAGGTGGCCGCGGTAACGATGGGCGGCACGAAAGCCCAGAAAAATCCCAGCACCGACTGCCGGTACTGCCCCTGGACGTCGCGGCGCAACAGTGCATAGGCCAACTGGCGGGAGCCGCGTAAATCAGCGATCATTTTTCTCACCAGCCCCCGGAAATCGCGCATTTCGCTCTCCGGAGTATACACGGTCACTTCTCTCTCCATGGCTGATGTAGGGGCTGATGTAGGTTTTCAAATGGCTTCGTAAAGATACGGATTGTGGTTGAGAATTATAAATCCGGACCTGCGCCCCGGGCCCAACGCACAAAATCACCCGCGCCATCCGCCTTCAGGGCGGGCAAACGGGCCCTGTCCGTGTTACTCCCGCCTCCTGCGTGCCGCGCGCCGGGAATGCCGTTGCCGCGCGGCTCCGGCAAAAACAGTATCTTGCGCAGTTGAAAAGCACATGTCATGTACGTTCCCAAATTACAGCACGCCGGTTCCGGCAACTTCTTCCTCATCGCCGGGCCGTGCGCCATTGAGGGCCGCGATATGGCCCTGCAAACCGCCGAACGGGTGAAAGCCATCACCGACCGGCTGCAAATCCCCTACATCTTCAAGGGCTCCTTCCGGAAAGCCAACCGCACCCGGCGGGACTCCTTCACCGGCATCGGCGACGAAGCGGCCCTGGCGATCCTGAAGGAAGTTGGCCAGACGTTCGGCATCCCGACGCTTACCGACATCCACGAATCCGGCGACGCGGCCCTGGCGGCCGGCTACGTGGACGTGCTGCAAATTCCCGCGTTCCTGTGCCGCCAGACGGAACTGCTGGTGGCCGCCGCCGAAACGGGCAAGGTCGTCAACGTGAAGAAGGGGCAGTTCATGTCGGGGGCCGGCATGCAGTTTGCCGTCGAAAAAATCCAGTCGTGCGGCAACCCCAACGTGATCCTCACCGACCGGGGCAACAGCTTCGGCTACGCCGACCTGGTGGTGGACTTTCGCAACATTCCCGAAATGCAGTCGTTCGGCGTGCCGGTGGTGATGGACTGCACGCATTCCCTCCAGCAGCCCAACCAGCCTTCGGGCGTCACGGGCGGCCGGCCGGCCCTCATCGCCACCATTGCCAAAGCGGCCATTGCCACGGGGGCCGACGGCCTGTTCATCGAAACGCACCCCCGGCCCGCGGAAGCCAAATCCGACGCGGCCAACATGCTCCCCCTCGACCAACTCGAAGGTTTGCTGGAACGGCTTGTGCGCATCCGGCAGGCCCTGAAGCAGGATTAGGATTGGCATCCGCAGCATCGGGGCATGCCCCCGGTTGCGGAGCAGGATTCGCGTCCGTAATGGCGGGCCGCTCAACTCCCCGGGCTGCAACCTGCCCGATGGCCCCGGGGGCTGGTTGCGGCAGTGGTCCCGCCGCACGAAACCGTGCGGCAGCCGGGCCGTCAGCGGGTTCACCGGAAGCCTACTACGCATTGCCGTTGCCCGCCCCCGGGGACAATTCATTATTGGATGTGTGTGATTAGCGTCATGCCTTGTGGATACGCAGTGCGTAGCCAGGCCGTGAGCAGGCGCTGTCAGTGAGACACCGTTGGTTACGAGGCCGTATCGTTGTTTCGGCACCGGTGGAGTCGCGGCGCGTGGGCCCGGCCCAATGGCGAGGGGCGGGTTGCTTGGCGGGGGGAAGCATCATTGGGCCTAGCCCTTTTTGGTTCTTTTTGGGGCAATGCCAAAAAGAACAAATCCCACTTACGGATGATACACGAATCACCAACCCCTCACAACCAATCCCCATCCAGTTATACCCATATACGCTAATCACATACGAAGACTACCCCCAGCCGAAACGGTACTTGCCCGTTCTCCGATACTGCCCTCAGCCGTGACGCTCATCACGTACAAAACTGCAGGCTGAGGTTGCCCAACCTACACTTCAACCGTAAGTCCTGATCTGGTGCAAGCGTCTACGTTCCAATCAGTAGAAAGAGGTCCCATAAACGCCCAACGGGGCGACCAGCCGGCCGGTACCCCTCCCCGGTGCCCGGCCTTCCAATCGCCCCGTCTGTACGCGGGTTGCATAGCTCACTTCACTACTCGACTACGAGCAGGTTGGTGACCGTCTGGGCGGCCGAGAAGTTCTTCCAGCTCCAAACCAGGTTGTTGCTGGCGTCGAATTCCACCGCGTGCGGACCCGTGCCGATGTTGCCGTCGCCCAGCCAGTTGGCGACCAGGATGTTGCCGCTGCCGGGCACCACGCTGTAGCCCGAAAACTTCCGCAGTTGCGCGGTCGGGTGCTTGGCCATGCCGCCCCAGAACTTGACGACGGCGCCGGCCGGACTGATTTGCAGCACCTTGTTGTCATCCTTGCCCGGCTGGTACAAGTCGCCCACCGGACCCATCGAGGCCAGCGTGTTGCCGTTGGCGAGGCGGTTGGCGACGTAACCCTTGCCCCCGTACAGCAACTGCTGCCAGACAATGGCGCCGGTCGCATTGACCTCGAACACCTTGAACTGCAAGTTGTTGTTCACGTCGCCGGTAATCAGCGTGTTGCCGTTCGACAGCCGCCGGGCGAGGCGGAACGTGGTGATGCCGTTGACCGTCACCCGCGAAACTTCCCGGCCGGTGCCGGACACTTCCGACAGCATTACCCGGGCGGGCGTGCTCCCGGAGGCCGCCGTGGCCCAGCCCAGCAACGTGTTGCCGTTGGACAGGCGCTGCGCGGTCGAGACGCCGGCGTAGGTGCTGACGGACCAGCCCTTGGCGCCCGTGGTGCGGTCGTATTCGGCCGCGCCGTTGCCGTGGCTCACCAGGATCTTGTTGTTGGCGACCAGCTGCAAGTCGCGCGAGCCGCCGGGAATGGCGACGGTCCAGTTCTTCGACGGGTCTTTCTGGTTGAGAAAGAGAAGCTTGCCGAAGCCATTGTCCACCAGGTAGAGCACGTGTTTGAGGCTGCTGCCGACGGACAGGTGGTCCACGTTCGGCCCGTTGGAACCAATGGTGGTGAGCCGGATCTTGTTGGTGCCCGCGTTCAGGTTGGCCGCCGACGAGGCCAGCGCCCAGGCGCCAAAACCGCCCGTGGGCACGAAAGAGACGCTTGCCGCCACGGTCGTTCCGTTTACCTTGAGTTGCAAAGGGCGGTTGGCCGTTCCCCCGTTGGCGTACCTGAATCTGAGCAGAAACGGGCCGGCCGCCGCCGCGTTCACGGTCCATTCGATGTAGTCCCCGCTTGCGTTTACGTAGTCGGCAAACCCGGTTCCGGTGTAGCCCGCCTGGTTGGTGGCGGCTACGGCACCACTTAACACCGCCTTTTCAGCTTCGTAGGTACCAATCGTGGTGGTTTCGTACGCATCGCCCGCAGTTCTGGCGGAGGCGTCGGGGTTGGGGGTGCTTTCCGGCCGGACGGGAGCCGGCTCTTGTCTCTGGCAGGCAAACAGGAATGCCGTAGCTACGACAAGCCGCAGCAGGGGGCGCAGGGATACTTTTCTCATGGCAGTAAAAAGTTAAAAATGGGATTACCGGTGAGCTTTTGACCAATGAATGCGTGAGGGAGGGGCTACAAAGTCGGCATAGTCAGGCTAAAAAAAAATACCTACCGTTAGGTATTTTGCGGCCGCAACCCGAAGAGCGTCTGCACGATACGTCCCGGTCCGGGTCACCCGGCGGCAGGGCCCGGAAGGGGCCGGGCCGGAGCACCGCCGCATCCGCCGGCTCCTTTGCCCGCCCGGCGGGTTCGGCGTTCCGGAGGGATGAGCAACGGGGCCGGTGGCTGCCGGGAATCCCCTATATTGCCCCAACAATTCCACTCACCTTAACGGATTGCAGGATGGTTACCGAAGCGAAAATTGCCCATACCGGAAAACGGCGGGTTGTGATCATTGGGGGCGGGTTTGCCGGGCTCCAACTGGCGAAATCCCTGCGCAAGGCGGATGTCCAGGTCGTGCTCATTGACCGCACCAACTACCACACCTTCCAGCCCCTGCTCTACCAGGTGTCCACGGCGGGCATCGAGGCCACTTCCATCGTCTACCCCTTCCGCAAAATCTTCGAGGCCCAGCAAAATCTCTACTTCCGCCTGGCCGAGGTGCAGTCGGTGGATACCGGGCAACAGATTGTGGAAACTTCGATCGGCCTGCTGCACTACGACGTGCTGGTGGTCGCCACGGGTGCCGAAACCAACTACCACGGCAACGCGCAGATCCAGGAAAAAGCCCTGCCCATGAAGGACGTGGAAGACGCCGTGGCCCTGCGCAATACGGTGCTGACCAACTTCGAAAAAGCCCTGCAGATCGAGGAGGAAGAGCAGCTCAACAGCCTGATGGACTACGTGATCGTGGGCGGCGGCCCGACGGGCGTGGAACTGGCCGGCGCCCTGAGCGAACTGCGCAAGCACGTGTTTCCGCAGGACTACAAGGAACTGGACTTCATCAAGATGGACATCCACCTCATCCAGAGCGGCCCCCAGTTGCTCAAAGGCATGTCGGAGGAAGCCGCCCGGAAAGCGTTGCAGTACCTGGAAGACTTCGGCGTAAAAGTATGGCTCAACCGGCGGGTAAAGTCCTACGACGGCTACACGGTCACCCTCGACAGCGGCGAGACGCTCATCAGCCGCACGGTGATCTGGGCCGCCGGGGTCAGCGGGGCGCTGTTCAAGGGCCTCCGGCCGGAGAGCATTCTCAAGGGCAACCGCCTGCAGGTAGACGCCTACAACCGGGTGACCGGTTACGAAAACGTGTTCGCCATCGGCGACGTGGCGGCCATGCGCTCCGAGGCGTATCCCGAAGGGCACCCCATGATGGCCCAGCCGGCCATGCAGCAGGGCAAGCTGCTGGGCAAAAACCTGGCGCGCCTGCTGGCCGGCAAACCGATGGAACCGTTCGCCTACGACGACAAAGGGGCCATGGCGACCATCGGCCGCAACCACGCGGTGGCCGACCTGAAACTGCTCAAGAAGGAGTTCCGCACGCAGGGATTCCTGGCCTGGCTGATCTGGACGTTCATTCACCTGATTTCCATCGTGGGCTTCCGCAACCGGTTCCTGGTGTTTCTCAACTGGACGTGGAACTACTTCAGCTACAACAGCTCCATCCGCCTGATCGTGGGCAAAAAGCAGGAAAACGTGCCCGTCGAAGCCGCCACGGCCAAAACCGAGGTCGGCATCGGCGCCCAGGACCGCCGCTGACGCCCCTCCTCCGGATCACGTTAGCGGGCAAGTTGTATTTGCCGGCAATGAGGCGTCCAATCACCGCTTGCTTTACAGCCCCGCACGCCGCCGTCAGTGTCTCACTGACGGCTTTTGAGCGAAGATACCCTTGGAAGGACTTCACGGCAGAAGCGTTGTCGAAAGCTCCGGGGGAGCGACCTGTTGCTAGCCATTGCATACGGTTAGACCAATGGTGGAAGCGTTGTCGAAAGCCCCGTAGGGGCGACCTGTTCCTAGAAAGGACCATCCCATTATACACAAGCTCCGTAGGAGCGTCCTGTTCAAATGTTGTCAGCGAACAGGTCGCTCCTACGGAGCTTGTGCTTGGGGGTAGGAGCCCAGTACTAGGAACAGGGAGTCCCTCCGGGACTTTCTCCAACGACCATATACCTTCCGGTTCTCACCTGCAATTCTAAACCGGCAAGCGCTGCTGACTGGTAACCAACCAACCAATCATTGACTAGCCAATGCCATTCACGCATCCCGGCGATTCACTGCAACCTCGGCAGAGGTTTACCTTGTGCCTGCGCTTGCGCCCGTGCAGCCGGGTACGTGCCGGTGACCCGGTTTACTGCGCGTTGCCCGGCCGCCCCGTGAAGGTGTGTTCTCCCGGGCCGGCCTCCACGAACGTGCGGGACCCGGGACTGCCGGCCGGGAGGGCAATGCCTTTCCCGTTGTGCGTGAGCGACACCAGCCTTTTTCCTTCCGCCGGCATTCCCACCCGGACGGACGTGCCCGGCGGCACTTTCACCGCAATCGTCAGCCCGTCCGGCTCCCGGCGGACGGCGACTTCCAGCAATCCTTTGGGCGTGGGAAACGCGGTCCGCAGCCCGTCCAGGCCGGCCAGCGTGGGCACCACCACGTAGGTACCGGGCCGGGCGTCCGGCGCAATGCCGGCCACGTACTCCGACAGCAGCACCAGCGGGCCGCCCGCCCAGCCGTGGTTGTAGCCGCTGTTGCCGTGTTCTTCACCCGGCTCGTGCCGCCAGATTTCCCACAGCGTGGACAACGGCGACGCGGTCATGGGCCCGAACCGCCGCCGCATCCGGTCCAGCGCCTGCCCGGGTTTGCCCATCAGGAACAGGCTTTCGAGGACGAACTTCTCCATCCACGGGCTGGCGTGCTCCGATTGCCGGAACACCCCGGCCACGGCCTCCCATTTGGTAGAGTCGGCGACGCCCGCCACCACCATCAGCGCATTGGCCCGGTCGTCGGTGAGGCCCTGGTGCGCCTTGTGGTGGTAGGCCCGGCCGTTCCAGCAATCCGGTCCGTTGAGAAAGCCCCGCAGGGCGGCGATGCGCTTCCCGTAGTCCGCCCCGTCGCCGGCCTCTCCCAGCAGTGCCGCCACCCGGCTCGCCGTCTGCAAGGCCCGCAGGTACCAGCCGTGCTGGATGAGCACGAAGTCCTGGTTTTCGCCCCAGTCGCCCCAGTCCCAGCCGCCCTGGCGGTACACGAGTTGCCCGTTCGGTTGCAGTTGCCACAGCTGCAGGTACTTGCGCAGGGCCGGGTACACCTGCCGCAGCGTCAGCGTGTCGTGGGTGTAGCGGAAATAGCGCCACAATTCACTCAGCGGCATGAGCGAATGGGCCGGCAGTTCCTTTTTCCAGTCCGCCTCGGGCACCGGGTTGTAGATCACCCCGTCGGGCTTCTGCCAGCCGGCCAGGTCCAGGAACAGCTTCCGGCTCAGGGCCGTGCTGTTGGCGTCCAGGGCGTAGAAAGCCTGGGCCATCTGCATGGCCGCGTCGCCGGCCCACTGGGCGCGTTCCCGGTCGGGGCAGTCCATGTAGGTGTCGCGCATGTTCACGTACAGCGTCCGCTGGGCTTTGCGCCAGAGTTTGGTCAACAGCGAATCACTGGCGGCAAACGTGCCGGCAAAGGTGGTGTGGTAGCCCGTTTCGCGGTAGCCCACGCCGGTCACTTCCACCCCTTGCGGCAGCACGTAGCGCACCTCGTGGCCCGAAAGCCAGCCCAGCGACTCGTACGTTTGGGCGCCGGCTTTGGTGACGTACTCCGAGCAGAGCGTGTAGAGCGAATCGGTGGGGCCCAGGGCGCCCAGGTAGTACGTATCCGTGTGGATGAAGACGCGCCGGCCGGCGGGGGCTTTCAGCGAAAGGGTCGGCGACACGTGGGCGTCGTAGGGCAGCGTGCCGATCAGCGTGTCGCCCCGCCGTTCGGTCTTCACGTAGGTACGCAGGCCGTAATCCTTGAAGAGGGGGATGGGCCGTTTGTGCAACCCGTTCCAGGGGCGCACGGGCGGCTTGCCGGCCACTACGGCGGCGGGCCAGGCTTTGTCTTTGAATCCCTGCGCGTACCACCCGGCCAGTTCCCGGCGGGCGTCGTAGCGGATGTTGGGCTCCGACAGGCGGAAGTTGGGTTTGGGGGCGGTGGAAGGTTCGTACGCGGGGTGGGGCGTGGCTTTCCAGGTGGCGTCGCTGAGCAGTTCCAGGCCGACGGCGCGGCAGTCGAAGAGCAAACCGACCTTCCCGCTGCTGTGGTGGGTAAAGCCTCCGCCGCCCCAGTACCAGACCAGTACGGCCACCGTGTTGTCTCCCCTTTGCAGGTAGGGGGCGAGGTCCACCTCGTCGTAGTACGTATCGCGGGGGTTGGGGCCGCGTTTGAGTCCCCCTTCGTACACCACGAGCTTGCCGTTGAGGTAGAGCCAGTACTTGGCATCCACGGCAATGCGGGCCACGGCTTTTGCCGGCACCGTTCGCAGGGTTACCGACTTGCGGAAGAGGTGCCAGGTGTTGGGGCGGGTGGAGTCGCCGGCAGTGGTCGTGATCCAGGAGGCTTTAAAATCCTGGGCCCGCAGGGGGTGCGTGCCGCAATACGCCAAAAGTCCGGCCAGCAGCAGCCCGCACAATGGTTTGGGCAGGGTGGCACGCAGGCGGGTAAAAATACGGGGTACAGGCATTGGGGAAGTGGAGGAAAAAAGGATCATTCGACTAATTTTTCTAATTATCAATGGCTTACGCGATACTTGGCGCTTGACCACCCCTGTCCCCTCCTTGAAGGAAGGAGGGGAACTCCACGGGTACGGCTGCGTGACAAGAACAAATGCACGTCACTTATACCTATCAGCAGGGCCGCCCGGTACGGCTCCCCTCCTTGATGGAGGCTACGATTAGGACACTTTTGCAGAAGAGTCATAAAAGGCTATCCCGAGCCGTCAGTGAGACACTGACGGCGGCAGACGAATCCTTTATCGGGGTAGTTCCGTGCCGTCGTCAATGTCTCTTGCTGCCGCGGTCAGTGAGACACTGACCGCTTTTCGAGCTACTTCAAAAATGTGTCCTAATCGTAGCCTCTATCAAGGAGGGGCCGGGGGTGGTTCCTTTTTTCTCCCGATTCATCGAGGGCTAATCTAAAGCGTTGAAAGCAAGTCATCCCCCTACCTCCTTCCCTTACCCACAAACCATCCGCACAAGGGGGACTGCGTACCTCACCGTTCCTGGGTAAGGGGACTCTTCAGGCGTACGGCGGTCACGGGTCCCCCTTGTGCGGATGGTTTGTGGGCAAGGGAAGGGGGTAAGGGGATGACTCCGGCAAATCGAAGCCATTTTTCCCTCATTTCAATTGTATTCACCATCCAGTTTATCCATTATCAGGAACCCATTCTTCCATCACCGTGCCGGTTTTTGGCCGTTCTCCTCCAGCCGGTACACGCGGGCGGCATTGGTGTAAAATACCTTCGTGCGTTCCTCCGGGGAAAGGCCGGCCAGCAAGCCTTCCAGCACGTCGAACCACTGCCGGTACGTGCCGGCCAGCTCCACCACCGGCCAGTCGCCCCCGAACAGGAGCCGGTCGGTGCCGAATGTTTCGACCGCGCAGGCCACGTACGGCGCCAGGTCCCCGGGCGTCCAGTGCGCCCAATCGGCTTCCGTGAGCAGGCCCGACACCTTGGCGACCACGTTGGGAAAGGCCGCCAGGGCGTCGAGGTGCCGCCGGAAGGATGCCAGTTCCCCTTGCCTGATGCCGGGCTTGCCCAGGTGGTCGAGGATGAAAAGGGTATCCGGGCACGCCCCGATCATGCGGATCGTCCCGGGCAGGGCGGGCGGCTTTACGCTGACGTCGCAACTGTAGCCGTAGGCCGGCAGGCGGCGGAGGCCCGCCAGGAAGCCCGGCGAAGTGCACACGTCCCGGTCGTCGTCGTACATCCGGCGCACGCCCTTCACGAGCGGAAAAGCCGCCAGTTGCGCCAGTTCGTCCTCCACCCGTTCCCCCTTTTCCAGCGGCGCGTACGCCACCACGCCGGCAATGCGCGGGTCCAGCCGGGCCTGTCCGGTGGCAAAGCGTACTTCTTCCAGGTACTGGTCGGGCCGGCATTCGCACTGCACGAACACCATCTTTTCCACCCCGCAGCCCGCCGAGGCCCGCCGGTAGTCTTCAACCCCGAAGGTCCGCCGGATGGCCGGCACCGCGTCCAGCCAGGAGTACCGGAGCCGGGCGAGGTCCCACAGGTGCAGGTGGGCGTCAATAACGGGTCGGGTCGCCGGCATAGTCGGGTTGTACGGGGACGGCATGGCGCCGGGCCGCGGCGGCCTCCAGCCATTTGAGTTCATCGGTCACGCACCCCTCCGAAGCGGGGGAAACCACCAGGCTGTATTTGTAGAGGGTGCCCCGGTCGTAGCGGGGCGGCGGCGCCTGCCAGCCGGCCCGGCGTTCGGCCAGTTCCTCGTCGGAGAGGCGCACGTCCATGCGGTTGCCCACGGCGTCAATGCTGACCACGTCGCCGTCGCGCAGGAGGGCGATGGGGCCGCCGGCAAACGCTTCGGGGGTGATGTGCCCGATCACGAAGCCGTGCGTGCCGCCCGAAAACCGGCCGTCGGTGAGGACGGCGACCGTTTTGCCCAGCCCGGCCCCCATGAGGGCGGCCGTGACTTTGAGCATTTCGGGCATGCCCGGCCCGCCCCGCGGCCCTTCGTAGCGGATCACCAGCACGTCGCCCGGCCCGATCTGCCCCCTTTCCACGGCGTGAATGGCCGCAAATTCGTCGTCGAACACCCGGGCCGGCCCCACGAACCGTTCGCCCTCCTTGCCCGTGATCTTGGCCACCACCCCGCCGGGCGCCAGGTTGCCGTAGAGGATTTGCAGGTGCCCCGTGGCCTTGAGCGGCCGGTCGAAGGGCATCAGGATGTCACCCGTGAGGGGCGGCACGGCGGCCAGGTTTTCGGCCAGGGTCTGGCCGGTCACCGTCAGGCAGTCGCCGTGCAGGTAGCCCGCTTCCAGCAGCACTTTCATCACCCCCGGCGTGCCGCCCGCTTCGTGGACGTCCTCCATGAGGTACTTGCCGCTGGGCTTGAGGTCGGCCAGCAGCGGCGTACGGTCGCTGATGCGCTGGAAATCGTTCAGCGTCAGATGGATGTCCACGGCTTTTGCCATCGCGATCAGGTGCAGCACGGCGTTGGTGGAGCCGCCCAGCACCATCACCAGGGTAATGGCGTTTTCGAACGACCGCCTGGTGAGAATGTCGCGGGGCTTGATGTCGTCGGCCAGCAGCCGGCGCATGGCCGGGCCCACTTGCAGGCACTCCCGGCGTTTCTCTTCGCTCAGGGCGGGGTACGAGGAACTGTAGGGCAGGCTCAGCCCCAGGGCCTCGATGGCCGACGACTATCGTGTTGGCCGTGTACATGCCCCCGCAGGCCCCGGCCCCCGGGCAGGCGTTGCGGACGATGCCCCGGAAATCCTCCTCGGGCAGGGTGCCGGCCAGCGTTTCGCCGTAGGCTTCCAGCGTGGAGAGGATGTTGATCTTGCGGCCCCCGTACTGGCCCGAACGGATGCTGCCGCCGTACACCATCAGGGAGGGGCGGTTGAGGCGGCCCATGGCCATCACGGCGCCGGGCATGTTCTTGTCGCAACCCATCACGGGCACCACGCCGTCGTACCACTGGGCGCTGGCCACGGTTTCGATGGAGTCGGCAATGAGGTCGCGGGAGGGCAGGGAAAAGCGCATCCCCCGGGTGCCCATCGAGAGGGCGTCGCTCACGCCGGGGGTGTGGAAGACGAGCCCCACCAGGCCGGCGTCTTCCAGGCCCTTTTTGACGAGCCGGGCCAGGTCGTTGAGGTGCATGTTGCAGGGGTTGCCTTCGAAGCCGGCACTGGCAACGCCGACCTGGGCTTTCTGCAGGTCGGCTTCGGTAAGGCCGGCCCCGTGCAGCATGGCCCGCGAAGAAGGCTGACTGGGGTCCTGCGTGATGGTGCGGCTGTATTTGTTGAGGAAATGGGTCATGAGGACGCTTCGGGTAGAAAGGATAAAAGGCTTTGAACGCTGGCAGGCCCGGTTAGCCGCCTGGTGGTTCGTATTGGACCAGGGTGCCGCCGGCGTCGCTGGAGCGGTACGCCGCCTCCACCACCTGCATCGTCTGGTAGGCGCTTTCCACGTGGTTGACCAGGGTCGGGCTCGACCCCTCGGCGTAGCACATCAGGTTCGCCATCGAACCCAGGAACGCATCGGGGTACCAGGAACCGGCAATTTCGACGGACTGCCATTCGGGCGCCTTGCCCCCGGCCAGCGTGACGTACTCGAAGGTGTCGGGCACGCCCTCGGGAAAGTTAATGTTAAGGCCCAGCGTGGTTTTGATGGCGCCCCGGGTGCCCTCCCACTTGATGAACGAGTCCTGGTACCTGAGGCCGAACTCGTGCCCGTGGTTGGTGCTGACGTGCGCCTTGATCACGTCGTCGTATTCGAGCAGGATGACCGACCGGGTAGAAGCCAGTTGCATCATCTTGGGGTGCTTGAGGGTTTTGGCGTACACCTTCCGCGGGTTGCCGAAAAAGTAGCGGAGCAAATCCATGTAGTGGATGCTGTGGTAGAGCATTTCCATGCGCGGAATGCCGAACAGGAACTCCCACAGGTGCCAGGGGTGGTAGATGTTCATGCGGATCTCCACGTCGTGCAGCTCGCCGATCACGCCGGCCTGGATGAGGTTGCGGGCGGCCTGCACGGCGGGAATGAAGCGCATCTGGAAGTTCATGGCGGCCGTGAACCCCTTGTCGCGGCAGACCCGCAGGATGGCGTCGGCTTCGGCAATGTTTTCGCCCATCGGCTTCTGCATGAGCACGGCGGCCCCGGCGGGCAGCTTTTCCAGCACGCCCCGCAGGGCGGAGGCCGGTACGGCTACGTCAAAAACGGCGTCGGGCGGCGCCCCGGCCAGCATCGCGTCGAGGGAGTCGTACGCGCGGCCAACCGCAAACTGCCGGGCCAGGGCATGGGCCTTGCCGGGAACCGGGTCCACAATGCCGGCTACTTCCCAGCCCGCTTTCCGGTAGGCCGGCAGGTGGGCGTCGTGCACAATGCCGCCCGCCCCCACCACGCAGATCGGGCGGGGGCGGTGGGGCATCCGGACGGGGGTACGGAGCAGGGCCGCTACGGTACCGGCCCCGGGTGCAACGGATGGATCAGAAAAACCAACCATACTGAAAAGGCTTGGGTCGCGCCAAACTTACCGGCATAATCCGGCAATTGCCTATACGGGATACGCCTTTACTGATACTATTTTGACATTTTCCATCCGTACCTCAGTTGCATTTGACGACACGTTTGTACACGACCCTGCCGCTCCCGGTTTCGCCCCGCAGGAAATAGACGCCCGGCTTCAGGGGGGAGAGGTCTACGGTGGATTGCTTTTCCCGCAGTCCGTCCTTGCGGACGTGGATGCGGCCGGCAGCACTCAGCAGGGAGACGCTCACGAAATGGTCACCGTGGATGCGGATCGCTACCCTTTCCCCGGCCGGGTTCGGAAATACCGTTACCTCTCCCTCCCCGAAAGCCGTCCGGGCAGGCAGGGCGGCGGGTTCACGCCCAAAAGCCGGGCGGGCCGCCGGGGAGGCGCCAGGCTGGAGGGCGGCGTCGTCAATGTAGGTCGTGCCGGTACCGCCATCCATGAAGTCCACGTTCAGTTGGGTGTTGGTGCCGCTCTTGAAGGTAACCGAATACCGCGTCCAGGTTCCCGCAGCGGGGGTAAAGAACATTTCGGCAAGCGTTTGGGTGGCCCCGACCTTCAGGCCCGTCCGGGCGGAACCTTTCAGGTACGCGGAAAACGTGTAGGTGGTCTGCGGGGAAACGTTCACCACCTGGCGCGTCCAACTGTACCGGCCCGCCCCCTGGAACTGGAGGGACCGCGTGCCGGACCGCTTGTCGAGCGTCGCGTAGGTAAAATTGGAATTCATCTGCCAGTTGCCGGTCAGCTCAAACCCCGGGTTCACGAGCAGGTTGGCCGGTACGGCTTCCAGGGAGGCGTCATCCAGGTAGGTCGTGCCGGTGCCGCCGTCCATCAAGTCCACGTTCACCTGGGTGTTGGCGCCGCTGTTGAAAGTGACGGAATAGGCGGTCCAGGCCGGCGACGGCGCAAAAAACTGCTCCACAATCGTCTGAACCCCACCCACTTTAAGCCCGGTTCTGGCGGACCCTTTCAGGTATACCGACAGCGTATACGTGGTCTGCGGGGAAACGGGCACGACCTGGCGGGCCCAGCCCCACCGGCCCAGCCCCTGCATTTGCACGGACCGGGAGCCGGTACGAAAATCGGCGGCCGAATACGTGAAGTTGGGGTTCATTTCCCAGTTGCCCGTCGCTTCAAAGCCGGGGTTGGCCAGCAGGTTGGCGGACGGACCGCCGGGTGCGTTCTTTTTGTCGGACAGCACCTTCTGTACGGCGTAGTAAGCCGGCTTGGGCTGAAAATTGTCGTCAAACAAGAGGGGATTGGAGTTCGGGCCGCTGCCCCAGCTTTCGTTCAACCAGCTGAATCCGTCGTACACGCCCCACGTCTGGAAGCCTTTTACCCCCTTGCTCAACGCCAGGCTCATCAGGTCGCGGTACACCTGGGCCTGTCCCTCAAAGTCGGTACTCCCTTCCATGTCCACGTCCACTTCCGTAAAGTACACGTCCAGTCCCAGCGCCTTGTACTGGTCAATGTACGCCCCCAGGGTGGCCAGGTTGGGCTTGTGGCTCATGCTGTAGTGGCATTGCAGCCCCACGCCGTTGATGTAGCCGCCGTTGTTTTTGATGCTCTTCAACACGTTGAGCACGGCCTCGCACCCGTTGGCATTGTAGGCGTCGTGCACGTTGTCGTTGTAGAGCAGCACCGCGTTGGGGTCGGCCGCGTGGGCCCGGTTGAACACGTCGGCCAGGAAATCACTGCCGAAGGCATCGTAATAATTCTGGAACGGGCCGTCCGTCCACACGCCGGCGGTGTTGTTGCTTCAGTTGTACCAGGTGGCTTCGTTTACCACGTCCCAGATCGCCACTTTGCCCCGGTACCGGGCGGCCACCGCATCAATGTGCGCATTCACCGCGTTGACCATTGCCGTGCCGGTCAGGTTGTTGAGCCAGTCGGGGCCGAAAGCCGGGTACAGGAACGTATGCCCGTGCACGGCGATGTTGTTGGACTGGCAAAAGTTGACGAACTGGTCGGCATTGGCCCAGGTGTACGTATCCGGCGCAGGATGCAGGCCGTACGGCTTCATGTCGTTGTCTACCGTGAGGATGTTGAACTCCGACCTGGCAATGTCCAGGCAACTGGCATTGCTGAAATTAGCCATGCCCAGGGTGCCTCCCACGTAGAAGCCCGGCGGCGCCAGGTCTTTCAGGCGCTGACCGGACGGCTGCGCAACCAGCTCGTCACACATCGCTGCCAGTGCAATGAGCAAGCCCAATCGAAGGAAACGGGTAAGGATGGCCAAGCCGTGGGGCAGCCGGGAAAAATGAAGTGGCGCGGGAGCGCCGGTAACGTTTGTAAGGATAGGCATAGGTGAAAAAGGGAGTAATGGGTGAATGATCGGGGCTTTTACAGCACCAAAAGTATTTACCGGTTTCCCCAATTGCCTACACTGCTTTTGATATTACTAATACTATTTTGACATTTTATTATATATATTTAAGAACCCAAGGGCTTATTCATTCTACCGCCGGTTTCGATGAAAGCAATCCTGCAAAAAGTACCCGTATCCAACGACGCCTCCTTCGCCGTGCGGCAGTTCCGGTCGGCGTACTTCGACGCCCCGTGGCATTTTCACCCCGAACACGAACTGGTGCTGATCGTGCGGGGGAAGGCAAGCGGTTCGTGGGCGACTGCGTGACCAACTTCGGCCCGGGCGACCTGGTGCTGCTGGGGGCCAACCTGCCGCACTGGTACCGCAGCGAGGCGGCGTACTACGAACACCACCCCCACCTGGAGGCGGTATCGGTCGTGGTGCAGTTCACGGGCGAATTCCTGGGCAAAACCTTCCTGGAAGCCCCCGAAATGGCCCGCATCCGGCAGGTGCTCGAAAGCGCGGCCCGGGGCCTGGAGATCCGGGGCGCCACCCGGGAGCGGATCGCGGGGCTGATGGGCGACATCCTCGGCTTGTCGGGCATGGAGCGGCTCCTGCGCCTGCTGTCCATCCTCCACGTGCTGGCCGATTCGGAAGAATGCGTGCTGTTGTCCCACGCGGGGGCGGCCGGCATCCAGGTGAAGGATTCCGAGCGGATCAACCGGATTTACGAGTACGTGATGAGCCGTTTTACCGAAACCATCTCCATAGGGGACGTCGCCGACCGGGTGCACATGTGCCCGTCGGCCTTCTGCCGCTACTTCAAGAAGCGGACCCGCAAAACCTTTTCTTTCTTCCTCAACGAGATCCGCATCGGCCACGCGTGCAAGCTCATCATCGAGGGGGAGCTAAGCGTGACGGAGGTTTGTTTTCTGAGCGGGTTCAACAACGTGTCGTACTTCAACCGGCAGTTCAAGGCCATCAAAAAAGTGACGCCCAGCGAGTTCCGCCACGCCTACCTGGCCGGGCAGGCCGGCCGCGAGTAAGGCCCCACCCCCACCCTTCCTGCGGGTCAACTGCTCGTTGAATGACCCATTTACCATCGCCCCTCAAGCAAACCATGCGGCCCCTTCACTGCCTCCGCCCATCCGCGTGCATTGCTCCCGCCTTCCGTTTGCCGCCCGTAAAGACGCCCACCAGTTGCACGATCAGCACCGGCACCACCCCCGCCGCGGCAATCAGGCCCAGTTCCATGCCCCGCATGGGCTGGATGTTGAGCACCTGCCGCAGGAAGGGCACGTAGTACGTCACCGCCATGATGAGCAGGCACAGCGCCGTGGCGTACCAGATGTACCGGTTGCGGGTAATCTCGTTGTTGAAGAACGACCGCTCCGAATGCAGGTTGAACACGTGCAGCACCTGGGCCAGCGACAGGGCGTAAAACGTCAGGTTGTTGCCTTCGTCGGGGCTCAGGCCGAGCCGCTGCGTGCCCAGCAGGTACGCCCCCAGCACCGAAAAGGTGATCACCAGGGCGTAAAACACCACCTGTCCCCAGTCCTTGCCGTCCAGAATGGGCGTTTTGGGGTCGCGGGGCGGCTGCTCCATGAGGCTGGCGTTTTCGCGGCCCACCCCCAGGGCCAGGGCCGGAAATACGTCGGTGACGATGTTGATGAACAGGATTTGCAGGGGCAGCAGCGGGGAGCCCACGCCCAGGAAACCCGCGAAGGTGACCACGAAAATTTCGCTCAGGTTACACGACAGCAGGAACAGCACGAACTTGCGGATGTTCTCGAAGATGACCCGCCCCTGGGCAATGGCCGTCACGATGGAGGTGAACGAGTCGTCTTTGAGCACCATGTCAGCCGTTTCGGCGGCGACCTGGGTGCCGCGCAGCCCCATCGCAATGCCGATGTCCGACTTTTTGAGGGCCGGCGCGTCGTTGACCCCGTCGCCGGTCATGCCCACGATGTCGCCGCGTTGCTGGTAGAGGTCAATCATGTCGAGTTTCTGGGCCGGGCTTACCCGGGCAAACACCCGGCAGTCGAGCAGCCGTTGTTTCCCGGCCGCGGAGAGTTGGTCGAGGGGCTTTAAGTCCTTGCCCGTCAGCACGATCTCTTCGCCCGGTTCGATCAGCCGCACCTTCGCGGCAATGGTGAGGGCCGTGGCCGGGTGGTCGCCCGTCACCATGATCACTTTGATGCCGGCCGCGCGGCAGGCTTGCAGGGCCGGCGTGACTTCCGTGCGGGGCGGGTCGAGGAAGCCGATCAGGCCCAGATACTGCAAGTCGTGGTCGGCAAAGTCGTCGCCGGGCGGGCCGCCGGCGGATTTGTCCACCTGGCGGCAGGCAAAGGCCAGCGTCCGGAGCCCGGCCGTAGCCATCCTTTCGGAAACCTGGTACTGCCCTTTCCGGTCGGCGTCGGCCAGGCCGGTGCAGCGTTCCATCACTTCTTCGGCGGCCCCTTTCACGGCCACCAGGTAGTGGCCGTCGTGTTCGTGGAGGGTGCCCATGATGCGCGTATCGGAGCTAAAGGCTTTTTCGGCCCGCCGCGGGTACTGGTGGTGAATGTCGTCGGGGTTTTGCCCGGCCGCCAGGGCAAACTTGAGCAGCGACACTTCCACCGGGTCGCCTACCTCTTTGGCCTGCCCGTCCACCACGTCGTAGTCGGCGTTGTTGCACAGCACCCCCACTTGCAGGAGCTTGCCGAAGGCGTCGGCCCGGGCAATGGCGTCGTCGCCGGCCACCACGCGGAGCCGGCGGGCGGCGGGGTCGGCCTGCACCTCGGCCGAGTGGCCCGGCAGCTCGATCTGGTTCACTTCGATGCGGTTCTGGGTGAGGGTGCCGGTTTTGTCGGTAAAGATCACGTTGGTGCCGCCCAGCGTTTCCACGGCCGACAGGCGTTTGACGATCACTTTGTTCTCGGCCAGCCGGAGCATGCCGTAGGCCAGGGCAATGGTGGCTACCACCGACATGCCTTCGGGAATGGCCGCAATGGCGAGGGCCAGGGCGGTCTCGATCAGCCGGAGCGGTTCTTCGCCCCGGATCAGGCCCACCACCAGGAACAGCGCCGCCAGCCCGACCGTCACCCAGATGAGCACCTTGGCCAGGGCGTCGAGTTTGGCCTCCAGGGGCGTAGCCGACCGTTCGGCCTCCTGCACCATGGTGGCGATCTTGCCCAGTTCGGTCCGCTGCCCGATGCCCGTCACCACGGCCCGGCCGTTGCCCGCCGTCACGGCCGTGCCCTTGAAGAGGCGGTTGTGCTGGTCGCCCAGCGGCGCGTCGGCGGACGGGGTCCGGGTGTTTTTTTCCACCGGCAGCGACTCCCCGGTGAGGGCCGATTCGTCTACCTGCAACTGGTTCACGTCGAACAGGTTGGCATCGGCGGCCACCAGGTCGCCGGCCTCCACCACCAGCACGTCGCCAATCGTGATCTCTTCCGACGAAATCTCCCGGACCCGCCCGTCGCGGAGCACCCGGGCGGGGGTCGTGTCCATTTTGCGGAGGGCGTCCATGGACTGCCGGGCGTTCCATTCGAGCACGAAGCCGGTGACGGCGTTGATGAGCAGCACGAGCAGGATGGCGATGCCTTCCACGGTTTCGCCCAGGAAAAACGAGATGCCCGCCGCCGCCGCCAGGATGTACACGATCACGCCGGTAAACTGCCGGAGCAGGATTTTGAGCCCGCTTTCCCGTTTGGTTGCTTCCAGGGCGTTGGGGCCGTAGGTGTCGTAGCGGCTCCGGGCTTCGGCGGCCGTGAGGCCCGACGCCGGGTTTACCTGTACCGCCTGCAACAGGCTTTCGAGCGGGAGCTGGTGCGCGTGGTCGAGGGGAGGAAGGGTTGCCATGAGGGTAGAAGTGGTTTAAGCCTGGATGGGGTTGTAAATCTCCTTAATGCCGCAACGTCGCGGAGCATGTCGTCACAATCAATCCGCCCGTCGCCGCACCCGGTGCAGCGGGAACCGGGGTTCGGGCGGAGAAACCGGGCGTGCTTTCCCTTTTTTGCGCAACCGGCCGCGGCAGCTAACTTTATGCCTTCCCTCCCGTTAATTTCTGTATCTGTCGGTTCGGTTCGGCCCTTTCCTGTTTTGCCCCGGTTACCCTATCGGTCAACACGCGTGATGCTACGCGGATGTTACGAAAATATTGCGATTGGAACACTTAAAAGCGCACCTCTTTAACCGTAAAGCGATGGAGAGATTTTTGGGCAAGTATGCCCCTTACCTGTACGCCCTGCTGCGCATCGTGGCCGGGCTGATGTTTGCCATGCACGGCAGCCAGAAACTGTTCGGCTTCCCGGGCGGCAAAGACCCCGTCCCCCTCGTCTCACTGTTTGGGCTGGGGGGAGTGATCGAACTGGTGGGCGGCCTGATGATCGCCTTCGGACTGCTGGCCAGCCCGGCGGCTTTCATCGCCAGCGGCATGATGGCCGTGGCCTATTTCATGGCGCACGCGCCGCAGGGGGCGCTGCCCATCCTCAACGGCGGGGAGACGGCGGTGCTGTACTGCTTCTTGTTCCTCTACATCGCGGCCCGGGGGTCGGGCGTATGGAGCGTGGACGCCGCCCGGCGCCGCCGCCCGGTGCGGGTCGTGCGGTAAAGAGAAGCCGCCCGGTACGCGGCGGGGAGCCCCCTTACTGCTGCCGGATGGGAATGCGGACGAAGAAGGTGGCGCCCTTGTTTTCCTGGCTTTCCACCCACACCCGGCCCCGGTGCAGCTCGACCACGCGCTTGACGATGGAAAGGCCCAGGCCGGTGGTTACTTCGCCCCGCAGGCCCGGCCGGCGGGATTTGGTGAACCGGTCGAAGAGCTGGGGCTGCAAGGCGGCCGGAATGCCGATGCCGTCGTCGCTGACGGCAATGAGCACCGCATTGGCCTCCTGCTGCACGCGGACCAGGATGTGGCCGCCCGCCGGGGTGAACTTCATGGCGTTGGATACCAGGTTCTGGATCACGTGCATGAACTTGTCCTGGTCTACCTCCGCGAACACCTCGGGGGCGGAGGATTCCACCTGGAAATGCTTGTGGTGATCCTGGTTGAGGCGCTCAATGCCCTGGAGGAGCATGTTGATTTGCTCGATGAGTTCAATGCGCGCGAACTTGATGCCCGCCTGGGATGATTCCAGGAATTCCTTTTCCAGCAACTCGTGGATCATGCGGATGCTGTGGCCGACCGTATCCCCGATCAGGCGGGCGTCTTCCTCCAGTTCCGGCAGGCCGTGCCGGCGGGCCTTTTCCTCCAGCCGCCCGGCCAGGGTCCGCACCACCCCCAGGGGGCCGTTGAGGTCGTGGGCCAGCATTTCGAGGATGCCGTTCTTGTGAATGCCGTACTTGCTGAGCATCAGTTCGTTGTCCTTCTGGTGGGTGACGTCTTCGGCAAAGCCGGCAATGGCGTGCCGCCTTTCCCCGTCGAGGATGGCGTAGGCGGTGAGGGAAATCCACTGCTCCCGGTGCGCCAGGCGGATGCGGAACGCCACGAACTGGCGCATGGCCCCGTCCCGCAGTTGCCCGTAAGCGTCCCGCAGCAGGGGCAGGTCGTCGGGATGCACCGTGCCCAGCAGCCAGTCCAGTTGGTCGTTCACGTCCGTTTCTTCCCGTCCCCACACCTCCTCGAACGCCGGGCTCACGTACTCGAAGCGGCCGGTGGCGAGGTTATACACGAAAAAAACGGCCAGGGAACGCTGGGCAATCTGCCGCAGCAGGTCCAGGTCGGGAATGCGGAGCGAAAGACTCATACCGGGTAAAAAAGCAGTTTGTAAGGCGAAAAAGAAGATGCACTCCTGCCCGGGCAATGGCAGTTCCCTCCAAGCATAAGCGGGTATCGGTAGCAGCGGGCAAAAGTACGGACGTTGCGGCAAAGGATGAAGGCCGCCGCAAATTCCCGTATTTGTACCGGGGCCGGCCGTGCCCGCGCGACTTCTTTCACGCCGGCTCCGTATTCTTCCCCACCCCTCGTGGATTTTCCGCAGCCGCCCGGTAGTCTTCCGCCGCCCTGGCCGGGAACTACGGGTTTTGCGTCCCCGGTGCCCCGGCGGGGCCCACCTTTCGCGCCGTTGCCCGTTTAGTACCCGGGAGCAGGCACGCCGCCGCCCCGGCCCCCGGCTTGGGAGCGTTGCCTCCGGTGCAACCATTACTTTTTTGATTGAATTCATGTCAATGTCATTCGCAGAAAACAGTCCCGACCCGCCCGGCCCCTTCCCGACGGCCGAACCGGAGCAGTGGCTCAAGCAGTACCAGTTCATCCTGGACCACACGCCGGCCATGCTCTGGACGGCCACGCCCGACGGACAGGTGGATTACGTGAACGAGTGGATGCTGCACTACACGGGCCGGGCGGCCGGCCCACTGCTGGGCACGGGCTGGCTCGACGTGGTGCACCCCGCCGACCGGGAAAGGGTGGCGCAGGAATGGCAGCGCGCCCTCCGGGAAGGAGCGCCCAGCCGGACCGAACTGCGCTTCCGCCGGGCCGACGGGGCGTACCGGTGGCACCAGCGCCGCGTGATTCCCTACCGCGACGGGCAAGGCGGCCTGGTCGGGTGGGTGGGCGTCAACACCGACATCGAGGACCAGCAACGGGGCGAGGCGGCCCGGCAGGAGAACGAACTGCTCCGCCAGGCCCAACTCCGGCTGGAGGCCGAAAAGGAATTTTCGGCGCGCCTGCTCGAAAACAGCACCGACGGCATCCTGGCCCTCGATGCGGCGGGCACCATTACGGCCTGGAACCGGACGCTGGAAGCCCTGAGCGGCAAAAGCCGGGACCAGGTGCTGGGAAAGCCGGCCGGGGAAATCCTTTTCCCAGGAGTCACCGGCCCGGCAGACGGGGCGGCCGCCTTCCGGGAACCGGTTCCCGCGGCGCAGGGACAGTACACGCTGGCCCGGGCCGTGGCAAAGGCCCTGGCGGGACACCCGGTCACCCTCTTCGAACCGGACGTGCCTTTTGCCCGCACCGCCGGGCTGTACGAAATCATTCTCAAACCTTTTCCCCGCGAAGGCGGCCGGGCGACGGGCCTGCTGGGCATCGTGCGCGACGTGACCGAACGGGTGACGCGGGAGGAAGACCGGCTCCGGCGGGAACTGACGGGGCAGCGGGAAGCCCTCCAGGCCGTGCTGCACGCCCAGGAAGCCGAACGGGAACGCATTGCCGAATCCCTGCACAACGGGCTGGGCCAGCTCCTGTTTGCCGTCCGGCTCAACCTGCAAAACCACCTGGCCCGCACCCCGGAAACGGACCCCGGGGCCGGGCCGCTGCGGAAGGCCGACGCCCTGCTCAAAGAAGCCATTGCCCAGAGCAGCCTCATTTCCACCAACCTGGTTCCCTCCGTGCTGCGGGATTACGGCCTGCCGGCGGCCCTCAAAGACTGGGCCGACAAGCTCTCCTCGCCCACCCTGCGCATCGGGCTCCGGCTGGCGGGCCTCGAAACCCGGCTGCCGCCGGCCCTGGAACTCGACGCGTTCCGCATCGTGCAGGCCCTGCTGGGCAACGTGCTGCTGCAACCGGAGGCCGGCCGGGTGGACGTGCTGGTGATCCGGGGCGACAACGGCCTCTCGCTGGTGGTGGAAGACGACGGCAAGGGCTTCACCGAGGACGAACTGGCGGCGCTCAACGGGGGCACCGGCATGCGGAGTGTCCGCAGCCGGGCGGCCCTGCTGGGCGGCCGGGTGAGCCTCGAATCCACGCCCGGCGCGGGAACGGCCGTCCGGGTATTTCTCCCTTTTTATACCCCCTGAGTTGCATTTGAATGGAAATTGTCATTATCCTTTTGCTCATCGTGCTCAACGGCATCTTCTCGATGTCGGAAATTGCCGTGGTCTCTGCGCGCAAGGCCCGGCTCGAACAGGCGGCCCGGGAAGACCGGCCCGGGGCCACGGCCGCCCTGCAACTGGCCAGTGAGCCCAACACGTTCTTGTCCACCGTGCAGATCGGCATGACCCTGATCGGCATCGTGACCGGGGTGTTCGGCGGGGCGCGGATCGCCCGGCGCCTGGCCCCCCTGGTGGCGGAAGTGCCGGGGCTGGCCCCCTACAGCCAGTCGCTGGCCCTGGCGCTGGTGGTGCTGGTGATCACCTTCCTCTCGCTGGTGGTCGGGGAGCTGGTGCCCAAACGCATCGGCATGCACAGCCCCGAACGCATTGCCCGGCTCGTGGCCCGGCCCATGAACCTGTTGTCGCGGGTCACGCGGCCCTTCGTGTGGCTGCTGAGCCGGTCCACGGAGTTGATCCTGAAGGTGCTGCGCCTGCGGCCCGCCGAGGAAGCCCCGGTGACCGAGGAGGAAGTGCGGTCGCTGATCGGGGACGGCACGCGCACCGGGGTGTTCGAGGAGATCGAGCAGGACATCGTGGAAAGGGTGTTCACCCTCTCCGACCGCAAGGTGGGCTCGGTGATGCGCAGCCGCCTCGACCTCCGCTGGCTGGACGTGGACGACCCGCCGGAAGCCAGCCTGGCGGCCATTGCGGAGGCGAACCAGGACATCTTCCTGCTGGCCCGGGGGCACCTGGACGAGGTGGTGGGCATCGTGAACACGCGCATGATCCTGGCGGCCCTGCTGGGCGGGCAACCGCTGCGCCTGGCCGGCATTGCCGAAAAGCCGCTCTTCGTACCCGAGTTCATGGATGCGTTCCGGGCCCTCGAACTGCTGAAAGGCAGCCCGGTGCCGGCCGCGGTGGTGATTGACGAGTTCGGCACGGTGCAGGGCCTGGTGACGCTGGGCGACCTGTTTGCGGCCATGGTGGGGGAAGCCGACGGCGGCAACGGCGAGGAAAAGGGGATCGTCCCGCGGGAGGATGGCTCTTACCTGGTGGATGCGCTGCTGCCCCTGGACGAGTTCGTGCGTTACTTCGAGGTGCCGGACCTGGCGGACGGGGAAAGAACCGGTTTTCACACGGTGGGCGGGCTGCTCATCCACCTGGCCCGGGAAATTCCCAAAACCGGCGACCGGTTCACCTGGCACGGCTATCAGTTGGAAGTCATGGACATGGACAGCAACCGCGTGGACAAGGTCCTGGTGGAGGAACTGGCGGAGTGATGGGGGAATTGAGTATTGGAGGATTGGGGTGTTCGGGGAACAGGGTATTGGGGAGGGACTACCCCTGGCCCCTGCTTGATCTAATCTTGTAGGTAAAAATAAACAGTAGGCGTTGCGGGAAGGCGTCGCGTTGCGGGAAAGCGTCGCGTTGCGGCTCCCCTCCTCGGAGCTAATCTTGTAGGGAAACATAAATGGTAGGCGTCGCATCGCGGGAAGGGGTCGC
>CADCTQ010000325.1:0-21345 GCA_902805615.1 uncultured Cytophagales bacterium
TCACGCCGATGGTATTGAACCGGAGGCCGACCAGGCCGGCGGCCTTTACGCTTTCCTTGATGGTGTCGGCCAGGCTGTTGAGGTGCATGTTGCAGGTGTTGCCGTCGTAGCCGGTGCTGGCTACGGCCACCTGGGCCTTCTGCATGTCTTCGTCGGTGAGGCCGGCGCCGTAGAGCATGGCCTGCGAGGCCGGTTGGGTTTCGTCCTGGGTAAGCGTAGCGCTGTAGCGGTTCAAGCGGTTACTCATGGTAGGAATGGAAAATTGAAATTTAAAATGCTGGCAGATAGGTTTTTAGGGCTTGCGGGGCCGGGTTACGGGCAACAAAAAGGCCTTTTCCAGTCGCGGAAAAGGCCGTAAGGAGGCGATGCTGCACGGGCAGCTTGTTGGCTGGCGGCGCATTGCCGGGTCATCTTATGGAAGGGTTGGGGGTTGCGCATGGCTTTGCTTGGGGTATAAAAAAAGACCTTTCCCGGTGGTGAGAAAGGTCTTTTTTGCGTATAACCTACCTTTCTCACCCCCAACAGGAGACGAGAAGCACGGTTACGACGATATTTTCAAAAGATAAATGCACTTTTGGACTGCGAGTGACCAATATGAGCATTGTTTTTGGAGCAGCCAAATAATTTCGATAAAATTTTTTGGTTAGCCTAGCCGGGATTATTTTATTTGGAGTCGCTGCCCGACCGGGAAATAAACTAAACTTAAACTGTGGAAAAGCAGGTAGAATGGGATTGGGTTTTGGATTATACTGAAAAGGACTTAATTTAGTGCATCAAGTACGCGGGAATAGCTCAGTTGGTAGAGCGCCGGCTTCCCAAGCCTGAGGTCGCGGGTTCGAACCCCGTTTCCCGCTCCTGTTTAAGCCCCTAAATTTTAAAATTTAAGGGCTTTTTTTATGTTTACACCCCAAAGTGCGACAAAAAGTGCGACAAGTGCGACAAATTTCGGAATGTCAAAAGTGACCAGTGACCAGACCAAATACCCCTTTGAACCCTGCAAATTGTATGACTTCGGGGGTGATGTGAACAAGCGATGGTCGATAGAGTATTACATATATAATAGAGATCAGAACAAACTTGTTCGTAGACGGTGGCCAGCAAAAACGACGAAAAGTTCGCCCTTGCGGTGCTGGAGAAATTCGGGCTGCGTCCCTATTTCCTCTGCCCGCAGGTGAACTGGGGCCCCAAATCCGAGTCCGTCCGAATCATCCGGGAAGAACTCGGGATCGGGTACGACGCCATGGCGTTCGTTGACGACCAGCCGTTCGAGCGGGACGAGGTTGCTTTCGTGCACCCGCAGGTACGCTGCTTCGACGTGGACTTCATCGGCAGCATGCTCCGGCACGAGGCGCTCAACCCCCTGGTGGTCACCGCCGAGGCGGCCAACCGGCGGCTCATGTACCTGAGTGACAAGCAGCGCAAGCACGACGAGGAGACGCTGGCCGACAACCAGAAGTTCCTGGCTTCGCTGGACCTGAAACTCGCCATCACGCCGGCCACCCCCGACGACCTGAAACGGATCGAGGAGCTCACCATCCGGACCAACCAGCTCAACTCCACCGGGTACACGTATTCGGGCGAGGAACTGGAGGAACTGCTGCTTTCGCCGCACCACCAGGTGTACGTGGCCGAGTTGGAGGACAAGTACGGCACGTACGGCAAGATCGGCGTAGCCATGCTCGAATGCCGCGGCGAGGAGTGGCGCATCAAACTTTTCCTGGTGTCGTGCCGGGTGATCTCCCGCGGGACCGGCACGGCCATGCTCACGTACCTCATCCGGCTGGCGGCCGCGTCGGGCAAGCAACTCTACGCCGAATTTTTGCCCACCGACCGGAACCGGATCATGCACATCACCTACCGCTTCGCCGGTTTCCGGGAAGCCGCGCCGCTGGAGGGCGGGGGGCAGTTGCTGCGGTACGACAGCCCCACCGAAGCCGTCTTCCCGGCCTACGTGACCCTGCGCACGTAACCCCTCCGCCGGCCCACTTACCCCACTTTTCCAGCTCCAGTCATGAACACAAGCATTGCAATCATTGGTATTGCCGGACGGTTTCCGGAGGCCGACCACATCGAGGCGCTTTACCAGAACCTGCGGGACGGCCGGGACAGCATCCGTACCCTCTCCCGCGAAAGAATGACCACGACTTCCCTGCCGCCCAAAAACTACCGGCCGCTGGGGTACCTGGAAGACATTGACAAGTTCGACCACAAATTTTTCAACATTTCCCTGCGCGAAGCCGAACACATGGACCCGCACCAGCGGCTGCTGCTCGAGCAGGCGTACCACGCGTTCGAAAGTTCGGGCTATTCGATCGAGCATTTCGACGGGTCGAAAACGGCCGTTTTCCTGGCCGCCGTGCAGCTGACCTACCACCGGCACGCCGAAAAGTTTGACCCGACGCTGCTGACGGGCAACCTCAATGCCGCCACGGCCGGCCGGATCGCCCAATACTTCAACCTGCGGGGCAACGCGGTGATGGTGGATACGGCCTGCTCCTCGTCGCTGGTGGCCGTGCACATGGCCTGCAACGAGTTGTTGCAGCACGAAGCCGATTACGTGCTGGCGGGCGGCGCGAGCCTGAGCCTGTTCCCCGCCGTCACCGACGGGCAAAAGGACATCGGCACCACCTCCCGGGACGGCAAAACGCGGTCCTTTTCGGCAAAAGCCGACGGTTCGGGCGCCGGGGAAGCCGTGGCGTGCGTACTGCTGAAACGCCTCGACGACGCCGTCCGCGACAACGACCTCATTTACGGGGTCATCCGGGGGGCGGCCGTGAACCAGGACGCCCGGTTGTCGGGCAGCCTGACCGCGCCCAGCAGCCGCGCCCAGGCCGAAGTGATCTGGCGGGCGTGGGAAAAGGCGGCGGTTGACCCCACCACCATTGCCAGCCTGGAGGCCCACGGCTCGGCGACCCAACTGGGCGACCCCATCGAACTGGAGGGGCTGGAACAAGCGTTCGGCAAGTTTACCGACCGGAAGCAGTTCTGCGCGGTATCGAGCATCAAGTCCAACTTCGGCCACGCGGGAAACGCCGCCGGCATCTGCGGGCTGGCCAAGGCCGTGCTTGGCCTCCGGCACCGGGTACTGTTCCCGTCCCTGCACTTCGACGCCCCCAACCCCTTCGTGGACTTTGAGAACTTGCCGGTGTACGTCAACGGCCGGGCGCAGCCCTGGGAAACCCCCGAAGGGACGAGCCGGCGGGCCGGGGTGAGTTCGTTCGGCCTGAGTGGCACCAACTGCCACGTGGTACTGGAGGAGGCGCCTGCCGTCGCCGGCGGCGCGGCGGCCCCCGGCCGCCCTTACCTGTTCACCGTGTCGGCAAAATCGGCCGAATCGCTGCGGCGCACCCTGGAAGGGCTGGCCGGCTGGCTGGGAGACCGGGCCGACTGCCACCCGGCCGACGTGAGCCACACGCTGACCGCCGGGCGTAAACACTACAACTACCGCTTCGCCGCCGTTGCCGGCGACGTGGCCGGACTGCTGGCCGCCACCCGGGAGCCCGGCGCGGTAAAGCACCTGCGGAAAGAGTTCAAGAAACTGCTGCTCGTCTTCTCCGGCCACCTCCCCCTGCCCGGCGGCGCCACCGGTGCACTGGAAGCCCTCCACCCCGCCGGGAAGCAGGCCGCCGACCGTTGCCGGAACGCGGCGCCCCTGGACCTGTCGGGCGGGCAAGCGGAGAAACTCGACCGGTTTTGTTTCCAGTACGCGTGTTTTCACCTGCTCCGGCAGTACGGCATCCGGACCAACCACCTGCTGGGCGCGGGGGTGGGCCGCTACGTGGTGGATGCCATTACGGGCGAACTGACGCTGGCGGAGGCCATTGCCGGGGCGCTTGCCGACCCGGAAGCCGCCATGCCTGACTTCGAGGCCCGCCTGGCGCGGCTGCTGGAAGCAGAAGCCGCCGACGAAAACGTGCTATTCCTGGAAATGGGCCCCCAAGGCCGGATTACCGACGGCCTGAAGTCGGTATACCTGCCGGCCCTGGCGGGGCGCTACGAAGTACTGTCACTGGCCGGTGCCGGCGAAGCGTCGTTGCCGGCGCTTTTCAAGGCATTGTACCTGGCCGGCTACCCGGTGGACTGGGAGCAGTGGGGCCGTACGGCCGGCGGCCGCAAAGTGTGGCTGCCCCCTTACCCGTTTGAGCGCAAACGCTGCTGGGTGAAAGAGATGGATTTTGCGGCGGAGGCCGAAGCCGCGCCGGCGGCCCCGGCGGCTCCCGCGGCGGGACTCCGGGCGCCGCGCCCCTCCGTGACCGAAGAACTGCCGCTGCAAGGGTACGCCCTGGGCGAAAACTGGTCGGAAACGGAGAAAAAAATCGCGGCCATCTGGCTGCGGGTGCTCAAACTGAAGGAGATCGAACTGCACGACGACTTTTACCAGCTCGGGGGCCATTCCCTGTTCGGGGTGCAGGTGATGAGCCTCATCCAACGGGAGTTCGGCATCAAGATCAACTTCAGGGACGTGTTCGCCCTCTCCAACATCCGGTCGCTGGCGGCCACGGTAGACCGCCTGTGCGCCGCGACGGCCAGCCCCGGGCCGCCCGTGGCCGGGGAAGCCGTGGGCCTTACGCCGCTCACCCCCCGGCAACCTTCCCGGCCCAACCTGTTCATGATCCCGTCGAGCATGGGCATGATCCTGGAGTTCCAGCAGCTCATGCGGGGGCTCGACGCGGAAAAGTACAATTTTTATTCCTACCAGCAGACCAACTACCAGGACCGGGATTTGTTGCCCGACAGCATCGAGGCCCTGGCCGCCGTGTACTTCCGGGAAATGATCCGCGAGCAGCCCGACGGCCCTTATCACATCCTGGGCTACTCGATGGGAGGGATCATCGCCATCGAAATGGCGAAACTGCTGGAGGCAAAAGGGGGCCGGGCGGACCTGATCCTGGTGGACGGCAATGCGGTGGATAAAGTCATTTTCAAGGGCGAGCAGGGGCAAGCGCCGCAATTCGCCTACGAAGAAATCATGCAGCAACTGGCCGGTACGCTGGGCAGCTCCTTCAGGGACGACATTGAACGGCACCGCAAACTGGTGGTCAATAACATCGAGCTGGTGAACAAATACCGCCTGCACGGCAAAATAGGCGCCGACGTGCATTGCTTCGAGGCGCGGGACAACGAACACGTAGCCTATAACATGCAAGCCATCCGGCGTTTCGTCACGGGCCGGTTCCGGCACGCCTACCACCCGGGCACGCACCATTCCATCCTGACCGGCGAGAACGCCGCCCGGCTGGCCGCCGGCATCAACGAAATCCTGGCCGAAACGGCACCAGCGGGGGACCGGGTCATGCAGCCGGCGCCCACGGCTGTTCCGTAAAAAGAACGGCTGCTCTTTGCTGCGTTCAGCCGTTTGCTGCGGCATTAAAACCCCCGGGCCGGACGGCCCGGGGGCGGTTTCGGGGGTTAATGCTTGTAATTTCAGTTAATAATTGATACTTTGCTTTAGTACACTTTTTCACAAAAAAAGTCATGTTTTCGAATTACCTGAAAATCGCTTATCGAAACTTCCTGCGGTATAAATCTTATTCTTTCATCAACATCAGCGGCCTTACCGTCGGCATGACCTGCTGCTTCCTGATCCTGATATACGTACAGCATGAGTTACAGTACGACAAGTTTCACGAACATTCCGAACGCATCCACCGGGTGGTGATGTCGCGAACCGACCTGGACAAAAGTTTTGCAACCATCAGCATGCCCATCGGGCCGGCCCTGGTCAGCGACTTCCCCGAGGTGGAGGCCGCGACGCGGCTTTTTCCCCGGCACGCGGTCATCGAAGTAGCCGTCCCGGGGGCCCAGGCCGAAGCCAACCAGTTGAGGGAGAAGGATTTCTATTTCGTGGATTCCACCATATTCGACGTTTTTACCTTTAAGTTCCTGCGGGGCGACGCCCGGACTGCCTTGTTGCAGCCCAACTCGGTGGTGATCACCGACCGGACGGCCGAGAAGTACTTCGGCAGCAAGTGGGCGCAGGACGCCAGCATAACCGGAAAAACGTTTTTAATGGAAGGCAAGCACCCGTTAAAAGTTACGGGCGTCGTAAAGAGTTTCCCGGGCAACTCGCACCTGCGGTTCAGCTTCCTGGCTTCCTACGAAACCATGTTCGCCATTGAGGGCGAGGAGATCAGCAATTTCCTGCGATCCAACTGGTTGTACAACCCCGTCTTCACGTACGTAAAGTTGAAAAAAGGGCAGTCCAAAGCGGGCCTGGAGAAAAAAATGCCCCAGTTTCTCAGCAAGTACACCGATCCCGCTTTCCACACGGTCACCCAACTGGCCCTGCAACCGCTGCACGACGTCCACTTTTATTCCGAGAAGCTGGTTTCCGAAGATGAAGTAAAGGGCAACATCACGTTTGTCTACACCTTCGTGGGGGTAGCCCTCATCACTTTGCTCATTGCCAGCATCAACTACATCAACCTTTCGATTGCCCGGTCCCTGCGCCGGTCCAAGGAGGTAGGGGTGCGCAAGGCTCTGGGCGCCTTGAAAGGACAACTCATCAAGCAGTTCATGGGCGAGTCGCTGTTGTTCTGCGGGATTGCCCTCCTGCTTTCGCTGCTGCTGATCGTGCTGCTGCTGCCGGTACTGAACAACCTGACGGAGAAAGAACTGGCGTTCAGCGCCATTGTGAGTCCCGGGCTGCTGGCCAGCTACGCCGTCGTGTTCGTGCTGATCAGCGTGCTGTCGGGCGCTTATCCCGCGTTTTTCGTTTCGGCTTTCGACCCGATCACCATTTTGAAGGGAAAAGTTTCGAGCAGCATGACCAAGGGGCTGTTTCTGCGCAAAGCCCTGGTCATGTTCCAATTCTGCATCTCGTTTGTCCTGATCGTGGGCGCCCTGACGGTGTACCGGCAGTTGCAGTTGCTCAAGAACAGCCAGCTCGGGTTCGAGTCTTCGCGTGTGATCACGGCGCCCCTGTTCAGCGAAAACCGGAATTCGGCGCTGGGCGCGGGCGCCGACAGCGTCCTGCAGGAGCGTTTGACCACCTTTAAAAACGTGCTGCTCGACAACCGCGCCATCAAGGGCGTTACGCTTTCTTCGAAAGTACCGGGTACGGGTTACAAAGTGCCTTACACCCTGGTGGTGCCGGAGGGCAAGACCCGGGAAGACAATATTTTCATGTCCAACGTGTCGGTGGACTACGACTTCATCCAGGCGTACGACCTGAAGATGGTGGCCGGCCGGCCCTTCTCCAAAAACTTCGGCACCGACATCCAGGAGGGGTGCATCATCAACCAGAAGGCGGTGGAGCAGTCGGGGTGGAGTACCCCCGCCCAGGCGCTGGGCAAAGTCTTCCAGGTAGGACCCAAGAAGTGCAAAGTGGTGGGCGTGGTCAAGGATTTCCATTTCAAATCGTTGCACAACCTGGTGGAGCCCCTGGTGCTGGTCGTTACGCCGAAAGCTTTTTCGTGGGTTTCGGTGCACATGCAGCCGGCAAGCCCCGCGGAGACGGCCGGTTTCGTGAGCAAAAAATGGCAGGCGCTTTTTCCCGGAACCATCTTTGAATACAGCTACCTGGATGAAGACCTGTACCGCCTCTACCGCCCCGAGCAGCAGTTGGGACAGATCGTGAGCTACTTTGCGTTCATCGCCATTTTCATCTCCGGGCTTGGTTTGTTCGGCCTGACTTCCTTCACCATTGAGCAGCGTTTAAAGGAGATCGGCGTGAGAAAGGTGTTCGGGGCTTCCGTATTCAACATCATCGTACTGCTGCTCAAAGAATTCACGGTGATCATCATCATTGCCTCCCTGGTTGCCATCCCGCTGTCTTATTTCCTGCTCAGCAACTGGTTGAACAATTTCGTCTACCACGTCCAGCTGGCCGTGAGCAGTTTCCTGATTGCGGGCATACTGGCGCTGGTGACGGCCTGGATCACCATTGGCTTCAAATCCGCGAAAGCCGCCTCCAACAATCCCATCAAGGTATTAAGAAGTGAATAAGCGGATCACGCATTTGAGGGGGCAGTAGCCTATTTCGGTCAAATGCGTGATTTCCCATTATTGCCCGCATCCGATGATCCAGATTACGAATGTTTCCATGCTTTTTCCCGTGCCAAAGCGGTACCGGGACTACCTGCTGAGGCCTTTTGCGAAAGGCAAGCATTTTGTGGCCCTGGAACGGGTAAACCTGGAAATCAACGACGGCGACCGGGTGGCCTTCCTGGGCGTGAACGGCGCCGGCAAAACCACCTTGCTCAAACTGATCGGCGGACTCCTGTATCCCACCACCGGGGCCATTGTGATTGACGGGTCCGACACGGTCAAGCACAACCTGAGGGCCCGGCGGAACGTCGGCTTTGTGCTCAACGAAGAACGCAGCTTCTACTGGCGGCTGTCGGGCACGGAGAACCTGGTTTTTTTCGGCACCCTGGATAACCTGTACGGGGCCGGCCTGCAAAGCAAGGTGCAGGAGCTGGTCAGCCTGGTGGGTCTGGAAAAAGCGGCGCACAAACCGGTAGCCACCTACTCTTCGGGCATGAAGCAACGCCTGGCCATTGCCCGGGGTCTGCTCTGCGACCCCAAAATCCTGATTCTCGACGAGCCCACCCGCACCCTCGACCCCGAGGCCGTGGAAGACGTGAAGCGGCTCGTTTCGAAAAAAATCCACGAAAGCCAGCAGCGTACGCTCCTGATCTCCACCCACCGGTTCGATGAAGTGGAAACCCTCTGCAACAAAGTGTGCGTGATGAAAAACGGCAACCTGATCGCCTACCGGCGCGTGGAGGAGATCAAGGCAACATTCGGCAGCATCGCTGACTTCTACTACAACTCCATTGCTGCCCGGGAGGCAGTGGCCACATGAACACTCCGCATCTGAATTACTACAAGGCACTGAGTTTCCTCAAGAAGGACTTTATCATCGAGTCGAGTTACAAGCTTAACTTCGTGCTTACGCTGCTCAACTCCACGTTTCCGGTGATTTCCTTCTTTTTCGTGGGCAAACTCGTCGAGGGCAACGACGCCGTGGGGCTGGACCGGTACGGGGGCGACTATTTTTCCTTCGCCCTGATCGGCATCGCGTTTACCCGGTATTTCCAACTGGCCGTGGATACCTTTTCGAACACCATCAAACGGTCCCAGATGGCCGGCTGCCTCGAAGCGATCCTCAGCTCCCAGACCGACCCTAAGCTGGTGGTGCTTTTCTCGGCGTCTTACAGCTTCCTGTCGGCGGGCATCCAGCTGTTCTTCATGTTTCTCATCGGGACGTTGTTTTTAGGCTTTGACCTGACGCACGCCAACGTACCCGCCACGGCCGTTACCCTGCTGTTGTCGCTGCTGACGTTCGTGAGCCTGGGCATTTTTTCGGCGGCGGGCACGGTGATCTTCAAGCAGGGCGAGCCGATCGGGTGGCTTTTCGGCGCCATCAGCGGCCTGCTGGGCGGGGCCATGTTCCCGGTAGACCTCATGCCGGGCTGGCTCCAGCTGGTGTCGGTGCTCCTGCCCATCACCCACGCCCTGGATGCGCTGCGCCTGGCGGTGCTGCAGGACCATTCGGTGCTCATGCTTTCGCGGCAGCTGTCCATCCTGGCCCTGATGGCGGTGATCCTGTTCCCGCTCAGCCTGAAAACGTTCAAGTGGGCCGTGGAAAAAGGCAAGAAGAACGGCACCCTGATGCAGTACTGATCCCGGCACAAATCCCTGCGGCAATGGTTAACCTCCTGGTAGATAAGGTCAAGCAAAATCCCATCATCCGGTCTTCCGTGGGGATCATCGCCGTTACGATGGGGGTTAAGGCACTGGGCTACGTCGAAAAAATAGTGCTGGCCTACTACTTCGGCACCAGTTACCAGGTTGACGTGTACAACCTGGTGATTGCCATTGTGCTCAGCGTTTTCATTTTTTTCCGCGAGATCGTGGAGCCGGGCTTCCTGACCAGTTTCCTCCGGGCCATCCGCGACGACAACCCGCTGGAAGCCTGGAGCCTGTTCAACACCGTGGGCCGTTACCTGCTCCTGATTACCGTCGCCCTCACGGCGTTGGTTTTTTTCTTTCCCGAAAAGGTCGTGGACGTGTTTGCCCCCGGCTTTACCGGCGAAAAAAGGGAACTGTCCGTGCAGGTGATCCGGGTTGCTTTTCCCGCCAGCATATTCCTGGTGCTGTCGGCCCTGACGAACATCACCCTCAACAGCCTCAAAAAGTTTGCGCTGCCCGCCTCGGCCGACCTGGCTTTCAAGGCGTCGGTGCTGGCCGGGTTGTTCCTGTTTTACCGGTACTGGGGCCTGTACGCCGCCATTGCCGGGCTGGTTGCCGGCGCTTTCTTTAAGCTGCTGATTCACCTGCTGGCCTTGCGGAAGCGCCTCGCCTTCAGGAAAGTGCCGCCCGTGCAACCCGTTTACCTGAGCAACGCCTGGCAACTGACGTGGCCGCTGCTGATCGGGGTTTCCTTTTCCCAGCTCAGCACCCTGGCCGATAACCTGTTTGCTTCCTACCTGCAGGAAGGCGCCATTTCGGCGCTGAGTTACGCCCGGAAAGTGGTGGACCTCCCCATTCTCGTCTTTCCCTACATCCTGAGCATCGTGGTGTTTCCGTACTTCTCCGAACTGGCCCTGGCCCGGGACGGCGAAAAGCAAAGCGCCTTGCTGACCCAGTCCCTGGCCTGGATCACGCTGCTCTTCCTGCCCCTGTCCGTTTTTTTCTTTGCTTTTTCGCTGGACATCGTCGAGATCATGTTCATGCGCGGGGCCTTTACGCAGCACTCCGCGGCGCTTACGGCAAAGCCGCTCGCTTTCTACGCCACCGGCATGGTTTTTTTCGCCCTCGAAACGGTGCTGGTCATATTCTATTACGCCAATTCCAATACCCGCACCCCCATCTTCGTCGGCATCTGCTGCGCAATCGGGGACATCCTCCTGACCTACATCTTCATCAATACGATTGGCTACGCGGGCATTGCTTTGTCGCTGGCCATTGCCAAGGCCGTCAAGGTAATCGTCCTGCTGTTCCTGCTCAAAAACAGCATTGCCATCCGCTACCGGACCATCTGGGCCTTTTGCGGCCGCGTGGCCGTGGCCTGCATCGTCCTGGTGCTTACCCTGCTGGCCGCCGGCTACCTGCGGGCCGACGCCCTGCACGCTTCCACCCTCGAAAAAGCCCTGTTTCTGATCGTCGCTTTCTGCTCGGGCGGCTTGATGTACGCCCTGACGTTGTTCCTGCTGAAACTGAACCGGAGCCCGTTGGTAAATAAAGCCGTGTTGAAGTGACGATTGCGCAGGTACGGTAACCCGGGAAGCATCCGTTAAGCATCCCCTGCCAAAGCCCGTATGGTCGGAATCGTCATTGCCGTACTTGATTTAGGTGCCAGATGCTTCCTTCGTCAGCATGACAGGACGCATCGTTTGGCGGGGATGGGTGGGAGAGTCCTGACTCTTTTTACGGGCAAAACTTTGTTTTGCCTTCCTTTTGACCTCTATGATCCATCTCCCCTTACCGATGCGTGTTGTCCAACAAGTTCAGCGGGGGCAGTACTGCCAACTACGAAAATTGCCGGGATGGAATCAAAACAAGAGGCAAAACTAAGTGTTGCTTTTAGAGAGGAGGTAGTCGGGTATGTGCTTAGCGCATTTGGGGATTAGAGGGGGTTAGGGTTAGTGATGGGTCGGTGGTGAGGGGTTAGTGATGGATTGGTGATTGGTTTATGATGCGTAAGTGAGCTTTGTTCTTTTTGGCATTGCCCCAAAAAGAACCAAAAAGGTCTAGGCCCAATGATGCTTCCCCCCGCTGATCAACCCGCCCCTCGCCATTGGGCCGGGCCTGCCCGCCGCGATACCATCAGTGCCGAAACAACGATACAAACACGTTGGGAAGGGTGCCCGCTCAATTCGTAGCTATACACTGCCTATCCACTAAGGGGGCGCTAGTCACATACCGTCAGTGGGACACTGACGGCGGCGGACACTGAGCCGTTTCACCAGTACAGCCAGCCCTTAGCCCTGGCGCCAAGCACATACCTCACTGACCACTTTTCGGATCATTCCGGAGGGGTGTCCTGACCGTAGCCGTTAAACTGACTGTACCCGGGCTGACCCTTTTTGCCGCATTTTACGCAGCCTGATGATCGAATTAGCGGGGAGGGGTTAAGGATGTTGTTAAGTAAACAGGATATAACCAACGTTTATTTTGACGTAATCAAGAAGTCTTAATATATTACACCTTCAATCCATTCGCATTAACGTCTATTCAGGTGCAGGGATTGCCGGTGCATCCGTCGCCCACCCGTTCCCGGAACGAAAGCTTACCGGCGCGTAGCCGGGCAAGGGGTGAAGCGGCGAAAGACGATTGCGGCGGCACGCCACTCATTTACGCAGGGAAGCCACGCCTATGATTACCAGATCATTATTAGAACTGCACCAAAAGCGGTACAAGGGCTGGTTCAGGGCTGGAGTTCACCTCGTATTCTGGCTTTTCATCTTCTGCTACGAGGCGGTGCAGACGAGCTTTTCCGTTAAAGAACTTGGCCTGCTGTTCATTGGCGTTACCCTCCGGGAAGTGATCACCATTATGGTCATTCACTACGCCTTTGCCTACTACGTCGTCCCCAAGTTGTTGCTGAAGGGGAGATGGTTCTATTTCCTCATCTGCGCGGCAGCGGCCTGCGTGTTTGCCGTAGCCAGCTTTTATTATGCCTTGTACTACCTGAGGCTGCACGGGTTGACGCCGGTGTACATGAAACCTTTTTCGGACTTTTACCTCCAGTACGGCTTCTGGGCCACCGTGGCGGACCCCATCCGGATGTACAACACCATCCTGTTTTACCCTTCGCTTTTCTTTACGCTCCTCATCAAGACGACCAAGTCCTTTTTTGCCGCCAGCACCCAGAAGATCAACCTCGAAAAAGAGAAGCTTAAACTGGAAAAGGAGAACATGCGGCTTGAACTCAACCTGCTCAAATCCCAGATCAACCCGCACTTCTTCTTCAATACGCTCAACAACATTTACTCGCTGGTGGAAGACAAGGACGAACTGGCCGCCAGCATCATCCTGCGGTTGTCGGACCTGATGCGCTACAGCCTCTACGAATCCGCGCATGACACCATTCCCCTCTCGCACGAGATCAACTTCATCCAGAACTACGTGGAACTGGAGCGCATCCGGCACCGGGAGTACGTATCCATTACGTTGCGCACCGGCGAGATCCTGCCGAACCTGGCAATCCCGCCGCTGATCCTGGTCACGTTCGTCGAGAACGCCTTCAAGCACGGCGTGAAAACGACCATCGAAGCGTCCCGGGTCCACATTGACGTGCGGGTGGAGGGCAACGAAATGACCTTTTTCATCCAGAACAGCAAGCCGCAGAAACTCAGCCGCGACGCCATTCACGGGGGCATCGGCCTGGTGAACGTACACCGGCGGCTCGACCTGATGTACCCCGGCCGCTACCAGCTGCTCGTCAAAAATGAACCGCACACCTATACCGTTGATTTAAAGATAAAACTACATGAAAATGTCCCTGAGTTGCGTCATAGTGGACGACGAGCCGTTGGCGCAGGAACTTATTGAACGCTTCGTCGGGCGGCTGCCCTACCTGACGCTGGCCGGCAAGTTTGACAATGCGATTCAGGCGATGGACGGAATCGAACGCATCCGGCCGGACCTGGTCTTTCTCGACATCAACATGCCCGAGATGACCGGCATCGAGTTCCTGAGCGTGCTGACGGCGGGACGCCCCGGCATCATCATTACCACGGCGTACCCCCAGTACGCCCTGGAGGGCTTCGAGTACGACGTGGCCGATTACCTCATCAAGCCCATCGCCTTTGACCGGTTCGTGAAAGCCGTCAACAAAGTAAGGGACAAGCTGCACCCCCGGCCGGAAGGGCCCGACCTCAAAGCGACGCCGAAAGAGGGGGGAGCGGGTGACAAGCCGGCCGGCCCGGCGGAGCGGGAGTTGACCAACCCCGAGAAGTTCTTCATGGTGAAGGAGGACAAAAAACTGGTAAAGGTCAACCTGAGCGAGATCGTGTTTGTGGAAGGCATGAAGGATTACGTGAAAATCCACCTGCCTGATCACTTCCTGGTGACCCACATCACCATGACCAAGATTTCCGAACTCTTGCCCCCGCCCTGGTTCATCCGCATCAACCGCTCCTTCATCGTGCAGCTTTCCTTCATCAAACTCATCGAAGGCAACATGATCGAAACGTCGAACGGGAAAAAGCTGCCCATCGGCATCAACTACCGCGATGCGGTGAAAGAAGCCCTGCAAGGCTGGACGATCTAGCCGGACCGGCCCGCGCCGGGTGAGTTGGTCGAAAGTCCCCGGCAATACGTCGAAATAGTTTCACATTCCTCCTCCCGTACCTCAATTTCAACCAAATAAAACCAGCGTCCTTATGAAAACCACTCATCCTGCCCCCAAGCTGAACCTGACCCGTGAAGTCGTTATCAATTTCAACCAGCACAAAGGCAAGAAGCCGCAGCGGGAAGCCATTTTTACCTGTTGTGACGCCCATTCCGTCAGTTCCACCCCCTTCCGGCAAGGATGACCGGGGCCGCGCCGCGGATTCACCCGCCCGGCTGACGGCCGCATGTGCCATTTTTTCGCGTAAGCCATGACGTACACCTGCGCAATCGTTGAAGACGAGCCCCTGGCCGAAAAGATGCTGCGTAAGTACGTGAGCCGCGTCAGCTTCCTCGAATTGTCCTGGACCTGTACGTACGCGGAGGAAGCCGTCCGGCTGATGGAGCAAACGAAGGTTGACATTCTGTTCCTGGATTTGCAGGATGCGCTGATCAACCCCGACAGTTCTTTCTGGCACCTGGTCACGCATCACAACCACGTGGTTGTTACCTCTCCGTACCCTGCCGAAGCGTTGGACGTGCCGCTGCCCGTAATGGCATTCCTGCACAAACCCATTCCCTTCGCGCACTTCATTACGGCCGTGGAGAAGTTCCTGGTGAGCCCCGGCAACTAGCTTCTCCATCTACCTTGCCCGCGCGTGCTGCCGCGTCAACCAAACTGCCTTTTGCCCATGCCTGCCATGCAACCCTCCGGCTTTTACGTGTTCCGCCGCCCCCTGCTGCCCGTTGACGCGTTGTTCGGGTTTTTAGCCCGCACCACGGCCGGTCCCTACGAGGAAGAACTCCGGCGCATTTTCGGGCAGCCGCAACTACAGGAGGCCATCTGCCTGGCGTCGCCGGCCTTGTTCAACGCGTGTAGTCAGTGGTTGCGGGGAGAAGAGGTTGCCGGGAAGGAAAAACTCCTCAAAACCCTCTTCAAGTACCTGTTGCGCGCCAGCACCCGCTGCACGCCTTACGGCATGTTTGCCGGGTGCACCCCGGCCGGGCACTTTGCCGACCACACCCGGGTAACCATGCATCCCACGGAGCCCTGCACCAAATACGCCCGGCTCGACATGGACTACGTGGCCGGCCTTACCCGTACCATCACCGGCCACCCCGACGTGCAGGGCCAGGTAAAGTACTTCCCCAACGAAAGCCTCTACCGGGTCGGGCAGAAATACCGGTACACGTACGGGCAGGCCGGGGGCAAAAACCGCCAGTATTCCCTGTGCGCCGTGGAAGCCTCACCCTACCTGGAAACCGTGCTGGACGCCTCGGCGGGTGGTGCGGTCATCGGGGAGATTGCCCTCGCCGTGCTGCCGTACGGGGTGGACTACGAAGAAGCCGTGGGGTACGTGCGGCAGTTGGTGGAGGAGCAGGTACTGGTCAGCGAAATCCAGCTGTCGGTGACGGGCCCCGAGTTCCACAAAGTGCTGGCGGCGAAGCTGGCCGGCCTCCGGCACGCGGACCCGTGGGTGCAACTGCTGCGGTACGTCCACGACGTGCTCGGCGGGCAGGAGCACGGGGTGCAAAAATACGCGCAGGTGAGAACGGTGCTCGGGCCGGACCTGGCGCCGGCCGACGCGGGCAGCCTGGTGCAAACCGACCTCTTTTTCAACACCACCGAGAACCAGTTGGGCAAAGGGGTCATCACCTCCCTGACCAGGGCTTTCCAGAAACTGCTCCCGCTCAACCAGGGCAGCTACATCGCCGACCTGGAAACCTTCCGGCAACGTTTCACTGAACGCTACCAGGACCAGGAAGTGCCGTTGCTGACCGCCCTGGACGGGGAAGTGGGGATCGGCTACGGCGGGAACACCGACAGCACCGGCTGCCTGCCCCTGATCGAAGACCTCCAAGTGCCCGGTCACCGCAAGCCGGCCCTCGTCGAGTGGAACTACTGGAAAGACTTCATCCTCCGGAAGTACTCCGGGAGCCTGCTGGCGGGCGGCGCCGAGATCGTCCTCACGGAAGCCGACCTCCGGCAGCTGGAGGCCAGCGGCGCCGCCGTCCACAAGCCGCTCCCCGCGTCGTTTGCCGCCTTTGGCAACCTGCTGGCCGAGTCGGCCGAAGCCCTCGACAAGGGCGACTTCCGGTTCAACCTGTATTCCATCACCGGGCCTTCGGCCACCAACCTGCTCACCCGGTTCGCGCACGGGAACCCCGGCCTGAAGGCGCACATCCAGGCCTGCGTCGCGGCCGAAGAAGCGCTGCACCCGGACGCCATTTTTGCCGAGGTGGTGCACCTGCCCGAGGAGCGCACGGGCAACATTCTCCTGCGGCCGGCCTTCCGCCGGTACGAGATTCCGTACCTGGCGCAGGCATCGGTCGGGGAGGCGTTCAAAATCCCGCTGGGCGACCTGATGGTGTCCGTCCGGAACGGAAAGGAAGTCGTACTCCGCTCGGTCAGGCACAACAAACGGGTGTTTCCCCGCCTCACCACGGCCCACAATTTCGCCAAGGGCCTCCATCCTTACCGGTTCCTGTGCGACCTGCAATTCCAGGGCGAGGTGGTGAACGTGGCCTGGCACTGGAGCATCCTCGAAAAACAAGCTTTTCTGCCCCGGGTCCGCTTCGAAAACGTCATCGTGAGCCGGGCGGCCTGGAACCTGTCGGCCGACGGCTACCCCCGGCTGGCGGAGCCGGGGCTGGACCTGCCCGGTTTTTTTGCGGAGGTACGGGCCGCGCTGCGACTCCCCGAACTGGTCACCATCGCCGAAGCCGACAACGAAATCCTGGTGGACTTCCGCAACCCGTACTGCCTGGAACTGCTCCGGGACACGCTGCTGAAAAAAAACGCGGTCACGCTCAAGGAATACCTGCAAGGGCCCGGGCAGTGCTTCCTCGCGGACCGGCACGGCCGGTACACCAACGAAACGATCATCCCCTTCCAGCTGGTACGCCCCGTGGCGAAGGGAGTAACACCACCCCCGCGCCCGGCAAGCACGCCGCGCAACTTCTCGGTCGGCAGTGAGTGGTTGTACTTCAAGGTGTACGCCGGCGAAAAGACGGCCGACCACCTGCTCAAAAAAGTGTTCCGGCCCCTGGCCGCGGAACTGGTCCGCGAGGAGTTGGTAGACCAGTGGTTCTTCGTCCGGTACGCCGACCCGGACTTCCACCTGCGCATCCGGTACCACGGCGACCCGGACTCGGGTTTTGCCCACCAGGTCACCGACCGGCTGCACGCCGCGCTGGGCGGGGAGTTGCAGGCCGGCCTGGTGCACCGGGTCCAAACCGATACCTACCAGCGGGAAATCGAACGCTACGGCGATGAGCGGATGACGCTGACGGAAGAACTGTTCTACCACGACAGCGAAGCCGTAGCCGCCTTCCTCAGCCTGTTGCAGGGCGACGGCGACGAAGACTACCGGGGGCTGTTTGCCATGGCCGGCGTGCAGGCGCTGCTCGATGACTTCGGGTACCCGGTCCACAAGCGCAAGGCATTCTACGCGGCGCTGCACGGGCACTACTTGGCGGAGTTCGGCGGCGCGGGCGACCTGAAAAGACAGCTGGACGAAAAATACCGCCGCGACCGGGCCGGGGTGGACGCCTGGCTGGGCACGGACCCGGAGGCGACCGGCATGAAGGGCCGGGTGGAAGCCATTCTCGGCCAGCGTTCCCTCCGGAGCCGGTCCGTCGCCGGGCAGATCCGGGCGGCGTTGCCGGACGAAGCCACCGAAACGGAGGCGTACCTGGCCAGCTGCGTGCACATGTTCCTCAACCGCGTGTTCATCTCCAATCCCCGCCTGCACGAACTGGTGGTCTACCATTACCTGCACAAACAGGCGGCGGCCCGCGCATCAAGAAGCCCGGCCATTCTGGCGCAGTAGCGACCCGTCCCCGGCCGGCCCCGGCCCCCGGCAACTGCCCCGCAAGGTTTTCAAACGCCCGGCGGGGCAGCCTTTTTTGGTGTGTGATCAGCGCCCCTGGTGAGTCGAATAGAACGTGCCGACGCGGTGTAGCGTGCTGGCGCGAAGCTCTGCTTCGTGCCTACTATGGTTTCCGCCTCTGGCGGAACGAGGTTTTTTGCCGCGTGGTAAGTGTTTCACGGCCCTTGTTTCACGGCCCTTGCCTGGCATGACAGGAGCATCAGCGCCCTTGCCTCGATACGCTGGCGCAGGCGTCCGCCTGTGTCTTCCCCTCCGGAGTGTCCGCTTGCCCCTTTCGCCCACCAAGTGCCCCACTGCCTGTCCCCTTGCAGATTCAACTCTTTCCAACCGGTGAAGCGTTGGTCAACACAACTGGCAGAGGCAGGAATGCACGGAAGCGGATCGGTACGCGTAAGCAGCGTAAGTAAGCCTGTCGGCTGGGAAGCGGGACGCTTCCGGTCCGGAAGGCACCGGCGGACGCCTGCGCCAGCGTGACCAGGCAAGGGCGGTGATGCTCCTGTCATGCCAGGCAATAGCGATGATGATAGCATTGGACAGGGCAGTGATGCATTGGACGTGCTGGAAACACTTGATACACGGCAAACAACCTCGTTCCGCCAGAGGCGTCAACCATACCCGGCACGAAGCACAGCTTCGCGCCAGCTCGTTTTACTACGCGCCGACAAGCCACAGCGATGCGCGCCAGCACGTTCTACTCGGCTCACCAGGGAACGCTGATTACGTACTTTTTTGGGTCGTTTTCCCCGCGTACGACCCCGTCACTTGGTCGAAAACGCCCGGTACTTGGTCGAAAAAACTTTCGATCCCCCCGCTGCGCCCTAATTTGGATCATAAATGTAACAGGCATGAAAAAGACCTTAACAAACCTGCTGGGCAAACTAATGTCCTCCTCCGCCGGCAACGCTGCCGGGGCCGAAGCGCAGCACGCGCCACTGTTCGAAGTCGTGTCGGGCGAGGAGCTGCTCGCCATCCGGGGCGGCGATAAGGAATACAAGCCGATTTACGAAGACGAGGCAGCAGCGGAGGGTTGGCAGAAGCCATCCGTGCTGCTCGACGTGTAGGGCATCCCCCACCATTTACCCCTTATAGCCATGGCAAAGAAGTTTTTCCTGCGGCGCGATTCGGAGAAGGCGCGCCGCAAAACCATTGACGAGTTGCAGAAGCAGGACGTCGAAGTAGAAGGCGAAGAGAAAATCACGGGCGGCTTCGTGGAAGTGCCCCGCTGGCTGGAAGTCCCGGGCAGCGCCGGGGAAGGCAAGTCCGAACCCGAACCCGGTTGTTAAACCACCTGCCCCCCTCCCGATGACCCTTTCACCCACGTGCCGCGCCCTGATCCTGAAGGTAGCCAGTCGCTGCAACCTGAACTGCACCTACTGCTACATGTACAATGCCGGCGACACCACGTACCGGCAACAGCCCAGGTTCATGAGCCGGACCGTCGCCGAAGCCGTCCTGCAACGCGTACGCGGTCACTGCGCCCGGCACGGGGTCACGCACTTCACGTTCATCTTTCACGGGGGGGAGCCCCTGCTGGCCGGGCCGGGCTTTTACGAGTGGTTCGTGGGCCGGGCCGGGGAGGTGCTGCGGCCGGCGGTACAGCCGTTCTTCGCCTTGCAAACCAACGGCGTGCTGCTCACGGAAGCGTGGTGCGACCTGCTGGCCCGGTTGGACGTGTCGCTGGGCATCAGCCTCGACGGCACCCCCGAGGTCAACGACAAGTTCCGGGTAGACCACCAGGGCAAAAGCTCCTACGCACCGGCCGTGCGGGGCCTGCAACTGGCGCAGCGGGGCCGTTCCCGCAAAAGGCACCCCGGCGTGCTGTGCGTGATTGACGTGTCGGCCGACCCGCTGGCCGTGTACCGGCACTTCCGGGAGCTGGCCGTCAGCCGGGTGAATTTCCTGCTGCCCTACTGCACCCACGACAAGCCGCCCCCCGTGCCGGCCGGTGCGGAGAGTGCCACCCCCTACGCCGACTGGCTGCTGGCGATCTTTGACCAGTGGTACGGGGAAAAAGCACCCAAGCCCCGCATTCAGCTGTTCGAGCAGGTGGTGGAGCTGGTCCTGGGTATTGACCGGGGATTCGAGTACCTGGGCGGCCGGGACCTGGAGTTCCTGGTGGTGGAAACCGACGGGGGCATCGAGGCCGTAGGGGCGCTGAAACTGTGCGGCAACGGCTTTACCAAAGCCGGCATGAACGTACTGCACCACGAGTTGGACGAGGCGCTGCACACGGACCTGGCCCGGCTGTACCACCAGAGCCACCACCGGCTGCCGGCGCAATGCACCGCCTGCCCGGTCGTGGCCGTGTGCGGGGGCGGCTTTTTGCCCAACCGGTACAGCCGGCAGAACGGCTTCGACAACCCGTCCGTGTTCTGCCTCGACCTGGCGAAACTGATCACCCACGTGCAGAATACAATCCTGGCGTCGCTGCCCGACAGCCTTTTGGCGGAGGAAGAATGGATTCCCCTGTCTTTTGAGGAAGTAAGGCGTTCGTGGAGGGCGCAAAAAAATGGCATTAACCCGGCAAATGGCCTGATGAACAGCAGATCTTATGAACAGCAGATATAAATTCTACCGGCAGCTCGACTACATGGACTGTGGTCCTACCTGCCTGAAGATGGTGGCGGCTTATTACGGCAAGGAATACTCCCTCGACTACCTGCGGGCCAACTCCTTCATTACCCGCCAGGGGGTCAACTTGCTGGGACTGAGCGAAGCGGCCGACAAGATCGGGCTCAAATCCCTGGCCGTCAAGCTCACGCCCGAGCAGTTGATCGAAGAAGCGCCGTTGCCCTGCATCCTGCACTGGAACCAGGAACACTTCGTGGTGCTTTACGACGTCAACCATTCCCTGGAGGGCTTTCTGCGGGGCCGCAAAAAGGAAAGATTCGTGGTGGGCGACCCTGGCCACAACCTGGTTGCCATTGATGAGGCGACCTTCCGCAAGTGCTGGACGAGCACGGCCGACGGCCGGGGCGTGGCCCTGCTGCTGGAGCCGACGGCCGATTTTTACAAACGCAAAGAAGAAACCCCGGAAAGCCACGGCGGCTTCCGGTTCCTGTTCCAGTACCTGTATTCGTACAAAAAGTACGTGGTCCAGATCTTCGTCGGCATGCTCTTCAGCAGCATGCTGGCCCTGGTGTTCCCGTTCCTGACCCAGAGCCTGGTG
>CADCTQ010000325.1:21355-35947 GCA_902805615.1 uncultured Cytophagales bacterium
TCATTTCCAACTTCCTGGTCAAGCTCATGAAGCTGCCCATCAATTTCTTCGAGTCGAAGAACGTGGGCGACATCACCCAGCGCATCAGCGACCACCGCCGGATCGAGACGTTCCTGACGGGGTCTACGCTCAACACGCTTTTCTCGCTGATCAACCTGGTGATCTTTTCCTTCGTGCTGGCGACCTACAGTTTCACGATCCTGGGCATTTTCTTCCTCGGCAGCGTCCTGTCGGTGGGCTGGGTGATGCTGTTCCTGCACAAGCGGAAAGACCTGGACTACATGCGCTTCCAGCGGATGCGCGAAAACCAGAACAGCATCTACGAGCTCATTACGGGCATGCAGGAGATCAAACTCAACAACTGCGAAAGAACCCGGCGCTGGGAGTGGGAACGCATCCAGGCCAAGCTGTTCAAGATCAACGTAAAGAGCATGGCCCTGGAGCAGTACCAGGAAGTAGGCTCCACCTTCATCACCCAGCTCAAGAACATTCTCATCTCCTTTACGGCGGCCGTCGCCGTGATCAACCACGAAATCACCCTGGGCATCATGCTCAGCATTTCCTACATCGTGGGGCAGATGAACGGGCCCCTGAGCCAGCTCATTACCTTTATCCGGAGCATCCAGGACGCCAAGATCAGCCTGGAACGCCTCAGCGAGATTCACGACCGCGCCAACGAAGAGTCCGACGAGACGGCCCTGACGGGGAAAGTGGACAAAGACATACTCGAATCTTTCGGCGAGGCGCCCGAGGCCGGCACCATTGCGCTCAACAGTGCGCTGACGGCCCCCGAGCGGGGCATCGAACTGCGCAACGTTTCCTTCCGGTACGGGAGCCCCAGTTCGCCCCTGGTGCTCAACAACATCAGTCTGCGCGTACCCGAGGGCAAGGTCACGGCCATCGTCGGTTCGAGCGGCAGCGGCAAAACCACCCTGCTCAAGTTGCTGCTCAAGTTTTACGAACCTTCGGGGGGCAGCGTCCACGTGAACGGCGCCGGCATGACCGACATTCCGGCGCGGGAGTGGCGGAAAGTATGCGGCACGGTGATGCAGGAGGGCTACATCTTCTCCGATACCATTGCCCGCAACATTGCCGTTGACGACGACCGGATTGCCGAAGACAAGCTGCTCCACGCCGTGCGGGTGGCCAACATCCAGGACTACATCCGCAAGCTGCCCCTCGGGTTTACCACCAAGATCGGCAACTCGGGCAACGGGCTGAGCGGCGGCCAGCGGCAACGCATATTCATCGCCCGGGCGGTCTACAAAAACCCCAGGTACATCTTCTTCGACGAGGCCACCAGCGCCCTGGACGCCAACAACGAACGCGTCATCATGGACAACCTCAACCAGTTCTTCAAAGGCCGCACGGTAATGGTGATCGCCCACCGCCTGAGCACGGTCAAGAACGCCGACCAGATCGTGGTGCTGGAGAACGGGGAGGTCAAAGAGGTGGGCACGCACAGCGAACTCGTCGCCCTCAAAGGCCGGTACTTCGAACTGGTCAAGAATCAGCTCGAACTGGAGGCTGCCTGACGTTGCGTAACGCGCCGCACCCACCCTAAACCCATCGTCTTATGCCAGTCCAGGAGTATACCCCAAGGAGCGTCGAAATCCAGGAAATCATCGGCCAGGTTCCGCCCTGGACGATCCGGTGGGGCATCACCGTGTTGTTCATCGTGTTCCTGATCCTGCTGTTCTGCTCGTACTACATCCAATACCCCGACGTGCTGACGGCAAAGGCCGTGATCAGCGCCAAGGAGCAGCCTTTCCGGCTCAGCTGGTACCGGAGCGGTCCCCACGTGCACCGGGTATACGTCCGCGAAGGACAATGGGTAAAGCCGGGCGACACGCTGCTGGTGGAGAAGAGCCTGGTCAACCGGGCCGTTACCCCCATCCTGAGCCCGGTAGCCGGCCGGGCCATCCTGCTCAAGGGCACCGAAGACAACCCGCGCAAGTCCACGATGATCGTGTACCCGAGTCTTTCGGAGTTCGAAGTGCAGTTGTACCTGCCGGCCCGGGGCTCGGGCAAAGTACGGCCCGGGCAACCGGTGCTCATGAAGCTCGACGCGTACCCGGCCGAGGATTTCGGCATGCTGGCCGGAGAAGTCGCGTCGGTATTGCCCGTGCCCCTCGACGACAAGTACCGGGTACACGTGCGGCTGACGCGGGGACTGGTGACGGTGGAAAGCAAAAAGATTCCGCCCCAGCACGTCATGAACGGCAGCGCCGAAATCGTGCTCGAAAGCCGGAACCTGTTCACCCGGATTTTCGGGAGCTTGTTCTTCCGGTGAGCGGCCGCGCAACGGCAGTACCTGTGTGCATACGATAGCATCCGGGTGTGATTCAAAATCAGGCACCTAGGCCAGGCTGCATCGCTGATAAGGCAAGCGTCCGCTTGATCCTCCTCAGACCTCACAATTGTCAGGTGGGGAAAGTCCCGGAGGGACGCCCTGTTCCTAGCATACAGCATTACCCCCTCGCGCAAGAGCTCCGTAGGAGCGACCTGTTGTTATCTCTGAATATTTCAACAGGACGCTCCTACGGAGCTTGTGCATCATTTGGTGGTCCTTTCTAGGAACAGGACGCCCCTCCGGGGCTTTTGTCTAATGGGATGCATTGGCTAGTAACAGCACGCGCATCCGGAGCTTTCGACCACGCTTCCTCCAAAGGCATTCCTCCAATGGCATCCCTGCTGCTCCCCCAACCACACCCTGTTCCCATTTGAAATGATAAACCGGAAATGGCTTCCTGTTAAGCTCCCTGCCATGTAATGCGTTCAAATTCAGTGGAGTATAGTGATAAAGGCCTCTCATTGGTCTAAAAGGCCCCTTACTTTGTCGAAATAAATTCCCTTTCTGGTTGATATAAAGTCTATTTGACTCATGTAAATAATGAACGAGATGAAAACGCTGCTGCATTTTTCAAAGAGGGCAAACCTGGTACTGGCACTTGCCCTGCTGTTGCCCGTGGTGGCAGCGGCCCAGGGCACGGTAAGCGGGTTCGTGCTGGAAAAAGAGGGCGTTCCGGCTCCCTTCGCCACCGTGGCCCTGATTACACCCAAGGATTCGGCCATCGTAAAGGGCCGGGCCACCGACGAGGACGGCAGCTTCTTTTTCGAGAACGTAGCCGACGGCGAATACATCGTATCCATCTCCTACGTGGGGTACAACCGGACCTTCAGCCGGCCGTTTGCCATCGGCGAAGCCGCGCGGGGCGTGGTCCTGGGCAACGTGCTGCTCGCCCAGAGCACCCAGGCGTTGCAGGAGGTGGTGGTCACCGCCCAGAAACCCCTCATCGAGCGGAAAGCCGACACCTACGTGATGAACGTGGAGAACAGCGCCCTGGGCTCCGGCAACGCCGTTGAACTGATGAAAATAGTGCCTTTCGTGGAAGTAGGGCAGGGGGGCGGCATCTCCATGCGCGGGATGGGCAACGTGCTCATCCTCATTGACGGCCGCCCTACCCCCAAAGAAACCGTGGCGACGGTGCTGCAATCCCTGCCCGCCGACGAGATCGCCAGGATCGAGTTCCTGACCAACCCGCCCGCCCGGTACGATGCGGCGGCGGGCGGCGTCATCAACATCATCACCAAGAAGAGCAAGCGCATGGGCCTCACCGGGACGTACCGGGCCGGGGCCAGCCAGGGCGTGGAACTGCTCACCAACACCGGCGGCAACCTCACCTACCGGCGGGAAAAATGGAGCCTGTACGGGCGGGTGAACCTGGCCGCCAACCGGGTACACCAGGAGCACGGCGGGTTCCGGGAGTTCAGCAGCCCCGACGGCAGCAGCGCTTTGCGGTTCGGCGACAGCACCACCTCGCTGAACCGGTCGAAAGTCTACGCCGCGCAGGCCGGGTTCGACTTTTTCCCCCACCCCAACCACACCGTCGGGGTCGTGGCCGGCGCCGACATTTTCCGGATCCCCATCCGTTCCGACAACTATACCCGGTTCAGCACGCCCGGCGCCCCCCCCGATTCCATCCTGCGCACCGACCTGACCATGGCGCTCAACTCGGCCACGTTCAACTACAGCCTCACCTACAAGGCCAGCTTGTCGCCCACGGGACGGGAGTTGAACCTGCTGCTGACGCGTACGGACTACGGGCGCAACTACGACCAGTTTTTCCGGCAGGAAATACTCGGCCCGGGGTTTGAGAACCCAACGCCCCGCGACCCCTTCCGGACCAGCAACCCGGCCGACCTCTCCATCAACATCGCCCAACTGGATTACACGCACCCGTTGACCGGCGACTGGAAGCTGGAGGGGGGCGTAAAGTACGTGGGCACGCGCACCACCAATGCCGTGATCCAGGAAGTACAGGCGGACGGGGAATGGGTGACCAATCCGGACCTGACCAACCGCACCACCTACCTGGAAGACATTGTGGCCGGGTACGGCCTGCTGTCCAAAGACTTCAAGCGGGGCGCCGTGCGGGTGGGCCTGCGCACGGAAGGCACGACGGCGGAAGCAAAAGAAGCATTTACCCGCCGGTACCTGGGCTTCTTCCCTTCCTTCTACGCGCAACGTTCCGTTTCGGACCACTACAAGGTAGCCCTCTCGTACCGGCGCCAGATCACGCGCCCCGATTACCAGGCCATGCTCCCGTTCACCATCTACAACACCCGCTACAGCGCCTCGGAAGGAAACCTGTACCTGCAACCGCAGTACACCAACCTGTTTTCCCTCACCCATTCGATCCGGAAAATAGACGTTACCCTGGATTATACGCTGACCAAAGGGCTCATTGCCCGTACCCCCCGGGTGGACCTTGCCACCAATACCACCTTCGTCGCCGAGCGGAACATTGACCAATCCGCCAAGTACGGGGGAAGCGTGCTGCTGCCGGTTGCGATCACCTCGTGGTGGCAGGCCAACAACAGCCTCTGGGCCTCCTACCAGGTGACCGAGGGCAAATTCAACGACCAGGCGGTGCAGCTGAGCCTCTTCGGCTACGCATTCAACACCACGCATTCGTTCACCCTGCCCAAATCGCTGAAAGTGGACCTGGGCTTCTTCTACGCGTCGCCGTCCATGTACGGGCTTTACCGCACGGAATCCCGGCACAACGCCTGGATCGCCATCCGGAAGGGGATTCTGGCCGGGAAGGGCGACATCCGGCTCAGCTTCGACGACATGTTCCGGGGCAGCGTCTTCCGGGGCACGCTGGAGGGCGAGACGATCCGGACCCACTACAGCTCCTACTACGACTCGCGCCGGGTCGGGATCGCGTTCTCCTACCGCTTCGGGAAGAAAACCGTGGATGCGGCCAAAGAGAAAAAGTTGGGCAACGAAGACGCCGTGCAACGAATCAAAACCCAGTAACAACCCCCTTACCCTGTACTGCCATGGAAATCTCTGCTTGTACGGTAGCCGAAGAACACATCGAGCGGATCGCGGCGGCGCTGCCCGGCGCGGCGCGGCACCTGACCAACTACACCTACGAAGAAGGCGTGCTGGGCCTGTGCCTGTTCTACTGCTACTACGCCCGCTACACCGGCGACGACCGGCACTACCTCACGGCCGAACGCTACCTCGACCAGGCGCTGGCGCTGGTAGACCCGAAGCACTTCCGGAAGGCCTACAAGACCGACTCCCTCGACTGCCAGTTGTCCAACCTGGGCCGCTTCCTGGAGTTTGCCCGCCGGAACGAATTCCTCGACATGGATACCAACGCCTACCTGGCCGGCACCGACGAGGTGCTGTACGGGCTCATGCTGGGCAAGCTCCGGGCCGGCGACGTGGACATGAGCAGCGGGGCGCTGGCCGCCGGCCACTACTTCCTGGCCCGCCTGCAATCCACGGCGGCCGTAGTCCCCTGCCTGGAGCGGCTCGCGGCCGGGATGGCCGAAACGGCCGGAACCGATGCCGACGGCGACCTTTTCTGGCGGTTTCCCATCATGGACAACCACGTGTACCTGGGCGTCTCGCACGGTTCGGCCATGGTGCTGGCGTTCCTGGCGGCCCTGGCCGAACGCGACATTGCCCCCGGGCAGTGCCGCGGGATCATCCGCCCGGCCGCCGCGTTCGTGCTCAAGCACCAGCGCGACCAGCCCAAAGGCCTCTTCCCGATCCGGCTGGGCGACAAGCCCGAACCCACCCAGTTCTCGCAGTGCTACGGCGACCTGGGCGTGGGCTACGGCCTGTTCCGGGCCGCCGGGGTGTGGCCCGACCCCGCGCTGGCCCAACGGGCGGCGGCCGTGCTCGACGCCTGCGCCGGGCGCACCCGCGCCGACCGGCTTACCGCCGACGCCGGCCTGTACTACGGCGCCGCGGGGGTGGCCGCCACGTTCGACAAGTTGTACCGGCTCGGGGCCGGCCCGGCCTGCCACGCCGCCGCCGACTACTGGTACGGGCAGATCACTGCCTGCGCCCGGCCCGCGCCGGGGGACGACGACCCCTTCGGGGGGTACCGCAGCGCGCTGCCGCAGGCTTCGCCCATGTGGCATACTTCCTTCGGCTGGGGCATGATCGGCACGGGCATTTCGCTGATGAAGTACGTGCGGCCCAGCCTGCCGCCCCTCGATGGACTGCTGCTGACCGTGTAACCCCTAAACCGCCCCCGCCATGCTGACCGAAACCGAACCCTGCGCATCCGTTGCTTCCGACCAGGCCTGGGCGGAGCAAACCCTGCGGCGCCTCCACGACCGCCTGGCACCCGACGCCCTGGCCGAAGACGGCCTGATCACCGGCAAACTGGGCCAGGTGGTGTACTGCGCCGGCCTGTACCAACACTGGGGTGACGACGGGCTGGCGGCGCGGGCCAAAGCGCTGCTCAGGGACGTGCTGGCGGGCATCGGCGCGGGGCCGGCGCACGTGCGGCCCTCCACGGGGCTGTCGCGGGGGCTGGCCGGCCTGGGCCTGGTGCTCGACCTGCTCTACGGGGCCGGGGTGCTGGAGCGCGACGACCACCTGGCGCAGTACCTGCGCGGCATTGACGCTTTTCTCCGCGACCACTGCATCCGCCAGATCGGGGAACAGAACCTGGATTACCTGCACGCCTCGGCCGGCGCAATCAACTACCTGGCGCGGCGCGTCCCCCATAACGACCGCGTGGCGGGCTACCTCGACGACATCGTGGCGGCCCTGCTGCGGGTGGGCGTGGCCGACGAAAACGGCCTGCGCTTCCGCAACTTCGGCTCCAGGGGAAGCACGGACGACCGGATCGTCAACCTCAGCCTGGCCCACGGGATGGCCGGCATTCTGCTGGCCCTGCTCGGGGTGCACGGGGCCGGCGTGGCCCGCGACCGGATCGGGCCGGTGGTTGAAGCGGGCCTGCACTTCCTCCTCCGGCACCGGCGGCACCCGGACGGCCTGCCCCGGTACGCCAACGTGTTTCCCAATTCGGTGGATGAAGGCGTGCCCCCGGGCGATCCCGAAAACGACGCCCGGTACGAGCCCTTCCTGGGCTGGTGCCGGGGCGACATGGGCCAGTTGCTCTTGCTGCACCGGGCGGCGGCCCAACTCGGCAACCCGGAATGGGACCGGATCGCCGCCGGGGTGGGCGCCCACACCCTCGCCCGGTGCGCCATGGCCGGCACGCACGTGCAGGACGCGTTCCTGTGCCACGGCGCCGCGGGCCTGGCCCAAATGTACCGGCGCCTCCACGAAAGCACGGGGCTGGACCAGTACCGCGACGGCTACGGGTTCTGGCTCCGCCACGCGCTGCGGGCAACCGACGCCCGGGTGGAGGCCGGCACCGGGATCGGCGGGGCCGGGGGGCTGCTGTACGGCTGGCCGGGGGTCGGCCTGGTGCTGCTCTCGGCCGTGCTGGAGACCGATTATCCCTGGGACGGCATTCTGTTACTCTCCTAACCACACGCAAAAACGACCGGCTTATGAAACCACCCCTCCGCCTCGGCATCCTCGACTTCGGGCTGCGCACCGGGAACCTCAACAGCTTATTGAAAATGCAGGACGTGCTCGAATACGCCGGGCAGGCCGACGAACTGGGCTTTTCCCGGTTCTGGATCGCCGAACATTACTTCAGCAACCTCCGCACGGCCTGGACCAACCCCGTGCCGGTGATTCCCCTGCTGGCTACGGTCACCTCGCGCATCCGCATTGGTACGGCGGGCATCCTCCTGAAGCTGCACAACCCGTTCCACGTGGCCGGCACTTTCAAACTCTACAACAACCTGTTCGGCAACCGCGTTGACCTGGGCGTGGTCAACGGCGGCTCGTACAACGACCGGATCGCGGCCTACTGCCGCGCCGGCGGCGTCTCGTTCGAAGAGTCGTTCCGGGAACTGCTCCACTACCTGCGCGACGAACCGGAAGTGTACGAAGCAGGCGAAGGGGCGTTGCTGCCCCCCTACGGCGGCAGCCTGCCCGAAGTCTGGGCCATGAGCACCTCCAACCACGGTTTCGGGCGGGCCCTCGAACTGGGAACCCACTTCTCAAGGTCCATCTTCCACACGGGGGCCGACCTGGCGCCGTGCCGCGAGGCGGTCCGCTCGTTCCGCGAAGCCTTTTTCCGCCGCCACGGCGCCCTGCCCCAGGTGAACCTGGCCGTCTCGGTCTGCTGCCAGGAGACGACGCAAAAGGCCCGGCGGGTGTTCGAGAGCCAGGAACTTGATCCCAAGCTGTGCATCGTGGGGAACGCGGCCGAAGTACACGATGCCCTCGTGCGCCTGGGCGAATCGTTCGGCGTGGACGAGATCATTTGCAAAGACGTAGCCAAGGAGCGGCAGGACCGGTTCGGGACGCTCGAACTGCTCAGCAAAAGCTTCGGCCTCACGCGCCGGCCCGCCAAAACGCCGGCCAGCCAGGCCGCCTAGTGACGGATCCGTATGTACCTCTCAACCCGATTGCCATGCACGCAACCACCACCAGCCCGGCGCTTCAACTGGCCCAACTGGCCGGCAACCTGAAGGCTTTTCCCGAAGCCACGCCCGAGTCTCCCCTGCTGTACAACCACGTAAAGCTGCTGCGCCTCCTGCAACGCCAGGAATTGCTCCGCTACACCGACGAGGCCACTGCCGACGAAGCCATCCAACTGGTGGGCCGCTACGGGGAGTCTACCAACCTGCTCAACCGGCGCCGGTTTGACGAGGCGCTGAGCAGTGTCTGGCAGGTAGACGAACTGATCGGCGAAAGGTTCAAAGGGGAAATCTACCTGTTTGCCATGCAGTGGGGCCTGTCGGTCAAGGCCCTGTACTACCATAAGCAGCAATCCTACGACCGGGCGTTTGCCCTCACCCTCGAGTGCATCGCGTTGAACGATTACCTGGTGCGGGCCGGGTTCAGCACGCTGCTGTTCCGTTCGCTGGAACAGAACGTCAACCTCTCGCGCATCTGCTCCCGGACCGGCGGCGTCGAACGGGGCGCCAACCTCTTCGGCGACCTGCTCCAGTACCTGCTCAACGGCGAATCGGGGAGCTTGCACGGCAGCGTCTTCGCCGATCCGCAGTTCTGGCAAGCAACGCCGTACCTGCGCGAGGCCACTGCCTTTGAAACGTTCAAAAGGGCCGTCTACCTCCTGATCGAGTGCAAAACGCGCCATCCCGCGGGGGAAAGCGAACTGTTCGGGGCGTTGTTCGGCCGGATCGGTACGTTTGAAATCACCACGCCGGAGCGGCAGGTGTTCTACAACTGGCTCTACCTCAAAAAGCTGTACTACGCCGGCGAGTACGGACAGTTCCTGGGCGATTTTACGGAGTTTATGGAGGAACCGCTGAGCAAGTCGTTCGACCTGCTGAAACTGTCGCTGCTCCAGAACGTGATCCGGCTCACCGAAGACGCCGAGGCAGCGAACAAGGATTTTTGCCTCGGCGAAATTACGGATTTCATTAACCGGAAACTGGACGTCCACGCCGACCTCAAGGCTTTGGTCTGCGGCTATAAGTAGAAAAAAAACTAATTCATACGTCGAAAAAAACCTTCTGTTGGTCGAGTAATTTTTCTAATCCTGCAAGCAACGCGTTACTTTGCTTCATACAAATTAATACCGCCCGATACAAGTTGTAACATTATTAACTCCACGGTTAACCCTGCGCCGGCGGCGACCGTCCGGCAGCTGCATGATGCTCCGTTTCTACCGGAGGCGATTAAATTTCGCAAGCCCGAATGATGCTAATTTTCTAATTATTTTTTATTTAATTATCCTTTAACCTTAACCTAGTTTCAATCATGAAAAAGGAAAAAGTAAATCCCCTCGACCTCGACAAGGAGACCATCGCCCGGCTCGATGAGCAGCAGCTGCGCCAGATTGCCGGCGGCGTCAACGACGACAACGGCGACGAATCAAACAACTGTGGCAATACCTGCGGCACCGGCAACACCGTCTGTTCGCCGCAAGAAGTGCAACAATAGCAGGCAGGCCGCTCCTTGTGATGCAATAAGTCTTTACCAAAAATAAGTCTTCACCAAAACCAACCAAGAATCATGAAAAAGGAAAAAGTAAATCCCCTCGACCTTGACAAGGAAACCATCGCCCGGCTCGACGAGCAGCAGCTGCGCCAGATTGCCGGCGGCGTCAACGACGACAACGGCGACGAATCCGACGGCTGTGGCAACACCTGCGGCACCGGCGGCACGGTGTGCAATCCGCAAGAAGTGCAACAATAGCAAGCAGGCCGCTCCTTGGAATGGGTCTTTACCAAAACCGACCATTACTCATGAAAAAGGAAAAAGTAAATCCGCTCGACCTCGACAAGGAGACCATCGCCCGGCTCGATGAGCAGCAACTGCGCCAGATCGCCGGCGGCGCCAACGACGATAACGGCGACGAATCGGAAAACTGTACCCAGACCTGCGGTACCGGCGGCACCGTCTGTGTGCCGTATGAAGTGCAACAATAACAGGCGGCCCTTTTCTTTCAGAAAATCTTTAACCGTAGTTCAATAAATCTTTAACCTTAACCTAGTTTCAATCATGAAAAAGGAAAAAGTAAATCCCCTCGACCTCGACAAGGAAACCATCGCCCGGCTCGACGAGCAGCAACTGCGCCAGATTGCCGGCGGCGTCAACGACGACAACGGCGACGAATCCGACGGCTGTGGCAATACCTGCGGTGGCGGCGGCACCGTCTGTTCGCCCCAGACTATTTCCGACAGCCCCCAATAACCGGTTGCCCCAGGGCAAGGAATCCTTAACCAAGACTCCGTTTCAACCATGAAAAAGGAAAACGTACATCGGCTTGATCTTGGTAAGGAAACCATTGCCCGGCCCGGTGAGCAGCTCCGCCAGGTTGCCGGCGGCGCCAACGGCGACGAACCGGATGCCTGCGCAGGATACACCTGCGGCAGCAGTGGCGCGTGGTGCAAACCGCAAACCATCGTACGCTGACCAGGGCCAAGCCGCCCCTGCCCGCCCGCGGCAGGGGCGGCTTCCCTTTCTTCCCCATCTGCTGATTCCCTCAATTCCTCACTTCCTACTGGCTTTGGTTATGACCGGAACGCTCGCCCCGCACGATTTTTACCTGTTGCGTACGCCGCTGCTGCCCGTTGAAGCGGTGCTCCAATTCAACGACGACCTGAACGCGGCGGGTGGCGATGCCCTGGCCCGCCAGCTTACCCGGATTTTCGCCCAGCCCCGGTTCCGGGAAGCCATCTACACGGCGTCTACCGAACTGTACCAGGCGCTTACCGAATGGCTGTCGGGGGAAATGACCAACGCCCGGAAGGTGGAACGCCTGCTGGATACCCTCTACCGGTATTACCTCCGGATGGGGACCCGGAGTACGCCCTACGGCCTGTTTGCCGGCTGCGCCCCCGGCGTGCTCGGCGGCGACAAAACCGAGATCGTGTTTGCCGGCGACAAGCTCCGGCAGCATTCGCGGCTCGACATGAACTACGTGGCCGAACTGGCCGATTACATCACCCGGCTGCCGCCCGTACGGGCGCAGGTCCGGTTTTTTCCCAACAACACCCTCTACCAGGTCGGCGACAAGTACCGCTACGTGGAGTTCACGCTCAAAAACAAGCGCCGGTCGTACCACCTGGCTTCCGTCACCGAGTCGGTGTACGTGCGCCGGGTGCTGGAGCGGGCCGGGCGCGGCGCCACCATCGGCCAGCTGACCGAAGCCCTCACCGACGCGGACGTTTCGGCCGCCCAGGCCGAAGCCTTCGTCAATAGCCTCATTGACGGCCAACTGCTCACCAGCGACTTCGAGCCCACCGTCACCGGCGACGAATTTTTCGGCGTGATGCTCGAAAAGCTCCGGCCACTGCACGGCACCGGCGAACTGGTGGCCCGGCTGGAAGAAGTGGCCCGCACGCTGGGCGGCGACGGCGAAGCCATCGGGCGGTACCAGCGCGTGGCGCAGCTGGTCCGGGAACTGATCCCGACGAGCAGCAAAGACCTGGTGCAGACGGACCTTTTCTACCGTACCGAGGTCAACACCCTGAGCCGGCGGGTGGTGGAACAGTTGACGGCCACCGGCGAGAAATTGCTGCGGACGGGCAAAGCCTGGAGGAGCGCCGACCTGGAAGAGTTCAAGAAACGGTTTTCGGCCCGGTTTGAGCAGCAGGAAGTGCCCCTGCTGGCGGCCCTCGACGCGGAGGCCGGCGTGGGCTACGGCCTGAACGTAAGCGGCACTTCCGACCACATGCCCCTGCTCGGCGGGCTGGCCCTGCCGGGCAGCAAGCCCGACCCGGTGGTGCCCTGGGACAAGGCCCACCGGCTGGTGTCGGCCAAATTCAAAGCGTGGCTCGGCAGCGGGCAGCCCGTCATGGAACTGACCGACGCCGACGTGGACGGCCTGGCCGAACCGGGTGAAGCGCCGGCGCTGCCCGAAGGCGCCTACCTGTTCGGCAGCCTGCTGTCGCCGTCGGGCGAAGCCCTCGACCGGGGCGACTACGCCTTCGTGCTGCACACGCTGGGCGGCGTGTCGGCCGGTACGCTGCTGGCCCGGTTTTGCCACGGCAGCGAAACGCTGGCCCAACAGACCCGCGCGTGCCTGCTCGACGAAGCCCGGCAGCGGCCCGGCGCCATTCTGGCCGAGATCGTGCATTTGCCGCAGGCCCGCATGGGCAACGTGATCATGCGGCCGCAACTGCGCGAATACGAAATTCCCTACCTGGGCCAGGCTTCCGTACCCGGAACCCACCAGATTCCGCCCGACGACCTGCTGGTTTCGGTGCAGGGCGACCGGGTCGTGCTGCGGTCCGCCCGGCTGGGCAAGGAAGTGGTGCCCCGGCTCACCAACGCCCACAATTACGCGAAGGGCCTGCCTGCGTACCGGTTCCTGGGCGACCTCCAGTTCCAACACCTGGGCGGCGCTTTCAGCTGGCAGTGGGGCCTGCACGTCGAGGAGACGTACCTGCCGCGGGTCACGTACCGCAACTTCATCCTCTGCCGGGCCCGGTGGTACCTGCGGAAAGAAGACCACCCGGAACTGGGCAATGCCGGCCTCGACCTGCCCGGGTACTTCGGGGCCCTGCGTCAACGGTGGAACATGCCCCGGTACGCGGTCATCGGGGAGGGCGACAACGAACTGCTGGTAGACTTCGAAAACGGGCAGTCGCTGCGCAACCTGGCCGACGCCCTCCGGAAGGGCAGCGTGGAACTGCTGGAATACCTTTCCCTGCCCGGGCAATGCTTCGTGAAAGACGAAAGTGGCTCCTACGCCAACGAGGTGGTCATTCCGCTGAAGCGCGTGACGCCCGCCCGGCCCACCGCGCCGGCTACCCTGGCGCCCCTGCCCGCCAGCCTCCCGCGGACGTTCATCCCCGGCAGCGAATGGCTGTACGTGAAGGTGTACACCGGCAACCGCACCGCCGACCGCCTCCTGACCGAATGCCTGAAACCCCTCACCGAACGGTGGCGGGCGGACGGGGTGATTGACAACTGGTTTTTCATCCGCTACAACGACCCCGACCCGCACCTGCGGCTCCGGTTCCACCACGCCGGCCGGCCCGGCTTCTGGACGGAGGTGCTGGCCGCCCTGCACGAAGCCCTGGCGCCGCTCGTGGGCAACGGCACGGTGGTAAAGGTCCTGACCGATACCTACCAGCGCGAAGTGGAACGGTACGGCGCCAACACCATGGTGCTCAGCGAGGCGCTGTTCGGCTCCGACAGCGTGGCCGTGACCGAATTCCTGGACCTGATCGGGGGCGACGAAGGGGAACGGTACCGGTGGCTGTTTGCCCTCCGCAACGTGGACGCGCTGCTGGACGACTTCGGGCTGGACCTGGCGGCCAAAGACCGGCTGCTGCGGGGTTTGCAGGAGGGCTTCTACGCGGAGTTCAACAAGAGGAGCAAAACCAGCAAGCTGCTGCACAGCCTCAACGACAAGTACCGGGCCGAAGCCAGGGCCATCGAAGACATCCTGGGTCCCCAGCCGGCGGAGTCGCCCCTGCGGCCGGCCCTGGAATGCTTCCGGCGGCGTTCGGAGCGGAACCGCGACCTGGTGGCCGCCCTGGAAACCGAGCGGCGCAACCACCCGGCAACCACCCTGCCGGACGCGGCGCTGCTGCCCAGCTACATCCACATGACGCTGAACCGGACGTTCATTGCCCGGCAGCGGATGCACGAACTGGTGGTGTACCACTACCTGAGCCGGTACTACGCCTCGCAACTGGCCCGCCGGCAGCCGGCCGGCAAACGGACCGCCAACACCCTGGCCGCACCCTGAACTTTTCCCCCCC
>CADCTQ010000326.1 GCA_902805615.1 uncultured Cytophagales bacterium
AGTACACCCCGTCGGTGCTCCGGCTCATCAACCTCATCGAAGCCGACATCGGCCGGCCCATCAGCCACTTTTCGTTCAACATCCGCTACGAAAAGCTGGTGGAAGACATCCGCTACGTGATCCGCACCGGCCAGCCCCGCGAAGCCGAAATCCAGGAAGCCGACGGCAGCTACTACATGCTGCGCGTGCTGCCCTACATCCGCCTCGACCATTCGCTGGACGGCGCCGTGGTGACCTTCGTCAACATCACGCCCCTCAAGCAGCTCAACAACCTGCTCGACGGCGTGCTCAACGGCTCGATGAGCGGCATCATGGCCTTCCGGAACGTGCGCGACAAGCACGGCAAGATCACCGACTTCCAGTGGATACTCGTCAATGACGCGGCGGCCCGCATGGTGGGGCGCACCAAGGAAGAACTGCAAGGCGGCCTCCTGCTCGAACTCATGCCCGGCAACGCCCGCGAAGGGCTGTTTGAAAAGTACGTGAAAGTAGCCGAAACCGGCCGGCCGCTGCACCACGAACACTACTACGACGGCGAAGGGGTGAACAGTTGGTTCGAGACCGTGGCCGTGCGCATGGACGAGGGCATTGCCGTGACCTTCAGCGACATCAGCGAGAAGCGGCAGAACCAGGAAAAGATCATCCGCGCCTACCAGGACCTGAAGCGGGCCGAGGAAAACCTGCGCCGCCTCAACAACGAACTCGAAGCCCGCGTGGCCGAACGCACCGCCGCCCTGTCGGTGAGCGAAGAACGCTTCCGCCTCCTCTCACTGGCTACCAACGACGCCGTGTGGGACTGGAACCTGGTGACCAACCACCTCTGGTGGAACGAGGGCTACAAGATCATGTTCGGCCAGCAGCCCGAAGACACCGAGATGGGCATTGACTCGTGGGCCAACCGCCTGCACCCCGACGACCGCGAACGGGTGATGGCCAACCTGCACCAGGTGATTGACACCGGCGCCTCGCAGTGGGCCGACGAATTCCGCTTCCGGCGCGTGGACGCCGGCTATGCCTACGTGTTCGGCCGCGGCTACGTGCTGCACAACGAGTACGGCATTCCCAGCCGGATGCTCGGTTCGTTGGTGGACCTGACCAACCTCAAGCAGGTGCAGGAAGAACTCCTCCAGACCAACGACAACCTGGTGCGCATCAACAACGACCTCGACAACTTCGTGTACACGGCTTCCCACGACCTGAAGGCGCCCATCATCAACCTGGAAGGGCTGGTGAAGAAACTCGCCAAGGAAGTGCAGCCCGAACAGGGCCGCATCGGCTTCATCATGGAGCTGATCACGGGCACCATTGACACGTTCAAGAAGACGATCCAGACGCTCACCGACATTTCGCGCATCCAGAAGAACGTGAGCGACGACGAAAGCGACGTGGACCTCAACGAGCTGCTCACCGACATCCAGACCAGCATCCGCGACATGATCGAGAGCAACGAGGCCACGGTGAAAACGGACTTCCGGGAAGTGAGCCAGGTGCACTTTTCGCGCAAGAACCTGCACAGCATCGTGCACAACCTGCTCACCAACGCCATCAAGTACCGCTCCCCGGAACGCAAACCGGTGGTGCGCATCTCCACCGAAGACGCGGGCGACTACGTGGCGCTGTGCGTGAAAGACAACGGCCTGGGCATTTCGGCCGAGCAGCAGAAAAAGCTGTTCACGATGTTCAAGCGCTTCCACGACCACGTGGAAGGCTCCGGGGTGGGATTGTACATTGTCAAGCGCATCATCGAAAACGCGGGCGGCAGGATCGAGGTAGAAAGCACCGTGGGCCAGGGTTCGGAGTTTACCGTGTACTTTCCGAAGAATAACTAGGAAGATCCGGTAAATCTGCATTGACGGGCACGTTCCGGGCGGTTGGGGTGTTCCCCTTGGGTTATCTTTACCCAGTCAAACCGTACGCCCCGCCCGTGAACCGCCATTACCTTTCGGCCGTCGCCACCTTCGTCGTTTTTGGATTTATCTCATTGCCCATCCGGGCGTTGCACGGCTACGAGAGCGGCCAGTTGCTCTACTACCGGGTGGCCTTCGCGCTGCTCTGCCTGGTGGGCATCATCGCCGCCTTCCGCCGCGATTCGCTCCGCCAGACGATGGGGCAGTACCGGTCGGCCGACGCGGCCGAAAAACGCAAGTTCCTGCGCAGTGCCCTGGTGGGCAGCGTATTCCTGACGGTCAACTGGCTGGCCTTCATCTACGTGCTCAACCACATCAGCGTGCAGACCGGCTCGTTCTCCTACCTGCTCTGCCCGATCGTGACCACGCTGCTGGGGTCGCTGCTGCTTAAAGAAAAGCTGCACGTCACGCAGTGGATCGCCCTGGGCATCAGCGCCACGGCCTGCGCCCTCATCGGCGTGGATTCGCTCTACAACCTCTCCTTTTCGCTGTTCATCGCCACCAGCTACGCCCTCTACCTGATCACGCAGCGCATCCTGCGCGACTACGACCGCATCGTGCTGCTCGCCATGCAGGTGCTGCTGGCCTTCGGCATCCTCACGGCGCTGGGGCCGTCGTTCCGGGGCGCGGTGCCCGCCGAAGGGTTTTTCTACGCCAACATCTTCGTGCTCAGTTCGCTGTTCACCGTGTTTCCGCTGTTCCTGAACGCCTACGCCCTCAAGGGTTTGCCCGCCAGTACGCTGGGCGCCCTCATGTACATCAACCCGCTGATCAACTTTGCCCTGGCCTTTTTCTACTACGGGGAACGCGCCTCGGCGGCCCAGTGGGCGGCCTACGGCCTCATCGGCGTGTCGGTGCTGGTGGCAAACGCCCGTAACTGGAGTGTGGGAATCAGGGAATTGGGGAGGGTACACTGATGGGTGATGATGGTTATGATTAGGACTGATGGTCTGAGCGTCTGAACCTTGATGAGCCTGATGGTCTGAACCTTGATGAGCCTGATGCAATGATGGACTTGATGAAACGATGACAGAGATAGGCGGGACAATGGGATTAGCGGGATGGATGCAAATGAAGAGACGGGATGCTGGTGTGATGCAGGTAATTGAATTGCTATACGTGTTGTGGAATAAAAAAAGGATGGAAGCAGAAAGAGCGTGAATTGAAATCACGCTCTTTCTGCTTCCATCCCGTAATCGTCAATGACGGAACCTGGTGAATTAGCCTCCCCACAATCCCGCTAATCCTACCTTTTACATAATCCTGGTCATCCCTTCATCAAGTACATCAAGGTTCAGACCATCAAGTCCATCATTGCATCAGGCTCATCAAGGTTCAGACCACTAGTGTCCTCCACCGTAAGAGTCCTGGTCAATCTTGTCTTTGTTCACGTTCCGGTTGGGGTGCCGAACCATCACATTGGCGGCCGGCTGGTCGGGTCCGTCGGTATACGTATCGGCGATCCGGTCGCGTTCCTCCAGGTTGTCAATGTGATTCACGGGGAGGTTGCCGGCGCCCTTTGGTTGTCCATCTCCGGAAGGCTTGCCTTTGGGTGGTATATATTGCCCTTCTCTCGTCTTTCCCATAGCTGTAAAAATTTAATTGAACTACCCGTTTCTACGGAATCAGGGCGGCCGGGTTGCTAAAAAACGCCCCATTTCCCGAATTTCAGGAGTTACCCGGGCGCCAACGAATCCTCCTTTGGCCCCCGTTGATGCGCATCCGTTCGGGAATGCTGGCCAGTATTTCGGCCCTAAGCGCTTGGAGCAAAGCCTCTTTGGGAAAGCTCCGGTGGGCCACCAGGCTAACCTCCCGCACCGGCTCGGGGGCCGCAAAACGTTTCACCACCGGGTTGGTGCCGATCTCGTCGAGCACCGACAATTCGGGCACCAGCGTGTAGCCCGAGTGGCGGTCCACCATCCGCTTGAGCGTTTCGATGGAGCCGCTTTCGTAGGCGAAGCCCCGGCGCGAGCAGCTCGCCTCCTGCCCGTTGCAGAGGTGGAGCACCTGGCTGCGGAAGCAATGCCCCTGGTTGAGCAGCCACACGTCGGCTTCCTCCAGTTCTTCGGCCCGCACCTCCGGCTTGCCGAACAGGGCGTGGCCCCGCGAGACGTACGCCAGGAAGGGTTCGTTGAACACGGGCACCTCGCGGATGGCGTCGTCTTCGAGGGGCGTCACCAGGATGCCCAGGTCGAGCCGGCTCTGTTTGAGCCGGTCCACGATCTGGTCGGTGGGCAGCTCCTCGATGAGCAGGTTCGTTTGCGGGTGTTTGTGTACGAAGTCCACCAGGAACAGCGGCACCAGGTACTGGGCCAGCGTGGGAATGATGCCCAGCCGGAACTCACCCGTCAGCCGCGCCTTCTCCTCCTTCACCGAATCCCTCAGCACCTGGATTTCGCGCAGGACCTGCCGGGCCTGCGCAATCACCTTCCGGCCCGCCGGCGTGGGCTCCAGCGGACTCCTTTTGCGGTCAAACAGCAACACGTCCAGTTCTTTTTCCAGGTTCTGCACCTGCATGCTCAGGGTGGGCTGCGTCACGTGGCAGTGCGTGGCCGCCGTCACGAAGTGCCGGTGCGTATCGAGGGCCACCACGTATTCCAACTGCTGGATGTTCATAATGGGTATAGACAATTACTATGCAAAAATAATGAATATTGGTATCATCTATAAGAATGGGGCGTTCGTCGCGATGGGATAGCCCAGACGGAGGAGCGCCGGTTGCCCGGTCATCTCACCCTGCGACGGCGCATGCCGGCCGCGATGGAATCGGTGTAATGCCGGACAAACCGGAGGGGGCGTCGCTTTTTTGCGGACCTTGAATGCGGCGCGCGAAAATACCTGTGTATGAAAAGCCCTGATTCCCAGAAGATAAAGACGCCAGGACAGTATAGTATTGCATCCGTTTTTCAGGAAGAAGGCAGGCTGCAGACGCCCGGCTCCCGGAAGGCACCATCGGATGCTGATCCCTCAGCCCCGGTGAAAGTGGAGTCTAGAAACCACTCTAACAAACGGGGCGGAACCGAAAAGCCATACGAGTAGGGAACTTTAAATAAACAGATGTATGAATTATTATTTGTCCGTGTGGAGCAATTACGCACAATTCAACGGCCGCGCCCGGCGCGAGGAGTTTTGGCATTTTGTCCTGTTCAACGCAATCGCCTACATTGTAATGGGCATGTTGATGGTTGTTTCATTTTCTTTTGCCATTCTCATTGGACTGTATTACCTGGCCGTCTTCATTCCGATGCTGGCCCTGAGCGTCAGGAGAATGCATGATGTGGGGAAAAGCGGCTGGTACATCCTGGTCAGCGCGATCCCCTTGGTAGGCGTGATTTGGTACCTGGTCCTGTTGTGTACTGCCGGAGAGGAAGGCACAAATGAGTACGGCCCCGATCCCAAGGCAGAGCAAGTTTTTGCTTAATCCTACGAAGCAGCTATGGCGGGCAGGACCAACGGTTCCTGCCCTTTCGCTTTTGGTACCGGCAACGAAGCCCGGCCGCGCAACGCCCGAACTTCCACCACTACCCGCTTCGCATCGAAGTACGGCGCATCAGAGCAGTAAAAAGCCTTACGGCATTTGCTTTTGCCCGAAAACACACCGCTTTGCCCACCGGCAGCGACGAGGCATTAAAAGGGTAAAAAACCGGTAAAAACGCTGGGAAAAAGAGGCGACGTAACGGCTTGCAAATCAAGGAAGAGTTAACAATTTTTTGCGCCATTCCGGGACAGCCGTTAACCCCGCCGCTCCCCCCGTTCATCGCCTCGCATGTAAGCCGGCGGGCCAAACCGTCCGGGCCGGTGCCGCGGGGGACCGGGAACGGATGCACTTTCCCGAATCTCCCCGCCCGTTGGGTGCAACGCCCCCCGCAGAATTGCCGCCAATGCATTTTTTTGCGCATTGCACCCTATTTACCGCAATCCCCGGATTATTTTTTATGAAGAAGATTTTTTACGCATGCGCCCTGTTGTGCGCAACCTTCACGGCCGCCGCCCAGGAAAAATCCAGCGAAGAACTCATGACCCTGTCGCTGGAAGAACTGATGAACATCCAGGTGGTGTCGGCCTCCAAGAAAGCCGAGAACCTGTTCGACGCCCCGCTGTCGGCCTCCGTGCTGACCCGCGAGGAGATCCGCAAGGCCGGCGCCACCAGCCTGGTGGAAGCCCTGCGGCTCGTGCCCGGCCTGATCGTGCGCGAACAGACGAACGGCAACTACGACGTGCACCTGCGGGGGCTCGACAATGTGCCGCCCAACAGCTATTCGGTGTATTCGGCCAACACCACCACGCTGGTCATGATTGACAACCGGCCCGTGTACAACTACCTGCAAGGCGGCACTTTCTGGGAAACGCTGCCCGTGGACCTCAACGACGTGGAGAAGATCGAGGTGGTACGCGGCCCTTCCTCGGCCCTGTACGGCCCCAATGCCGTGTCGGGCGTGATCCACATCCTGACCCGCAAGGCCGAAAAGCCGGGCCTCCAGGCCGTCGCCAACGCCCAGTACGGCACGGCGCAAACCGTGGCCGCCAACGCCTCGGTCGGTTACGGCTACAAGGCCAAACTGAACGGCACCGTATCGGGCAACTTCCAGCGGCGGGGCCGCGAAGCCTCGTACTACGTGACGCCCCTGGACGCGCGGGTCAACAGTGCGGCCGACATTCCCCTCCCCAACCTGGCCGCCCGGTACCCGCACCCCGAATGGTCCATGCACAAATACGGCCTGAACGCATTCCTGACCTACGCCCCCGCGGCCAAAGCCACCTTCGACCTGTCGGCCGGCACGCAGGACTCGGAGGTGCAGAATGCCTACGGCGAAAACGGCGCCACGCCCCTCAACACGATGACTTCCAACACCCGCTACGCCGACCTCAAGGGCCGGGTGCACGGGGTAAGCACGCAGTTTTCGTACCTCACGGGCAAGCAGGACCCCAGCCTCGGTTTCAAAGGCAGCACGTTCGACTTCAGCACGCTGGATGCTTCGGCCGAGTACGAAATCCGGGTGCGGAAACTGTCGCTCAAGCCGGGCCTGGGCTACCGCCGGGCCGGGTACGACGATACGCGGTACTGGGACGTGACCAAAGACGAGGGCATCTTCAGCGGCCGGTACGAGGTGATCACCCACGCGGCCTCGCTGCGGTCGGAGTACAGCCTGTGGGCGGAAAAACTGCGCCTGGTGGGCGGCCTGCGGCTCGACAAATTCAACTACCCCAACAAGTGGTTTGCCTCTTACCAACTGGCCGCTACCGTAAAGCCGGTGACCGATCACCTGCTGCGGGCGGTGTACTCCCGGGCCTACCGGTCGCCGTTCATCTACGACAACTTCATTGACCTGACGCTGTCGCTCGACCCGGCGCGGCCCAACTTCCTTTACCAGGTGAACGGCAGCAAGGACCTCGAACTGGTGCGGTCGGAGATGATCGAAGCCGGGTACCGGGGCAAGCTCACGGGCAACCTGCACGTAGACGCCGAGGTGTTCTACACGCAAACCCGCAACTACACCGACCTGGTCACGGGCCGGACCGAAATCCGGGAGACCAACCCGGTGACCGTGGTCACGCACGTGGACGTGACGAACCTGCCGCTGGAGGTGCACCAGTTGGGCACCACGGTGTCGTTCCACTACGTGCAGGGCAAAGTGCAGGTGAAGCCGTTCGCGACGGTGCAGGAGACGAGGCTGCGCAACTACTCGGCGTACGCCAACACGGCCGAGGCGGCGCCCCACAAGTCCAACGGCGGCAACCCGGCAATCAACAACCTGTACTCCGGCATGGGCACCGGGCAGAAACACCGGTCCACGCCTGCCGTGTACGGCGGCGCGTACGTCAACTACCAGGTGACGCCGAAGCTCAACTTCAACGTCAACCCCTATTACTACTCCCGCCAGACGTTCTACCACCGGGATAACCTGACCCGCAACGACGGGGTGCGGGGCGTGGGCTCCATCCACCCGAAGCTGCTCCTGAACGCCAAACTGAGCTATTCGCCCCTGCCAGCCCTGTCGGTGTTCGTCAGCGGCCGGAACGTGCTCAACGACCGGTCCGTCGAGCACTACCGCGACGACCACATCGGCAGCCTGTACCTGCTGGGGGTGAACTGGCAGTACTAGGACGGAGACGGGAGGCCGGAGGAAAGGAGACCGGAGGAGGCGTGCCCGGCGTTTGGCGGGGATACGGGACAAAGTGAGAACCGGACGGGAGGAAGGGAAAAAGGAAAAGGCCGGCAGTAACGCCGGCCTTTTTGGGTATTCTCCCCAGGAGAAAGCAAATCACAATTCCGCCCCCACTATTCCATTCTCCATCCTCCGTTCCCCTTTTTCCATCTTCCTCCACAACAATGCACACACAACTATTCTCGGCATTAGCCAGGCACGCGTACTCCTCCGGTCTCCTTTCCTCCGGTCTGCCGTCTCCTTTATTTCCCCAACTTTCCCGCCGCGTAGAGGCGGCGAACGGCTTTTTTGTCGAATTTGCCGACGCTGGTTTTGGGAATTTCCGCAACGGGTACGAACACGTCGGGCAGTTGGTGCACGGCGAACTGGGGGGAGAGGAAACGCCGCAGTTCGTCGTCGGGGACCGAGGCCCCTTCGGCAAACACGACGCAGGCCAGGGGCCGCTCAATCCATTTTTCGTGCGGAATGGCAATCACGGTGGCTTCCTTCACCTGGGGGTGGGCCATCAGGGCGCTTTCCAGGGCCACGCTCGAAATCCATTCCCCGCCGCTCTTGATGAGGTCTTTGGTGCGGTCGGTGATCTGCATGTAGCCCAGCGGGTCGAGGGTGCCCACGTCGCCCGTCCTGAACCAGCCATCGGCCGTAAAAGCCTCCCGGTTGTCGGACTTGTAGTACCCGCCGATCACCCAGGCCCCCCGGACCTGGATTTCGCCCACCGTCTTGCCGTCGCGCGGGACCACCGTGCCGTCTTCCCCCACCACCCGGACTTCCACGCCGGGCATTTCCACGCCCTGGGTGGCCCGGATGCGGAGCCGTTCGTCGGATGGCAAGGCGGCGTGCACGGGTTGCAGCCGCGCCACGGTCCCCAGCGGCGAGGTTTCCGTCATGCCCCAGGCGTGGAGGCCCTCCAGGTCGAAGTCCTTTTCGAAGGCGGCCATCAGGCTTGCCGGCAGCGCCGAGCCGCCCACCATGTAATGCCGCAGGGACAGTTTCTCCGCCGGCGGATTCTGCTTCATCGCTTCGTACACGCCCAGCCAGATGGTGGGCACGCCGTTGGCCACCGTGACGCGTTCCCGCTGGAGCATGTCAATGATGGCGGCCGGTTGCAGGTGCAGGCCCGGCATCACCATGTTGGCGCCGGCCAGCATGCACATGAACGGAAAACCCCAGGCCATGACGTGGAACTGCGGCACGATGAGCAGGGCCGTGTCGGCCGAACTCACGCTGGCGGCGTTGGGCGTCATGATGGTCAGGGCGTGCAGGTAGGTGGAACGGTGCGAATACAACGCCCCCTTGGGTTCGCCGGTGGTGCCGCTGGTGTAGCACAGGCCGCAGGCGGCGTTTTCGTCGAGGTCAGGCCAGGCGAAGTCGGGTGACCCGTCGCCGATGAGGTCTTCGTAGTGCACCACGCCCGGCAGGGTGGTGGTCACGCCGGCGGGGGCGTTGATGAGCACGCAGTGCCGGAGGCCGGGCACGTGGGGCGCAATTTTTTCGAAGAGCGGCAAGAGCGGGGCGTCCACGAACACCACCTGGTCTTCGGCGTGGTTGGCGATGTAGGCCAGCTGGTCGGGGGCCAGCCGGATGTTGAGGGTGTGGCACACGGCCCCGATGCCGGGAATGGCGTAGTACAGTTCCAGGTGCTGGTAGCCGTTGAAGGCGAAGGTCGCCACCCGGTCGCCGGGCTGCACGCCCAGCTTGCGGACGAGGGCGGCGGCCAGCTTTTTGGTCCGGGTGTGCATGTCGGCGTAGGTGTACCGGTGCCAGGCGCCGTTGGGTAACTTGGTGACGATCTCCCGGTGCGGAAATACGCGGTTGCCGTATTCCACGATGGTATTGGTCGTCAGCGGGTATTGCATCATCAGTCCGTTCATGGGTGCAAGTGGAGTTGGGGGGTTAATGAGTTTGAGAGGTGGGGAATGGTACACTGATCTATTATGATGATTATGATCAGGACTGATTGGAAGAGGGTTCCGGAAAAAGATCATAATAGACCATAATCATCATAACCCATCAGTGTACCATTCCGGGACAATGGTTTCGCAGTAGGGTCTCGGTATCAATCCCGCCACCCGTCGGGGTTGGAGCCGGATTCGATGGGGTGTACCGATTGCCGCACGAACTCTTCCCTGAACCGCTCCAGGTACACCCGGTAGCCCACGAAGCAGATGGACTCGGCTTCGGCGTCGGCGGTGGCCTTGGCGGGGTTGGCGTGGATCAGGTGGTAGTAGCGTTCCCCCATGCCCACGATGAAGCCCCGGCAGTAGAGAAACCCGTCGTCCGAGCCGTCGGTGTGCTGGTGGATTTCTTCGCGGTCGAGCCGAAACAGCTTTTCTTCCAGCAGGTGGTTGAACCCGGTCAGGTCGTCTTTGCTCAGTTCCCGCAGCTTTTCTTCAATGGCTTCCGACACCTCGTCGTTAAGCCCGAAACTCAGTCCTTCGAATAAATCCGCCTTGTTCGTCTTCATTGCCTCCTGCCGCAGTCCGTCCAGCAGCGGCACGCTTTTCCAGGCCGATTCGATGAGTTCCCAAAATTTCTGTTCATTCATAAAGGTACAGGTGAGGTCATAGGGGAGGTGTTGCGCGTAACATCCCTTTTCAAGATACAACAGGGACGCCATTCGTCAAAAAAATTAAACAAATAGCCGGATTATTACCATTTTCGATTGGTCCAAATAAACTTACCCGGCTTTAAAACTATTGCCCCGGCTCCCGCATCTTTCACCCAACAAGCCGCACCACACTGCATGACCGACGACAGGCCACTCGTAGAAAGCGCCATCCGGGGGGAATTGTACGCCTTTAACCAGCTCATGAAGAACTGGCACAAGCGCATATTCAACTTCGCCTACCGATACCTCAACGACTACGACGAAGCCTCGGAGGTCACGCAGCAGACCTTCATCAAGGCGTACCAGTCCATCGGGACGCTCAAGGACCCGGGGCGGTTCCGGGCGTGGCTCTACATCATTGCCAGCAACGGCTGCCGGGCCCGCACCCGCCGGGCCGGCCGGTACGCTACGGAGTCGCTCAGCGGCGGGGAAAGGGAAGCGTGGGGGCAACTGCCGGGGGGCGAAAACCCCGAAAAGCAGCTCCAGTGCCGCGACTGGGAAAGGCTCCTCAAACGGGCCCTGGCCCAGATTCCCGAGGAGCAGCGCCTGGTAATCATCATGAAGGAGTATGAGGGGCTTATGTTTCACGAGATTGCCGAGGTGCTGTCGGAGCCCGAGAACACGGTGAAGTCGCGGATGTATTACGGGCTCAAAGCCCTGCGGAAAGTATTGACGAAGTGGAATATTACGAAAGAAGCCATTCAGTATGAAGAATAAACCCGATCCCGCGCAGCTCATCAGCTACCTGTACGGCGAACTGCAAGGGGAAGAAAAAAGACAATTTGAAGCCCGGCTGGCCGCTTCGCCCGGGCTGGCCGAAGAACTGCGGGAAACCGGGCAGCTGCTCGGCGACCTGCACCCGCTCCCCGACGTGGAAGCGCCCCCGCCGCCCGTGTTCCTGGCTCCCCCAATGGCTGCCCCCGCGGAAAGCGCCCCGGTGGTACGGCCCGGAAGGACGTTGGGCCGCCTGGCCCAGGCCGTGCTGTCGGTTGCCGCGGGATTGTCGCTGCTGCTGGTGGCCGGCGCCCTCACGCACACGGACCTCACGCTGAACCGGAATGGCCTGGCCGTGCGGTTTAGCGCCGCGGGGGCCGCGCCGGCAAGCGAAACGGCCGAAATGCGGAAACTGGTGGCGGGGCTCAAGGACGACATCCGTTCCCTGAAGGGAGAGAACGCCGGCGTGCAGGCCGTCCGCCTCCGGGAGGAACTGGCCGGCCTCCGGCAAACCCTTACCGAACTGAAAGTGCGGGTGGAGCAGGAGCGGAGCCGCCCGGCCGTGCGGGTAGCCGCCGGCAAGTCGCGCCGCCAGGTGTCGGAGGCCCAGCTGAACCAGTTGCTGGCTTCGCTGTCGGAAGCAAACCTGCGGCTGATCGAAGAAGCCTTCCAGGCCGCCGGCGAACAGCAGCAGCGGCAGTTGCAGGAATCGCTGGCCGGCTTTGCCAACTACCTCAATACGATCCGGGCCGAAGACACGGAACTGGTGCTGGCCAGCATCGAAGCACTCGACCGCAAATCGGAGTCCAAGTTCCGCGAAACCGACCAGGCCATTGACGCCCTCCTGCAATCGGTGGTGCAGCCGCAGGAACCGGAGTAGGGGGGGAAGGGCGATGCTCGATGTTCGATGTTCGAAGGGCGATGGTGGAACCTTCACGCGTGACGGGTATTCAATGGGGACTGTATGCTGTCGAATGCTTTAGCGTCAGATGAACCGGTGCTTGATGTGAACGGAATGAATTTGCTAACGACCAGGCGCTTAAATCCTAAAATTTTTAACTCTCAAACGCTCAAATTCCTAAACTCTTTCACTCCTTTTATGAAACGACTGTATTGCTTTTGCCTGTTGCCCCTGCTGCTGGTCTGCCTGCCGGGCCGCCCGGTTTATGGACAGAACGCCCCCGTGGACAAGGACCGCATGGAACGCGACATTGACATCATGGAAAAGGTGCTCAATGAACTCTTCAAAAATGCCGCCGGCAACCGGTCCCGGGGCTTCTCCCTTGCTTCCAACCGC
>CADCTQ010000327.1 GCA_902805615.1 uncultured Cytophagales bacterium
GCGTGTAGTAGGTGTGCTCCCCGCGGCCCACCAGCCCGTTTTCGCCGATGCCTTCGGCCGTGGCCCGGAAGGCGGTGATCTCGTCGGAATTGTAGAACTCGATTTCCGCCGTGCCGGTGGCGTCGAGGGTGAGGTTTCCCTGCCAGAAAAGCGTGGAGCGGAAATCGCCGCGTGCTTTGGGGGCCTTTTTGCCCTTGTACACCGGGGCGGCAAACGTGCGGGCCCGGTAGTAGCGGGTAGTCCGCGGCGCGGCGGCCCCTTGACCGGCGGGGTCGCCGGTGGATGGCCCGGGCCGGCGGACCCGGGCGCCGTCGAGGGAGAAGCGGAGGGGCAGCGTGTAGCGGACCGACACGGGGCGGCCACTCTGCCGGCCGGGCGTCCAGCGGGGCATGGCGCGGATTGCCCGCGCGGCCTGCTGGTCGAGGCCGTAGCCCAGCCCTTTGAGCACCTGCACGTCGCTCACCTGGCCGTTGGCCTCCACCAGGAAGCCCACGTACACCGTGCCCTCCAGGCCGAACCGGTGGGCCCGGGGGGAGTAGTAGAGGCTGTCGCGGAGGTAGCGGGTCAGGGCCTTCATCCCGCCCGGAAACTCCGGCATCTGCTCTACTACCTGGAATACGGTTTCTTCCCCTTCCCGGGCAATTTCCAGGGCGGCCGGTTCATCTCCCAGCGACAGGTTCTCCGGCTCCTCAATGATGATATTGAGGTCAGCGCTGGGGTCGCCGGCGAATTGCTCTTCAACAACTACCTCCGTTTCCGGGTCCTGCTGCGCGGGCGGGGTGGCTTCGACTACCTCCTCATCGGCTACTATTTGCGGTTGGGTAAACCGGGGGTCGCGTGCTTTTTTGAGCTTGGGCGCACGGACGCGTGGCGGCGGGGCGACCGACAACACGGAGCCGGTCACGTCGCGTCTCTGCTGCACGCTGTAGCCGATCACCACCACTTCGTCGAGGGCCATGATGTCGGGCTGCAGCTGCACATCCAGGCGGGGCTGCCCGGAAACGGCTATTTCCCGGGTGATTACGCCGACGAAGGAAAAGACCAGCGTGGTGCAGCCGGCGCAGGGTCGAAGGGAGAAACGGCCTTCGGAGTCGGTGATGGTGCCCTGCGTGGTGCCTTTCCAAAGTACGTTCACACCGGGCATGGCCGTGCCATCCTCGGCGTACGTCACGGTTCCCACCACGTCCCCGGTCACGGTGTACTCCTGGGCGTAGTCGTCCACCCACAGTTGCCGCACGTAGGACGGGGTAGTCACTTCCAGCAGGGCCGGCCCGGTGAGGTCGAGGCCGGCCAGGGCGAACCGGCCCATCGAATCGGTCCGGACGGACCGCTTGCCCTTTACCTCCCGCACCGTGGCCCCGATGGCCACGCCGCCCGGCACCTCTTCGAGCACCCGGCCGGTCACGACGGCCCTTTCCGCCCGGTGTTCGACGGGGGGCAGGTTGCCGCTAAGCACCTCCTCCCAGGTAAAGTGCCGCCAGCCCCGGGTCATGAGCAGGTAGTCGAGCGCCTGGCCGGCTTTGGGTTCGCGGGGGTCAAAGTAGAAGTTGGGTTCTTCGACGGTGCCCGCCAGGTCGGGCTCCAGCAGCATTTTGGCGAGGATGTTGCCCGACTTGTCGTCGGCAAAGGCGAGGAGCTTGTCGTCGGCCACGGCCAGGGAGAGTTGCGCCGGCAGGGGAGCGCCGCCCTCCCCGGTGGCCCGGATGGTCATTTTCACTTTTTCCCGCGGCTGGTATTGCTCCTTGTCGGTGGTGATGGCCAGGTGCATCCTTTTGTGCCCGTTGACGAAGGCCAGCCGCTCGGCCCGGGCCACGCCGCGGCCGTCGAAAAGCGTGACCTGGGCCACTCCCGCGGGCAGGTTGCCGAGGGGAATGGAGACCGCCGTGCGGCCGGCCCCCGCATCCACCCGGGCGGAATGGTACACTTTGCCGCGCACCTGCACCACCAGGGCCACCGGGCCGGCCGCGGCCGCCCGGACGGTGACGCGCAGCGAATCCCGGCCGGGCAGGTCGGCAGCCAGGCCGTAGCCGGTGGGCAAGGCTGGCGGCAGGGGGTAGGTTTGCGCAATGCCGGCGGGCCGGGTAATGCGCACGCGGTACGGCTTGCCGGCCTCGGGCCGCAGCGTAAAGGCGCCCATGCCCTGGTGGTAGCTGCTCAGTTCCGCCACGAACCGGCCGCGTTCGTCTTCCACCACCCCCGTAACGTCGGCGGGCTTGCCGTACGCATCCACGGCGGCAAAGGCCACCCGGCCGGGCAGGCCGGCCACCAGGTCGCCTCCTTCGGGGTAGAACGTGAGGCCGATCTGGTTCAACACCACCGGCACGGCGCGGGAGATGGATTCGTTGTTGCCCTCGTGGGGCACCAGCACGTTGAGCAGGGCGTCGGGCGCATCGAGGGCGGCGGGCAGCGTAAAGGCCAGGCGCACCGTGCCTTCGGCGTCGGCCCGGGCCGGCTGCGCGGCGATTTCGTGGCCGGCCACCTGCACCGCGAACGTGACGGCGTGGTGGGCGAGGGGCCTGTTCTCGAGGGAATGCAGCTTGAGGGTGGCTTCCACCCGGTCGCCGGGGCCGTAGGCTTTCCGGGCAAAGTCCAGTTCCATCTTGAGGCGGGGCAGTACGCTGCGCTGCACGGTCAGTTCCCGCTCAAACAGGAGGGTACGTTCGAAGTTGCGCTGCCACTGGGAGTAGGCTTTGAGTTTGTAGAGGCCGCCCGGGGCGTCGGCGCCGAGGGAGAAGTCGCCGGCGGCCACGCCGTTGCGGGCAACCAGTTCGAGGTGCCCCTCCACGCCGCCCTTGGGGTTGAGCAGTTCGACGTGCAGCACCTGGCTGAACCGGGAGGGCTGGAGGTCGTCGGCATTGCGCAGGTACGCCCCGAACCAGACCGTTTCCCCGGGCTTGTAGAAGGGCTTGTCGGTTTGCAGGTACACCCGGTCGTTGCCCCGCTCGGCATTCCAGCGGTGGCTTTCGGCCCGCAGCCGGTCGAGGAAACCATTTTCCAAAGGGGTGGGGCCGCCGAAAAAGGCGGAACTGAGCAGCAGGACGAGCCCGGCCGGGAAGGCCAGGCGCAGGATGACGCGGGTGGAGGGCATGGGCATAACGGTCAGGAACCGGGTTATGGTGGGGGAGGCGAACGCATTCCGATTACCTGGATGCAGCGGGCCCGCGAATTCCACAAAAAGAACGGGGTACGGGACCATACGCTGGGCCATTTTTTTTCTGCCACCAAGGCACGAAGGCACAAAGGTTCACGACGGCTCCGCAAGAGGGCACGGGGCAAACGACCCGGCGGCGGGGGAGCGGGTGAAAGAATTTCGCATAATTGTCGTTCATCCGACAACCTCCTGCCCGGCTTGGTGTTATATTGGAGGTTCCTGTTTTAAATTAAGCGCCAAAACGTATGTCACAGACCTATTACAACCCCGACGACCTCAAAAAATTCGGCAGCATCGGTGAATTCAGCAAGCCGCTGGCCGACCAGTTCTTCAGCTATTACGGCCAGGTGTTTGCCGAAGGCGAACTGTCGGCCCGCGAAAAGTCCCTCATTGCCCTGGCCGTTGCCCACGCCGTGCAGTGCCCGTACTGCATTGACGCCTACACGACCGATTCCCTCGAAAAGGGCTACACCGAAGGACAGATGATGGAAGCCGTGCACGTAGCGGCGGCCATCCGGGGCGGCGCCACGCTGGTCCACGGCGTGCAGATGATGAACAAAGTAAAGGAAGTATCCATGTAAATAGCGTCGTAAGTCGCCAGTCGTAAGTCGTAGGGTGCGGGAAGGAACCGTATCCGCATGCGGCTTACGACTGGCGGCTTACGACTTACGACTTGATTCTTATGAAAAGTTTGAAAGCGACGCAGCACCAGCTGGCATCGGCCGCCTACCAACTGGAGGTGCTGGAGGGATTGCCGGATGGAAAGCATTTTACGCCTTTTGAAGACAAGCTGCGGGCCGTTGGTTTGTTTCCGCTCAAGCCTACGGGCATCGAGATATTCCAGGTCAACCTGGGCAAAATGTGCAACCAGACCTGCAAGCACTGCCACGTGGATGCCGGTCCCGACCGCAAGGAGATCATGACCCGCGCGACGATGGAGGAATGCCTGGCCGCCCTGCGCCGGTTTCCGGCGGCCACGGTGGACCTGACCGGCGGGGCCCCCGAAATGAACCCGAACTTCCGGTGGTTCGTGGAAGGGTGCACCGCGCTGGGCGCCAAAGTAATTGTGCGCTGCAACCTGACCATCATCGTCGCCAACCCCAAATACCACGACCTGCCCGAATTTTACCGCGACCATGGGGTAGAGGTGGTCAGTTCGCTGCCTTTTTACAACGCCGACCGCACCGACCGGCAGCGGGGAGACGGGGTGTTTGAAGGGTCGGTGAAGGCCCTCCGGATGCTCAATGCCGTGGGGTACGGGCAGCCGGGCAGCGGGCTGGTGCTGAACCTGGTGTACAACCCGGCGGGCGCCTTCCTGCCGGCGCCGCAGCAGGCGCTGGAAGGGCAGTTCCGGAAGGTGCTCAACGAAGAGTTCGGCATCCGGTTCAGCAACCTTTTTGCCATCACCAACATGCCCATCAGCCGCTACCTGGAGTTCCTGCTGCGTTCGGGCAACTACGAAGCCTACATGGAAAAGCTGGTGAACGCCTTCAACCCGGCGGCGGCGGCGGGGGTAATGTGCCGCAACACCATTTCGGTGGGCTGGGACGGCCTGCTCTACGACTGCGACTTCAACCAGATGCTCGAACTGCCCGTGCAGGCGGCCTCCGGGCACATTTCTACCTACAATGCCGATGCGCTGAACGACCGCGAGATCGTGCTGCGCCAGCACTGCTACGGCTGCACGGCCGGGGCCGGCTCCAGTTGCGGGGGGGCTACGGCGTGAAGGGTACAGGGATTGAATGGTACACTGATGGGTTATGATGGTTATGATTTCTTATGATCAAAGCGGGACGGAGTCCTGAGGGAGCCCGTTCATCCATTTTCACGCATTACCCATCACAATCAATCATAATCATCATAACAAATCAGTGTACCATACGTTTAGCCAAACGCGGCTAGGTTTTCGCCAGCACGCCGGTGGCATCCGCCGGAACGTCCCGCTTGTCGGGCACCAGGTAGGTCAACGCGCGGGCAATGAGGGGCACAAACCAGATGAACGCCACCACGCCGCCCACGTTGAAAAGCAGGTGCGCATTGGCGATTTGACGCGAGACATTCCCGGCGGGCGCGAAAGATGCCGCCAGCCCGGCCAGCGGCCCGGCAAGGGTGACCCCGATCAGAACCGTAACCACGTTGAACGCCAGGTGGAACACGCCGGCCCGCAGGGCTTCCCGGGAACGCCCCACCGAAGCCACCAGCGTATCGGCGCACGTGCCGATCTCGGCCCCCAGCATGATGGCAACGCCGGCCGGCAGCGACACCAGGCCCTGCGCCGCCAGCGTGATCACAATCCCCAGGGTGGCCGAAGAAGACTGGATCAGCACCGTAAAAAGGGCGCCGATCCCTACGCCCAGCCAGGGATTTTCCAGGCCCCGCATCCAGGCCACGAACGGCTCGTAGTCTTTCAGGGGCTTGGCCGCGTCTTCAATCACGTTCAACCCGAAGAAAATGAGTCCAAAGCCGAACAGCACCAGCCCCAGGTTCTTCAGCAGGTCCGTTCTCCCCAGGAAGTAGCCCGCAAAACCAATCGCCAGCAGGATGGCGGCGTATTCGTTGAGTTGAAAAGCAATGATCTGGCTCGAAAGCGTCGTGCCGATGTTGGCCCCCATGATCACCCCGATGGCCCGCGTGAAGGGAAGCAGGCCGGCATTGACCAGGGCAACCACCATGATGATGGTCACCGAAGAAGAATCGAGCAACGTGGTCGCTACCGCGCCCGTTGCCACGCCGGCCAGGGGATGGGCAGTGAACCGGGCCAGTAGTTTCTTCATCCGCTCGCTGGCCACCTGTTGCAGGCTCTCCGACAGCCGGGTGACCCCGTAGAGAAAAAGCGTCAGGCCGGCAACCGCCGACAGTATGATTTTGATCCAGTCCATGGGCCCGTTTTAACTCCATTACGCAAAGGCCCCGCCCAGGTACGTTATCCGGACGTTATCAAAAGTGCAAATAATTGTGAAGCCGCTCGCCGGGCCGGTTGCGCGCATCCGGCCCGGGGTGTAAAAGAGGGGCGCCAACCCGGTTTCGCCCCGCATCTTCCGCATGGCTACCCGGGGGTACTGCGCCGGGAGCCGGGGAAGCGGCCCGGCGTTCATCCGCGTGGCGCATCGCTTCCCGGTGGTTCTCCGCGGCCGGCCGGCGTTTTGGGGAGGTCGTCAACCGCCGCAAAATTTTTTTCAGACTTTTTTTACTGCGCAAATAGGCTGCGCAGGAGCCCCGCACCTTTGGATCATCAAATGCGGGTCAAGCACAAGTTACTTCTCACTCTTCTCCAAAAAGAACCCACTTGTTCCATTACCCGCATTTGTCTTTGAAGCAGTAGCTCAGTGGTAGAGCGACGTTCAGTGTTACAATTACCCCCCGGGGTCAACTAAGACTTACTTCTCGCTTAGGGAGCCGTAGGTCGTGGGTTCGAATCCCACCTGCTTCACTTCGCCCGGCCAAGCCTTGCTTACTTCCGTTTTTTTTGGCAAAACAGCAAGGCCATTACCGGGCGTTCTTAACCCACATGCGTATGAGCACTTTACTGACCGTGAGCCTGCGCCAGCAGGCAGTTTACATCCCCCGCGAAGCAATGGCTGCCGGGAAAAGAAGCCTCGGCGGCACCACCACGCTGCTGGTCGCCAACCTCGCCAAGCTGGGCTACGGCCTGTCGGAGCCGCTGCTGACGGCCCTCAACGGCACCACGCCGGCATTCCAGGCCGGGCTGCTGGAGCAGTTCCGCAAGGTGATGGGCGTGAACAAGAACTGGACGCCGCTGGTGCGCGGGTGGGATACGCCCACGGGAGAATCTTTCGGGGACCACGTGCTCACATTTTTCGGCCACGTGTTCGGCTGGGGCGGCACCACCCTGGCGTGCGGCCACACCATTCCCTACGGCACGTTTCCCCTCGAACGCTACAACGGCTGCCCGTTCTGCGGTACGCCGTTCGTGACGGGCACGCCGGTGCACACCGGGCAGGGAAGCAAGCTGAAGGTGCTCGAACTGTGGACCGAAAAGGAAGCGGACGCCTTCCTGGCCGACCTGCTCACGTCCAAAACGGCCCTCGACGCCACGCAAGTTGACAGCCTCAAATTGCTGCTGGCCGCACTGCCGATGCCGCAGGTAGCCATCGGCATGAAGGAAACGCTCATGGCCGTGGTTGACGCCTGCCTGGCAAACGGGCAGCCCGAAAAAGCGCAGGCGCTGTTTTCGTCGCCCGCCGACATCCTGCGGTACCTGTGGTACAAGCACACCGGCTTCCTGCAAGTGGTGGAGCCCAAAACGATCATCCGGCGGCAGGAGCGCAACGGCCGGCACTTCCACCCGTCGCTGAGCGGCGGGGCGAAGGCCAAAGTGGCCGCCCGGCAGGCGCTCAAACTCAAGTACGGCCGCACGCAGTGCCGCGCGGTGGCTGCGTGGCTCAACGGGCTGGCGCCCGACGCGGAGGCGATCTGCGAGATGATGCACCCGCGGCGGGGCATGTGGGTGCGCTTCATCCGGGCCCTGCGCCTGGCCGAGTACAGCAAACGCCCCGGCTTCGAAAAGCTCCGGGAGGTGCTCGACGTGTTCTACAACCAGGTGTACGATGTGTGGCAGGGGCGCGTAAACTACTACCGCCTCCGCGCCGACCAGGACAAGACGCTGCAATTGCTGCGCCAGCGGCCGGGCCTGTTTGCCCGCTCCCTGTTCGCCAACATGCTCTGGTTCGGCCCCGACCCGGTGATTGAAGCTTTTGCCGGGGTGGTGGACAAGGTGCCGGCCCGCCTCGTGTTTACGTTGCACGGCTACGCGCAGAACTACTTCGTGAAGGGCGGCACCCGGCCGGTGAAGCCCCTGGGCGGCGTGTCCAAAAACGTGCCCGTGCCGGCCCTGCTCGGGCTGTACGACGAGGCGCAACTGACCGCCATGCAGGAAGCCGTGGCCGGCCTGTGCCGCCTGGCGATGCAGAAGCGGTTTGCGGCCCAGCCCACCACGAGCCGCACCATCTACATTGACCCGGTGCTGTTCAAGCTGCCCGTTGCCATCGGCGACCGGGCCGAAAACGTGCAGGACCTGCCCTCGGCCCTGATGGGAACGCGCTTCGCGGTGGAAGGCGACACGGTGCGGCTGTTCATGCAGTGGGGCAACGGCCTGCCGGCAGGGCACCTCGACATGGACCTGAGCTGCTACATCGCCTTCCCCGGCCGGCAGGAATTCTGTTCGTTCAGCCGCCTGGTGGCAACCGGCTGCAAGCACAGCGGCGACATTCGGAGCATCCCGCACCGGGTGGGTACGGCCGAGTACATTGAGATGGATGTCAACGAACTCCGCAAGGCCGGGGCCCGCTACGTGACCTTTGCGTGCAACGCCTTCAGCAGCGGCGCCCTCACGCCCAACCTGACCGTGGGCTGGATGAACAGCCGGCACCGGATGCAGGTTTCCGAATCCACCGGCGTGGCCTACGACCCTTCCTGCGTGCAGCACCAGGTGCGCGTCACGAGTTCCATCACCAAGGGGCTGGTATTCGGGGTGCTCAACGTGGAATGCCGCGAGATCGTGTGGCTGGAAATGCCCTTCGGGGGGCAGGTGGTGCAGAACCTGGACCTGCGCAATACGGAAGCCATGCTGCGCAAGCTGGAAAGCAAGCTGACGGTCGGCCAACTGCTCACCGTCAAGGCCGAGGCGCAGGGGCTGCAACGGGTAGACGCCGCCGGGGCCGACGAAGACTACACGCCCGAGTGGGCCCGCAACGCCGCCGCCGTCACCAGACTGCTGGTAGATTAGGCTTGTTCAGGTTTGATACACGGCGGGTTCGTAGAAAAACCACCCCCGGCCCCTCCTTAAAAAAAGGAGGGGCGCCGTACCCATGCGCCTCGCTGGTAAGGAAACGTGTCGTATCGGGTACCTCTCCTAACAACGCAGCCGATGGTCACGGTTCCCCTCCTTTTTGTAGGGAGGGGACAGGGGTGGTTCTCCGTTAAAACGGTACATCTCCGCCAACGCCAAACAAGTTCATCAAACATAAGAGCAGGCGTGCCGCTGTGCGCGTCTGCTCTTCGCTATTTAAGCACCTGTATCCATCCTTTTACGGTCTTGCCGCTGACCCGGCTGGTGAGGATGTAGTAATACACGCCCCCGCCGGCGTTTTCCGCATCCCAGTCGTTTTCGTACGGGTCGTACCGGGCTACTTCTTTGCCCCAGCGGCTGTAGAGTTGCAACGCCCAGGTGGTGCCGGGGGCGCCGCGGACCACGAAGGTGTCATTGGCCCGGTCCCCGTTGGGAGTAATGACGTTGGGAACGAACAAGTCGTCCAGGCACTCCCGGAAATCCACGCTGAATGTCTCGCGCCGGGAGCAGGACGCGCCGTTGCGCCGGTATTCGACCCAGTAGCTGCCCGGTGCATCAATCGTGGTTTCCGCCCCCGTGGAACCATTGCTCCAGGTGTACGCCAGGTCGGTGCCGGGCAGGCTCAGGCGGAGGGGCCGGCCCAGGCACGCGACGGTGTCCCGCAACGCGAATGTCGGCAACACCGCCCGCGTGACCCGGATGGTATCGGTGAAGCTACAGGCCGCGTTGGACGCGGTTGCCCAGTAGGTGCCCGGCTGCGTCACCGTAAACGTTTCGCCCGCCGTGCCGTCCTGCCAGCGGTAGGCAAGCCCGTTGCGGGGCGCCTGCAACACCAGGGATTGGGCTTCGCACAACTCGGCATCGTTGCCCAGGCTGAAAACCGGTGTTTGCAGGTAGTTGACGACGATCGAATCGCGGGACCGGCACGAGCCCGACTGCACTTCCACCCAGTAGGTTCCGGGTGCATTTACCGACAGGGAAGGGTTGCGGGAGCCGTCCTGCCAGCGGTAAGAGGCGTTGGCGACCCGGGCGGTAAGCAGCAGTTGCTGCCCCTGGCAAAGTGTGGTGTCATTGCCCAGCCGTACCGCCAGCGTGGGGCTCACGTACACGGATTTGGTAACCACCGCCGATGCACAGCCCGAAAATGCCCGGAGGGTTACCCGGTACGTACCCGGCAGGGCGTACCGGTGGGTGGGATTGGCGGCAGTGCTGGCATTGGCCTCCCCCGAAGCCGGGTCCCCGAAGTCCCACGCGACGTTGTTGATGCCGCACGGGCTGCCGGACCGGTCCCGGAAAGCCGTTTCGCCCCCCTGGCACACCGTGTCGGCGGCGAAGTCGGCCGTGATCGGGGTCGGGACCGGCGGCGCACTGCCGTAGATTTCCGGGAAGTTGGGCAGGCCGATCATCGTGGGCCGGCCCTTCAGCCAAACCTGGTTGCGGACCAGCCGGCAGGCTTTGCCCCGGGCGTTGGGTTCATTGATCACGTCCAGGCTGTCGAGGGTGTAATCGGAATCGGGAAAGATCCGGAACTGCGATTGTTTCCAGCGGCAGACGTACAGTTTGCCGTCGGGCCCCAACTGCATATTGCCCCGGAAGCCGTACGAGTTGGGACTGCCGTCCGAGAAGTCAGTCGTGTCCAGCAGCACCCGGGAAGCGGCAAGGTCCGGGGCGGTGAGGTCGTACTGCAACAGGTTGCAGTAATACCGGCCGGGCTTCGGGATGTCCCAGGCCGATACGTACAGTTTGCTGTTGTCGGGGGAAAAAGCCGTGGCGTACGTCATTTCCCGGAAGCGGGACTGGCTCGGGATGGTACGGTCAAGCGTAAGCCGGCCCGTTCCCTTGTCGAAGTCGAGCAGATGGGTTTCAGTAGCGAAAGAACCCGCCGCCATTTTTCGCCCGTCCGACGAAAACTTCAGGTGGGCCACGTAATCGCCGGCATCCGTGGGGATGGAGAGCTGGGAAACCACGGGGCCCGTGACGCCGGCGGCGCACACCAGGTAGGCTTTGAAAGTCAGGGCGGTGCCGGTGGTACGGCTGACCACCCAGAAGTCACCGTTGTTGCAGTGCCGGGTGGCGGCCAGGGATTCCGTCCCCGATTTGTGCAGCAGGATATTTTTCTGGCCGGCGACCACGGCCCCCGCCCCGCCGTCCAGCTGCATGTCCACCACCGAGTAAGAGAGGCTGAAGCTGGCGTTGGTGAATACGTAATACTTCGAATCCGAACCGGGCACCGGCAGGATCATCGCCGCCTGCACGGCCGAGTTGTTGCCCTCCAGGTTGCTTCCGTTGGCCATCACCCGGTGGTTCCGGTTCCAGAGGGTTTCCCCGTTGGTGTAGAAAAGCAGCCTGCCATTGGCGTCGCTCACCGAGGTGCTGCCTTCGATGGAAATGAGGCTGCCCCGGGTGTCGGCCACCGGGCTGCCGGAAGTGAAATCAAGCCCGGCCTGGTGGCCGAAGAACCAGCGGCTGGTTTCTACCTGGGCCGTGCTGCGGCCGGCAATGAAAAACAACAAAACGGCGAAGTAGCGTGTTGGCATGGAACGATAGGTTGGGTGGGGTGGAACCGGAAAGCGCCGCAATCATTGTGCCGCCCGGGAGAGGGGCGGGCAAGAAGGTATATTTTTGTCCGTCAGGCTTTTGACTGCACGGCGGGAGCGTCGGATATCGCCATTTTTTCGGCCCATTCCAACCCATTGGGCAACGCCGTTGAGTTGAATTCCAGGTGAAGCACGCGGCGGTGCCGCTGGTTGTGGTTTTTGGCCGAGGCGTGCAGCAGCAGCGGCTTCATCAGGTGCACGCCGCCGCAGCCCACCTCGCAGACGTGGGGAATGCTGTGCTGGGTGATGAGGGCGATCTCCGCGTCGCTCAGCCGCTTCCGGTGGGAGCCGGGCAGCACCTGCAACGCCCCGTTCCGGGCGTCGGCCGGGTCGAGGTGAATGCGCACGGTCACCGTGTTTTTGAGGATTTCTTCCGGCGGGCACACCCCAACCAGGCCGTCCTTGCGGGTCCAGCCGAAAAAGCCCTCCGTTTCGATTTTCTCCCGGACCGTAATGGTGGTGTCCTGGTGCCAGGTCACGTACCAGTTGGAGAGGGGCGGCTTGTCGAAGTAAAGGGCCTTCGTGAGAAACAGGCCCGGGTCAATGGCGGCCAGCAGCGCTTTCAGGTTCGGGTTGAAAAGCACGTTTTTGAGGCCCGGCACCACGCCCAGCACGTTGCGCACGGCGTACAAGGGCTTGCCCGGCGCTTCGCCGGCGGCCTGCACGTACCGCGCCAGCATGGCCTGGGCGTGTTTCATCTCCCGGCCCGTGTACACGTGCCCGAGCACGGCCGTGCCCCGGTGCGCCAGTTTTTTGAGCTGGTTTTGCGGGTTGCCGTTGCAGGTGTCGTAGTGGTACTGGTCCAGCGCGTCGTGCAGGGCTTCGCGGATGCTGCGCTTGAGCCGTTCGGGCGCCAGCACCTTTACCCGGTCGCCGAAGCCGAGAATTTCCCGTTCCAGTTCGTAGTTGTGCTGCACCCGCAGGGCGATCACCGTGCCGTGGTCATCGGTTTGCACCACCCGCTGCGAGTGGTGCAGGGGCTTGGTGAGGACGTACGGCGCGGTATCGCGGTGGACGAACAGTTGCACGTCCATCGGCTCCTGCCCCGCGCTGACGGTCACGCCGATCACGTGGCGGAAGTACGCCGGCGGACCGGGGTGGGGACCGGGGGAGAACAGTTCCTCGG
>CADCTQ010000328.1 GCA_902805615.1 uncultured Cytophagales bacterium
TCCGACCACGTGGCCGACGAAGAACACTTCAAGCTCGTAACCGCCGCCGGGGGTACGCTCAACGGCACCACCAACCGCGACCGCACCAATTACTTCGAAACCGTGCCCAGCAACCAGCTCGAAACGGCCCTGTGGCTCGAAGCCGACCGCATGGGATTCCTGCTCGACGCCGTCACGCAGAAGAAATTCGAGGTGCAGCGGGCTACCGTGAAAAACGAACGGGGCCAGAACTACGACAACCAGCCCTACGGCCTGGTGTACGAATACACCTCCAAAAACCTGTACCCCTACGGCCACCCCTACTCCTGGCTCACCATCGGCTACCTCGAAGACCTCGACCGCTCCGACGTGAATGACCTGAAAAACTTCTTCCTGCGCTGGTACGGCCCCAACAACGCCGTGTTGACCGTGGGCGGCGACGTAGACGCCAAAACGGTGGTGCAACTGGCCGAGAAGTACTTCGGCGCCATTCCCAAAGGACCGGCCGTGCCCAAGATGAAGCTGCCCGCCGTGAGCCTGCCCCAGGACCGCTACGCGTCGTACGAAGACAACATCCGCTTCCCGATGCTGCGCTTCGTGTACCCGACCGTGCCCCAGTACCACCCCGACGAGGCGCCCCTCGACCTCCTGGCCGAAATCCTGGGCGGCACCAATACGTCAATCCTCTACCAGAACCTGGTGAAAGCCCAGAAAGCCGTGCAGGCCAACGCCTTCCACCCCTCGTCGGAACTGTCGGGCGAGTTTACCCTGACGGCCCTGGCCTTCCCCGACACGCCCCTCGACAGCATGGAACGCATCGTGCGCCGCTCGCTGACCGAATTCGAAAAGCGCGGCGTCACCGACGACGACATTGCCCGCATCAAGGCGTCCCGCGAATCGCAGATCATCCAGGGCCTCTCCAGCGTGGCCGGCAAAGCCTCGCAACTGGCCGCCTTCCAGACGTTTACCGGCAACCCCAACTACCTGCCCACCGAACTCAAGCGGTACCAGTCGGTGACCAAGGCCGACGTGATGCGGGTGTACAACAAGTACCTCAAGGGCAAGGGCGCCGTGGTGCTGAGCGTGTACCCCAAGGGCAAGTCCCAACTGGTGGCCGCCAAGGACAACCACACCATTGCCAAGGAAGGCTACAAAGCCCCCGACTACGGCTACGCGGGCCTCAAGTACGCCAAGGCCAAGGACAATTTTGACCGGAGCAAGCAGCCCGCCGCCGGCCCGAACCCCGCCGTGAAAGTGCCGCCCTTCTGGACCGAAACCCTCGCCAACGGCATCAAGGTGATCGGCGCCAAAAACGACGAAATCCCCAGCGTCACCCTGCTGTTCACCGTGCGCGGCGGGCACCGCCTGTCGGCCAAGGACCCGTCCAAAGCCGGCATTGCCGCCCTCACGGCCAGCCTGATGAACGAAGACACCGAAAAGTACACGTCCGAGGAAATGACCAACGCCCTCGAAAAGCTGGGCAGCAGCATCGCCGTAAGCGCCGGCGGCGACAACCTGACCGTCACCGTGCAGGCGCTCACCAAAAACCTCGACGCCACCCTGGCCCTGGTCGGGGAACGGATGTTCCGCCCCAAATTGGGTCAGGAGGACTTTGACCGCCTCAAAAAGCAGCAACTCGAAGGCATTGCCAACCAGGCCACCCAGCCGGTCGCCATTGCCAACAACGTGTACAGCAAGCTGCTCTACGGGGAAAGCGACATCCGGGCCGTGCCCGTGCTGGGCACCGAAGCCACCGTCAAAAGCATCACCCTCGGCGACGTGAAGAAGTTCTACGCCGACAACTTCTCGCCCTCCGTGACCAACCTGGTGGTGGTGGGCGACCTCGACCAGCCGCAGGTGCTGGGCAAGCTGGGCTTCCTCAAGAATTGGCAGGCCAAAGACGTGACCATCCCGGCGCCGCAGACGGGCAAGCCGGTGGACCAGACCCGCATTTACCTGGTGGACAAGGAAAGCGCGCCGCAGTCGCAGATCCGGGTGGGCTACCTCACGGGCCTGCCCTTCGACGCCACGGGCGAATACTACAAGTCGTTCCTGATGAACTACGTGCTGGGCGGGGCCTTCAACAGCCGCATCAACCTCAACCTGCGCGAAGACAAGGGCTGGACGTACGGGGCCGGTTCGGGCTTCGCCAGCACCGAAACCGCCGGTCCGTTCACGGCCCAGGCCGGCGTGCGGGCCAACGCCACCGACAGCTCGGTGGTGGAGATCATGAAGGAACTCACCAACTACCGCGACAAGGGCATCACGGCCGACGAACTCACTTTCCTGCGCAACTCGGTGGGCCAGAGCGAAGCCCGGCAGTACGAAACGCCGTTCCAGAAGGCCGGCTTCCTCAACCAGATCATCCGCTACGGCCTCGACAAGGACTTCGTGGAGAAACGCAACGAAATTCTGCGGACGATCACGACCGAGGAACTGAGCGGCCTGGCCAGGAAGCAGTTGCCGGCCGACAAAATGCACATCCTGGTGGTGGGCGACAAGCAGAAGGTGAAGCCGGGCCTGGAAAAGCTGGGCTACGAGGTGGTGGAACTCGACAAGGAAGGCAGGCCCGTGGTTGCCGCCGCGGCCGAAGCGAAGCCCGAAGACAAACCGGCCGGGGCCGCTGGTGCCGGTTCCTCTGAACCATCCGCCCCGGATGCCGGCAAGAAGAAGGGCCGCAAGTCGGAGAAATAGTTTCACGCCGGTTTCACGCAAAGGCCGCACAGAGAAGACGCAAAGGGCGCAAAGGAGATGTTCGTGTCTCTCTTTGCGCCCTTTGCGTTCCCCCTTGCGATCCTTGCGGTTCAATTCTTTTCTTTGCGTCTTCTCTTTGCGCCTTTGCGTGAAATCCTGGTCATCCATTAATCCAGTGAATCCTGATCCCTCTTCTACGACGCCACCCAGCCCTTGAAGCCCGCGTACCGGTGCTGTTCTTCGAGGGCTTCGCGCATCCGGTCGTAGACGCGTTGCTTGAGCCCGGGCACATCGGCCATGGTGAGCCCGGCCACCTCCACCGGCTCGAGGAACACCGTGGTGATGATGCCCGGCCGCAGCACGAAGGGGCTCCGGGGCAGCAGGCGCCGGGAGTTGAGAATGACCATCGGCATGATGGGCGTCTGCATTTCGACGGCCAGCCGGAACGCCCCGTCCTGGAAAGGCAGCATGGGATCGGCCGACTGGTTCATTTTGCCCTCCGGGAAGAGAAAAACCGAAATGCCGCTCGACAGCTTCTGGCGCAGTTTCCGCACGCTGTTGAGCTTGCTGGCCGTACTGCCCCGGTCCACGGTGATCACCACGTACGGGTAGAGCCAGCCGAACACCGGCACTTTTTTGAGTTCGGCCTTGCCCAGCGGCCGGAACTGGCCCGGAATCGCCGTCACGAAGGCCGGGGAGTCGAGGTAGGAGTTGTGGTTGGCCACGTACACGTAGGTGCGGTGCGGGTCAATCTTGCGGCGGCCCACCGCCCGGAACCAGATGCCGCACAGCCAGCCGAAGGAGGTGCCCCAGGCTTTGAGGAAAAAATAGGCCATCCGGCCGCCCACCCTTTCGCCCAGCACGAACGGCAGCGTCACCAGCGGCAGCGACGCCGTCATGATGACGCAGAACACGGCAATGGAGTAGGCCAGGTATATCTTGAGCAGCAACTTTTTCATGGGCAAGTCAATTGGCGGGGCACCGGGGCGTACGGCCCGGACGACACCCGGTAGGTAAACGGACGGCGGGGCAAAAAAGGGGCTATCCCTTGAAAATTTCCTTTTCGTCGGGGTGGTGCCACTCGTGGTGGCTGAAGGGCGAGTTGAGGTTGTGCATGCGGATGGCCCACAGGGAAAACACGATGCCCACCACCAGGGCCACCAGGGCCCCCACGGCCAGCAGCGGAATGTTGCGCATGTAGAGGAAAAAGTCGTAGAGGGCGTGCATTACCATGGGGAATACGACCGCGGCCGTGCGGGGAAGGGGCATCTTAAAGCTGTGCCGCCGGTGCTGGAACTTGGCCATGCCCACGAAAAAGCCCATGAGCACCCCGAACGTGGCGTGGGCCGGTACGGCCGTGAACATGCGGATGAGGGCCACGCCCAGGCCGCCTTCCACCACGTAGAACACGTTTTCGAGCGTGGCAAAGCCCATCGCAATCATCACGCCGTAGGTAATGCCGTCAAACGGCTCGTTGAACTCCTTGCGGCGGTAAAAAAACACGATCAGGATGAGAAACTTGCTCATCTCTTCGCTGAAGCCCACGGTGAGGGCGTAGTTGAAGGTAGTGGTCAGCTCGGCATTCTGCGTAAAGCCGAAGCCCTCGAACACGCCTTCCAGGAACGAGGCCGGAAAGATGCTGAGGGCGCCGAGGAAAAAAGATTTTACCAGCAAATGCAGCGGCTCCCGGTCGAGTTTGTCCTTCTCGTAAATGAAGATGGCAATTGCCAGCCCCGGTGCCACCGCCAATGCGAATAAAATGAAAATCATGCCTCAAGTTACGAAATACCGCAACGGGGTCCAAGCAAGCCGTTCTTTGCGCCGCCGCCCGGCAACGTTCCGCCTGCCCCCTGCGTACACGAGGCAGTCGCTTTTTTGCTACACTTTAAACGCGGTGATTCCACATTGAGCCCATTGCCGGAAAAATAACCTGATGGTATTCAAAGGGCCTTCCCCCTTTTGTCAATCCAACCAACCCATCTTGATTCAATCCTGTGATAATTCCCTTATTATGCGCCATATAACCCCGCACCCATGAAAAGCCCGTTCTTCCTGTTGATCGTCCTCGTGCCCCTGACTTTTGCCTGCGGAAAAAAGCCGTCGGAGCGGGCCGATGCCGGGACCGAGCCCCCGGCCGACAGCAGCGTGGTCCGCACGGAAATTGCCAACGGCGGCCCCATTGACCCGTTCCTCGACTCCCTCCAGCACCGTTCGTTCCGGTACTTCTGGAACACCACCGACCCGCGCACCGGCCTGACGCCCGACCGGTACCCGAGCCGCACGTTTTCGAGCATTGCCGCCATCGGCTTCGGCCTGAGCAGCTACCTGGTGGGGGCCGAACGGCAGTACGTCTCCCGCGAGGCAGCCGCCCGGCGCACGCTGAGCACCCTCGAATACCTCTGGCAACTGCCCCAGAACGGCGAAAAGGTCAACACGGCGGGCTACAAGGGCTTTTACTACCACTTCCTCAACTTCGACGACGGCCGCCGCTACCAGCAGGTCGAACTCTCCACCATTGACACGGGCCTGCTGCTGATGGGCGTGCTGTCGGCGCAGGTGTACTTCAGCGGCAGCGACGCCACCGAAACCCGCATCCGGTCGCTGGCCGACTCGCTGTACCGCCGCGTGGAATGGCCGTGGTTTGCGCCCCGCAACCACATCCTGAGCATGGGCTGGCACCCCGAAAGCCGTAAGTTCCTCGCATCGGAGTGGAAGGGCTACAACGAAGCCATGCTGCTCTACGTGCTGGCCTTCGGCTCCCCCACCCACCCGCTGGACGCCACGGCCTGGCAGGGCTGGACGAGTACGTACGAGTGGGGCGAATTCGGGGGGCAGGAGCACCTGAACTTCGCGCCGCTCTTCGGCCACCAGTACTCCCACGCGTGGATTGACTTCCGGGGCATCCAGGACGACTACACCCGGGCCAAGGGCATTGATTACTTCGAAAACTCGCGGCGGGCCACCTACGCCAACCGGGCCTACTGCGTAGCCAACCCCGGCAAGTGGAAAGACTACGGTGCCAACGTGTGGGGCCTGACGGCCTGCGACGGCCCGGCCGACGTAAAAATCTTCCACCACGGCGACTCGGTGCAGATCCACTCCTACTGGGCGCGGGGCGCCAGCCTCCGGGAGGTCAACGACGACGGCACCATTGCCCCCACGGCCGTCGGCGGCTCCATTCCGTTCGCCCCCGAAATCTGCATCCCGGCCCTCAAACAGATGTACAAGCAGTACGGCCAGCACCTCTGGGGCGAGTACGGCTTCTACGACGCCTTCAACCCCACCTTTACCCAAAGCCCCGGCACGGCCGACGGCTGGTTCGACACCGACTACCTGGGCATTGACAACGGACCCATCGTGCTCATGATCGAAAACTACCGCAGCGGCTTCCTGTGGAACCTGATGAAAAAGAACCCTTACATTGTCCGCGGCCTCCGGCGGGCCGGCTTCCGCGGCGGCTGGCTGGAGGGGAGTTAGCGAGTTGGGGAGTTAGCGAGTTAGAACTGAACCGCAAGGATCGCAAAGGAGACGCAAAGCACGCTAGGAGTACGCGCACCCCTTTGCGCCCTTTGCGTCTTCTCTTTGCGCCCCTTGCGGTTCAGTTCCTTCTCACTCCTCGCTTCTCGCTTCTCACTCCTTTTTCTCCGTGCCCTCCGTGTCTCCGTGGTAAATCTCAAACTTTATTTTCCAACCCACGCAACCCTTTGCGGGGGAAACTCCGTGCTGGGAACGATTTGAAAATGCTGGTGAACGCACTGACCACTGACCGCCTGCAAATACTCCTGGAAGGATGCCGACGCGGCGACCGCAAGAGTCAGGAACTGCTCTACAAGCAGTTCTACGGCTACGCCATGAGCGTTTGCCTGCGGTACGCCCGGGGCCGCGACGAAGCCATGGAGATCATGAACGACGGGTTCCTGAAGGTGTTTGCCAAAACGGACCGCTACGACTCGGAACGTTCTTTCAAAGGCTGGCTGCGCCGCATCATGATCAACACGGCGCTCGACCACTACCGGCAGGAGGTGAAGCACTACCGCCACGAAGACGTGGAGGCGGCGCAGGTAACCCCGGTGGCCGCGACGGTGATCGGCGACCTGGCCCACGAGGAACTGATCGGGATGGTGCAGCGGCTCTCCCCGGCCTACCGGCTGGTGTTCAACCTGTACGTGATTGACGGATTTACGCACGAAGAAATCGCCGGGCAGTTGAACATATCGGCCGGAACGTCGAAGTCGAACCTGGCCCGGGCAAGGATGCACTTAAAAGAAATGGTACAAAATAGTAGTAAAGATGCCTACGCAGGAAATGCCGGACAATGAGCTGGACGACCTCTTCCGCAAGGCTGCCGGGGAATACAACGCGGAGTTTGAGCCCGAAGCCTGGAAACGGATGGAGCAACTGCTGGACGAACGCGACGGCAGGACGGGCGGCTATTGGTGGAAGGGAATCCTGGTGATGCTGGCTTTGCTGCTGGTGGGCACGCTGGGCGTGGTGCTGCTGCGCAACCCGGGAGACGCTCCCGGCAGCCCCGCCACCGAAAACCGGCAGCCCGGGGCAACCACCGCCCCGGCGGGTGAAGCCGTGCCGGCCGATGGCAACGCGGCCCCGGAAAGGGACGTGCCGATGCAAACGGATGCCGCGGGCGAAGCAACGCGGCCCGGACCAACGGCAAATGACGGCCGTACGGCGGACGGCAACGCGGCCCCCGGGCCCCGGGCGGAAAATGAATCGTTGCGCGATGGGAAAGAAAGAGCCGGCGGCAAGGAAGCAACCGGGCACACGTTGCAAAAGGACGCCGGAAACGCCCCGGAGAAAGCAGCTACGGAAAGCAACAACCAAAATGCGTCCCCGGACCGGTTGCCCGCCGGGGTTGAGAAACGGAAAAATGCTGCTGGCGAAGCGACGGGCCTTGCCTCCAAAAGGACGCCGGCCGGGATCACTACCGGGCCGGGCGGGGTACGCCCCCAAACGACGGGCCCGCCTCCCGGAACGCGGGAACGCCTCGCTTCCGCAGCAAAGCCGCCGGTTTCACCGCCGCGCCGTTCGGGGAGCAAGCCGCCGGGCGACATTACCAACGGGGCGGGTGAAGAGCGTCCATTGGAGGCAGTTGCCAGGAACGGGGCGGACCAGACCGAAGGGACCGCGCCCTCCCGTTCCGAATCCGGAAATACCCTGCAACCGGCCGGTGAGAAACTGCCGGAGTTGGCGTTTTTAACCGGCCGGTCGCTGGCGGCGACCGTGGCGGAGTTGGGCCGGCCCACGGTACCGCCCCCGGCCGCGCGGGAAGCGGCGCCCATTCAGCCCGCGGCGAAGCGGCAGCGGCCGGGCGGCCGCCTGAACGTCGGCGTCATGGTGTCGCCGGACCTGAGTTCGATTGGTTTGCCGGGCCGCCTGACGCCCGGCACCAACGCGGGGGTGCAACTGGAATACCGGCTCACGAACCGCTTCCGGGTGGGCATCGGCGCGATCCACTCGGTGAAGCTGTACTCGGCGAAGGTGGAAGACTACACCGTGCCCTACGGCTTCTGGACGTACGGCGTGAAGCCCTCGGACATTGAGGCCAACTGCAAAATCCTCGATTTGCCGGTGCACCTCCGCTTCGACGCCCTGCGCAAGGCCCGATACACGGCCTTCGTGAGCACGGGTTTGTCGTCGTACATCATGCTGAGCGAACGGTACGGCTACTACTACCCGACCTACGACCCGTACCTGCGGCCCGAGTGGCGCGGCAAGCGTACCGGCGAACATTACCTTTCGGTGGTGAACCTGTCGGTGGGCTACGAACGGAACCTGGGCCGGCGCTTCTCCTGGCAGGCCGAACCCTTCCTCAAACTGCCCCTGGGCGGCGTGGGCTTCGGCAAGGTCCGGCTGGGCAGCAGCGGCGTGTTCGTGTCCCTCAAATACAAAATCGGCAGTAAGCAGTAAGCAGTAAGCAATACTCAATACTCAATACTCAATACTCAATACCCAATACCCAATACCCAATACCCAATACTTATCCTTCAACCCCCTTTTTATGAACAAGTTATTTTTCCAATCTTTTCACCGGCTCACCTGGATGGCGGCCCTGGCCGGTTTGTTGCTGATTGCCGGCTGCAACAATGACGACGACGCCGACGACAACCTGGTGGCTTTCCGCAACATTACCGTGTCCGGCGCCAACGAAGTACCGCCCGTAGCCAGTACGGGCACGGGCACTTTCGAAGGCACTTTCAACCGTACCACCAAAGTGCTCAACTACACCGTGCGGTGGACGCTGGGCGACCCGAACGCCACCACCAACAACATGCACTTCCACGGCCCGGCCGAAATCACCGAGTCCAAAGGCGTACGGCTGCCCATTACCGGCTTTCCCACGGGCAGCGTCAACCAGACGTATACCGCCGTTACCCCTGCCCTCGACGCCGCGCAGGAAGAAGAACTGCTGAACGGCAAGTGGTACATCAACATCCACAGCACCACCTACCCGGGCGGTGAACTGCGGGGACAACTCGTCCGTTAAGCCCGGCCTCTCCCCGAATCCTTTTCATTTTCCATACCTACCTAACCCCTAACCCCTTATGAAGAACGTATCCTTTGCCGTGGCCCTGCTCGCCGGCGGACTCCTGTTGCAATCCTGCGACAACACCGCCATTGCCCCCGATTCAGCCGAACAAACCACTACAACCGCCAGTGCCCGCCTGGGTGGCGGCAGTTACAATGCCCACCTGACCGGCGACCAGGAAGTACCCTCGAACCCTCTGGCGCCTCCCGTGGTGACCAACGCCACCGGCCAGGTCAACCTTAAACTGAGCGCCGACGGTACCGAACTGTACTACAAGCTCATCGTCGCCAACATCGAGACTGTGCGGTTCGCCCACCTGCACCTGGCCCCGGCCGGCACCAACGGGCCGGTAGTCGTTGACCTGTTCATGCCCATGCCCCTGGTACCCGTCATCAGCCCGCAGGGCGTGCTGGCGGAAGGCGTCATTACCGCCGCCTCCCTCAAGAATTCGCTGGCCGGCAAAACGGTGGCTGACCTGGTTGCCGCCATCGAGGCCGGCGACGTGTACGCCAACGTCCACTCCGTCAAGTACCCCGGCGGCGAGTTGCGCGGCCAGTTGGACTAATGCCAGGATGAACGTGGTTAAACGGATGAAATGGAGAATGATCTTCTGATCATCAGAAGGTCGTATCCATTCGAATACGTAATAGTCATTTCATGTCGGTATAAGTAATCTACCGTGATTCCGCAGCAGGGTGATGCGGGAGCAGGGCCGTCGGCGCGACGCTCCTGCTCCCGCATCACCGGGCCTGCACCGGAGCCGGAGACCACCGTTTTTTTACCGTCCGGGTAGGGTCAGCCCCGCCTCCGGACTCTTCATTCCAGATTCCAAAATCATTGAACCGGCAATGCCCCCGTACCGGTGCGGCATACGCCCCTTCCCGGGCGGTACGGGAAAACCATTGCCCATTTTCCAGACTTTCATCATCTTTCAACCCTTTAATCCTCCAAACCCATGACCCGTGCCGAATTCATCCGTAGCCTGGGCCTGAGCAGCGGCGCCCTGATGGCCGTGTACTGCCTGGGCGGCCTCACTGCCTGCTCCAAAGAACAGCCCGATCCCGATCCGGCCAAGCCCGGCGACAAGCTCGACCTCTCCCTCGACCTCAACAGCCCCACATACAGCAAGCTCCAGACGAACGGCCAGTTTGCCATCGTGACGGACCAACCCATCATCGTGGCCCGGAAGAACGACGGAACCTTCGTGGCCGTGTCTAAGGACTGTACGCACCAGGGGGCGCAAGTTACCTACCAGGCGGCCAGCGACCGGTTCAACTGTCCCCTGCACAACTCCAACTTCTCGCCCACCGGCTCCGTGCTGAACGGCCCGGCCACTTCGGCCCTGAAGCAGTACAAAACCGAACTCAACAGCGCCGGCACCACCCTGCGGGTGTACGAGGGGTAACCTTTTCACGCAAACGCACGTCATGAAAAAAGCACTATTTTTTGCCATGTGCCTCCTGGGTGCAGCCCCCGGTCTGTTCGCCCAGGACGACCTGCTCAACATGCTGGGGGACGACAGCACCGCCACCACGCCCACGCAGGCCACCTTTAAATCTACGCGGGTGATCAACGGCCACTCGGTGGAGACGCTGCCGCGCAACCACTTCGACTTCCGCATTTCGCACCGGTTCGGCCGGCTCAACTCGGGGCCCTACGAATTGTGGGGCCTCGACGTGGCCACCATCCGGATCGGGCTGGAGTACGGCGTCACCGACCGGCTGATGGTAGGCGTGGGGCGCAGTTCGAACCAGAAGCTGTACGACGGGTTTGCCAAGTTCAAGCTGCTGCGGCAGTCGTCGGGGGCCCGGGCGGTGCCGGTCACGGTAACCCTGCTGGGCACGGCCGCCGTCAACACGCTGCGCTTCGCGCCGGAAGAGGACATGACGTTCCGGTCGCGGCTCACCTACTGCGGGCAGTTGCTGGTGGCCCGGAAGATGAGCGAACGGCTGTCGCTGCAACTGATGCCCACGCTGCTCTACCGCAACCGCACCAACTTTGCCGGCGAACAGAACCTGGTGACAGCCCTCGGGGCGGCGGGCCGCTTCAAGATCGGCAAGCGGGTGGCCCTCAACGGGGAGTATTACGCGGTGCTGCCCGACCAACTGAACCGGTCTTACCACAACGCCCTGGCCGTGGGCTTCGACATCGAAACGGGCGGCCACGTGTTTTCGCTGCACTTCACCAACTCGCTGGGCATGGTGGAAAAGCAATTCCTGGCCGAAACCACGGGGCAGTGGGGAGAGGGCGACATTCACTACGGGTTCAACATTTCCCGCATCTTCAACCTGGGCCACAAGGCGAAGAAAAAGTAGCGGGTATTGGGTATTGAGGGATTGGAAGACCAGGGGATTAGTTTTGGGTAGCGCGTACTGGTACCTGGTCGCGTTCACCCGGCACCGCAGTACCCAATACCCCAATCCCCAATACCCTAATCTCCACTCCCCCAATCCCTAATCCCCCAACCCATGAAACGAATACTGGTCTTACTGGCAGCCTGGGCCTGCGCGGGCACGGCGCCGGCGCAATCCCTTTTTTCCGCGCAGAGCGGCAACGTGAGCTTCTTTTCGAAGGCGCCCCTCGAAGACATTGAAGCCCACAACGGCAAGGCGCAGTCGGTGATCAACACCACGACGGGGGAAATTGCCGTGAAGGTGCCCATCAAGAGCTTCGTGTTCGAGAACGGGCTGATGCAGGAGCACTTCAATGAGAACTACCTGGAGAGCGACAAATATCCTTTCGCCACGTTCAAGGGCAAGCTCAACGAAAGCATTGACTGGACGAAGCCCGGCACCTACCCGGTAAGCGCCACGGGCAAGCTCAACATGCACGGCGTGGAACGCGACCAGACCATCAAGGGCAAGCTCGACGTGGGGAGCGGCAAGCTGCAACTGGACGCCGACTTTACCGTGGCCCTGGCCGACCACAAGATCGAAGTCCCGACGCTGGTGTTCCAGAAGATTGCCGAAACCATTGCCGTCACCACCCGCTTCGTCTACCAGCCGCACGTGAAGCAGTGAGGAGTACCGTCTTTGCCGGGAAAGAAGGGAACCGCGTTGGTCAGTCCCCTTCATTGCATCTGGCCTTGCAATCAAAACGGTTGAAACCGTTGCCCGTCCCCATAAACCCGCCGACCCACGGTTGAAACCGGTATGTGCTTAGCGTACGCAGGTGAGCCGAAGCAGCCGGTGCGGTGGCGTATTACTGTCGCTTGCTGGCGCGGTGTGGCTTGCTGGCGCGTGGTAAAACGGGCTGGTGTGACGGGCTGGCGCGAAGCTGTGCTTCGTGCAGATTATGGTTTCCGCCTCTGGCGGAACGAGGTGATTTCGCGGGTGGTAAGTGTTTCCCCGCCCTTGCCTGGCATAACAGATGCGTTGCTTCCATTGCTTGGGCAGCGCCCTTGCCTGTGGGCACACTGGCGCAGGCGTCCGCCTGTGCCTTCCCCTCCCAAGCGTCCGCTTG
>CADCTQ010000329.1 GCA_902805615.1 uncultured Cytophagales bacterium
GCCTGCCCGAAATCCGGATTGACAACGAAGACGCGTCGTACGTGCAGAAGACCGGCGACTGGCAGCTCGACAACAAGGCCAGCGGCCGGTTCGGGCCTTCCCTGCTGCGCGACGACAGCCGCGGCGCGGCGCCCAAGACGGTGCGGTTCACGCCCGACGTGCGCAAGGCCGGCAAATACCAGGTGTACGCCTACTTTCCCAAAGTGGCCGACACCTCTTCCCAAACGACCCTTACCCTCCACAACGGCACGCAGGCCAAAGCGATCACGCTGGGCAAGGAGTCGCTGCGGGTGGAAGGGCAAACGGCGGGGGCATGGGTGCCGTTGGGTGAATACGCCATGGCGGCCGGCCGCAAGGGCTACGTGGAAATCTCGAACAAAGGCGCCGATGGCGTCGTGGTAGCCGATGCCGTGCTGTTCGTGCCGGTCCGGTAAGGATCATCCCTTTGCCAACACCTTTCTCCGTTTTGCGTAAATGGTTAAAGACAACCAATGTACAACGACGATGGGAGCAAAAACCATTTTGGGAATCATACTGGTGCTGGCGGGGGCGGCCGGCCTGGTGATCGGGTTGCTGGGCATCTTCGGCAAGAACGTCACGGCGCAAAGCCCCTGGATGTTCGCCATTCTGGGATTCATCTTCTTCAGCGCCGGCATCGGGCTGATGAAGAGCACCGGCGCCAAACAGGCCTGACGGTCACACGCTAAAAATAAGAACGGCAGGTATCGTCTACCTGCCGTTTTTGCTGCTTATACGGATATGAATCGGAGACTAACTATTTAATTATCAAATAAATATCCTCCAATTGATCCGTTTCATCATGTTCATCCTGGTATTATTTCACGTCAAAGGTGTTCGCTGCCCGGTAATTTGCCCACCGAACGGTTTGCGGCCGGTCAATGGGATTTTGGATGGTTTGAAAAGCCCCAAAGGGAGCATTTGCGCATAAGACACCCAAAGCAAGCCGTCAGGTTGCACCCGGGTAACAATAAAAATTACGAACGTTTTCCCGGCCTATCACGCCACCTGCATCCGGGATGAACCGCCCGGGTTTTTGCCTGGCATCTGCCGGTCCGGGATTACAGCGACGGGTAGGTTTCTTTCAGGTACGCCAGGTACCTGCGGAAGTCGGAGTTGAACTTGGTTTTGAACTCTTCCTCGAACTGGTTCTGCTTGGCGCGGTACCGCACGAAGCCCATGAAGTACGTATTGTTGGCCGGCGGTCCCTCCCACCCCCACTTGCGCGTGCGGCCATTGGCGGTAAGCGTGTCGGCCGTACGGATGATTTCCCGGATGAGCCGGTACTTCAGCGTGTCCTTCTGCGCTTTGGGCAACGCCGGCCCGAAGGATGCGTAGAGGCTGTCGAGCTGCCCGGCGCCGCGCAGGATGTGCTGCGAATACTTTTCCCGGAAGACCTTGCCGTCTTCGTAGCGGCGGTACTCCTTCGAATCACGGCCGTATTTGCGCGCCAGGAACAGCGTGGCGCCCTGGTCGCCGACGAAGCTGGCCAGGTTCTCGTTGTATTCCACGTTGTTTTTGACGTACAGCGTGCCGTGCGTGAGTTCGTGAATGATGAGATTGGCCAATTGCCCCTCCGGGCGGCTCAGCCAGTTGGTGAGGATGGGGTCTTTGAACCAGCCCAGCGTGGACCAGCCCGACACTTCGTCAATTTCGGTATCGAGCCCCCGGGCTTTGAGACCGGCTTCCTCCCGCTGGGCCCGCGGGTATTCAAAGAATCCCTTGTAGGAGAACGAGCCGATGAGCGGAAACTTCCACTCTTCGGCCTCCAGCTTGTAGGGCGGCGTGGCCGTGACGACCCACAGAATGGGCTTGCCGCCCTGGTTGTACACGGTGGTATAATTGTCGGAAGGGTTGATGCCCAGCGAATCCACGGCAAAGCGGCGGACCTCCTGGATGAGCAGCAGCTTTGCCTTGAGCGAGTCGGGAAAGGCCGGGCCGGACAGGTATTCTTCGAGCGGCCGGGCGTTCCAGACCACCCGCAACTGCCCCTGCGCCTGCGAAATGCCGTATTCCACCAGCCGGTACTGCCACAGCAGGAGGACGGTCAGCAGGAGCAAAAAGCCGAGAAATGTGTTTCGGAAAACGGGCCGGTATCTCATCTTTGAATAACGCCAAAATTAAAAAATTAGCCCGGCACCGGCCCGTCCGGCGGATATTATTTCGGCGAAAACCCTGCCTTTTAGGCGAAAAATGCGTAACTTCATACCTCAATAATTGCTACAGATTTTACTTAACACATGGCTGACCACAAAGAAAAAGACGGCAAAGCAAACGCCGCCAGCGACGCTAAACTCGCCAAATTAAAGGCCTTGCAGACCACGATTGAGAAGCTCGACAAGACCTACGGCAAGGGCACGGTAATGAAACTCAGCGACAACAAGGTGAGTGACGTACCGGCCATCTCAACGGGTTCCATTGGCCTGGACATTGCCCTGGGCATCGGGGGTGTGCCGCGCGGACGGATTGTCGAAATATTCGGTCCTGAATCATCCGGTAAGACGACCCTCACCATGCATTGCATTGCTGAGGCGCAAAAAGCGGGTGGCATCGCCGCCTTCATTGACGCTGAACACGCATTCGATAAAACGTACGCGCAGAAGTTGGGCATTGACACGCAGAACCTGCTCATCTCCCAGCCCGACCACGGCGAACAGGCCCTCGAAATTGCCGAGAACCTGATCTCCTCCGGCGCCATTGACATCATCGTAATTGACTCGGTTGCCGCCCTCGTGCCTAAAGGCGAACTCGAAGGCGAAATGGGCGAAAGCAAGATGGGGCTCCAGGCCCGCCTCATGTCGCAGGCCCTGCGGAAGCTGACGGGTACCATCAACAAGACCGGCTGCTGCTGCATCTTCATCAACCAGCTCCGCGAAAAGATCGGCGTGATGTTCGGCAACCCCGAAACGACCACCGGAGGCAACGCCCTCAAGTTCTACGCTTCCGTCCGCCTCGACATCCGCCGCATCGGGCAGATCAAAGAAGGCGCCGACAACATCGTGGGCAACCGCACGAAGGTGAAAGTGGTGAAAAACAAGGTAGCCCCGCCCTTCAAAGTGGTGGAATTCGACATCATGTACGGCGAAGGCATCTCCAAAGTGGGTGAAACCATTGACTTGGGCGTGGAACTGGAAATCATCAAGAAGTCCGGCTCCTGGTTCTCCTACGACGGCAACAAGATCGGCCAGGGCCGCGACGCCGTGAAGAACCTGCTGCTCGACAACCCCGAGCTGGCCGCTGAAATCGAGAAGAAGATCCGCGAAAAGGTGAAGCAGGGCGTTGCCCTCCCCGAAGAGCCCCTGACGCCCGCAGAAGCGAAGGAAGCCGTGGAAGCTTTTGACGAAGAGTAATCTTACTCCCGTTCCCTAAAAACAGAAGCGAAGGACCCACATCCTTCGCTTCTGTTTTTTGTCCGGTTTGTCTGTTGGGATTTCCAACTTAAAGCCTATCTAATGCTATCTGACCTCTCCCGTCCCGCTACAGCGGCAGTGACCAGCCCTGGCGATAGTCCCGCTTCACGTAGGCGTCGAGTTCGGGCTTGTCGGGGAATTTCATGTTGGCCGAATCCCACTGCACCTTCTGCCCCGGCGTCCGCAGGGCCACCATGCCGAGCAGCATGGTTTCGGTGAGCGGACCGGCGTAATCGAACGGGCAGGTCGCTTTTACCTTGTTGTCCTTGCAGGCGTTCACCCAGTTCATTTCGTGGCTGGTGCCGACGCGGGCAAACAGCTGCTTGGGCGCCTTGAAGTCCTGCATCTTGGTGCGCGGCAGCAGGGTAGGTTTGGCGCCGTACGTGCCGTGCATGAGTTTGCCCTTGCTGCCGATGTACAACACCCCGCCGCCCTTGTCCACGGGTTCATCGCCCAGTTCCTCCGGTTTGGGCGGCAGCAGGCCCCCGTCGTACCAGGTCATTTTGACGGCGGGCATTCCCTCCCGGGCCGGGAAGTCGTAGTACACTACCGTGGCCTGCGGGTACGTTTCGAGAATGTCCTTGCCGGCGGCGTCCTTCACGACCTTGCCTTCCGCGTCCCGCCGCTTCCCGAACGGCGACGACGACGCTTCGATGGATGACGGCGCCCCCAGTTTGAGCGACCACACCACGTGGTCAATCAGGTGAGCCCCCATGTCGCCCAGAGCCCCTACCCCGTAATCCACCCAGCCGCGCCACTTGAAGGGCGTGTACGCCGGGTTGTACGGCCGCTGCGGGGCCGGCCCCAGGAACAGGTCCCAATTCAAAGTATTTGGCACGGCCGGTGCATCGAGGGGCATGTCCACGCCCTGCGGCCAGATGGGGCGGTTGGTCCACACGTGCACCTCGCGTACTTCGCCGATCATGCCGCCCTGGATGATTTCGTTGATGAGCCGGGCGTCGTCGCTGGAGTGGCCCTGGTTGCCCATCTGCGTCACCACCTTGGGCATCTTCTTCGACAGGTTCGCCAGTTCGCGGGCTTCCTGCACAGTGTAGGTGAGCGGCTTCTGCACGTACACGTGTTTGCCCATCTTCATCGCGGCAATGGTCTGCACGGCGTGCAGGTGGTCGGGCGTGGCAATCACCACGGCGTCAATGTCTTTCTGCTCGTCGAGCATCTTGCGGTAATCGGTGTGCCGCTTGGCCTTCGGGTACTGCTCCTTGAGGCGCTGGAAGTTCGCGATCTGGTCGTTGATGTTCTTCTTCTCCAGGTCGGTGGTGGCGGCCGCCAGGCGCGTACGGGCCTTTTCCGCATCGGCGTCAAGCCGCTCGTAGGCTTTGGCCGTGTAGTCCCAGTCCACGTCGCACAGGGCCACGATGTTTTCGCTGGTCAGGTTCAGCAGGTTGGCCCGGCCCATGCCCCCAACGCCGATGCCGGCAATGTTGAGTTTGTCGCTGGGCGCCACGAAGCCGGGGCCGCCCAGCACGTGGCGGGGCACAATGGTGAAACCGGCCGCGGCCAGCGATGCACCTTTGATGAAAGCGCGCCGCGACAGGTTGTTTTGCGGTTGATCAGGTTGAGCGGACATTTGCAGGTGAGTTAATGCGTGAAAGAGTGGGCAAATCTTACGAAAAATTCTATTTTATCTCGCTTAAAGTACAAAACTTTCTCCTTCCCCGCCATTCTTCCGCGGAACACGCAATGCCCCCGGCCGGCAAAACCCCAAACAAAAAGCCGGAAGTCCATGACTCCCGGCTTTCGTGTATTCATTCGTATTCGAACGCTTATTTGATCCCGATGATCGTGATCTCGGTGCGGCGGTTGCGCTGGTGTTCTTCCTCGTCCTGCGCGTCCTTCACGATGAGGCGCGTTTCGCCGTAGCCTTTGGCCTTCACCCGGCTCTGTTCAATGCCATTCTCCACCAGGTACTGCACGGCCGATTCGGCCCGGCGTTGAGACAAGCCCAGGTTGTACTCGTCGGTGTTCCGCACGTCCGTATGGGACCCTAACTCAATGGTCAGGTTGGGATTGTCCTTCAGGAAGTCTACCAGTTTGTCCAGTTCCTCCGCGGCATCCGGACGGATGTTCCACTTATCGAGGTCATAGTAGATGTTTTCCACGACGAAGGACTCGTTGAGTTTCGGCTTATCCAGGGGAATCACCAGCGTGTACGTGGTGTCGGTCACGGGCTTCACGAGCAGCTCCTGCGGAATGGACTTGCCGGACATCGAGAAGAACTCGCGGCGGGTCAGGTACTCGGGCTTCTCGGCGATGAACGTGTAGTTCTGGCTTTCCTTCACCTTCAGCTTGAACGCACCGTCGGGGCCGGTGGTGGTTTCACCGATCTGCTTGTCGCCCTCCATGAACCGGACTTTGGTATTGCCCAGCACGGTTTCCTGCCCGTTGGCATCACGGGTCACGGTTTTGCCCGCCAGGAAGTAATTCACCACCTTCAGGTCGGTCTTTTTGTCTTCGAAGAAATAAATGTCGTCGTCGCCGATGCCGCCCTCCCGGTTGGAAGAGAAGTACCCGGACGTGGGGGTTTTGAAGATCACGCCGAAGTCATCGCCCATCGAGTTCATCGGGATGCCCATGTTGCGCACCGTGATCTGGCCCGCCGAACGGGTGGCGGTGAACATGTCCAGCCCACCGAGACCAGGGTGACCGTCGGAGGAGAAGAAAAGGCGGCCGTCGTCGGACACGTAGGGGAAAATCTCGTTGCCCGGCGTATTGATGGCGGGTCCCATGTTGCGCACCCGCCCGAAACGGCCGCTGCCGTCGGCGGTGGCCTGCCAGATGTCGAGGCCGCCCAGGGTCCCTTCGCGGTTGGAGGCGAAATACAGCGTCTTGCCGTCGGTAGAGAGGGCCGGGGCGCCGTCCCAGGTATCCAGCTTGCTCAGCGGCAGCATTTCCGGGGCGGTCCACTTGCCGTCTTTAAGGCGCGAAATGTACAGGTCCACGTCGGTCGGCTTGTTCTGCTTGACGCGTCCCCCCGTGTTGCCGCGGGCGAAGATCATCGTTTTGCCGTCCTTCGAGAAGGTGGGCGTGCCTTCGTTGACGTTGTTTACGTTCACCTGGTCGCTGAACAGTTCGATCTTGCTGCCCTGGATGCTGTCGCCCGAAATCTTCGACTTGTAGAGGCCCAGCATGCCCATGCCGTTGGCCTTGTACGTCACGTCTTTGCGCGAGGAGGTGAAGATGAAGTCTTCGTTTTGCACCACGGGCGAAAACTCGGCCGCGGCGGTGTTGAGGGCGTTTACGTTCTGGATTTCGTAGGTCGTTTTCTCGGAACTCAGCTGCTCGATGGCGGGCAGGTTCTCGATTTCCTTCTTGGCCAGGTTTTTCCACTGCACCCGGCGGCTGATCTTCGAGAACTGCTCGAACTGGGCGGCGGCTTCCTTGTATTTGCCCTGCGCCTTGAGGGCGTAGCCGTAGTAGAACAGGGTGGAGTCGTCCTTGGCGCCGGCGGCAATGGCGGCCTGGTAGAAGGGCGCGGCTTCCTTCAAGCGGTTGGACAACCGGTACGCCGCCGCCATCGAGGAGTTGATTCGGAGAGGAGCAAATCCGGGGTTTTTGGCGAGAGCCTTTTTGTAGTTGTCAATGGCAAGTTGGTACTCACCGGCCTTGGCCCGCCGCTCGCCTTTCTTGTAGAGCTGTCCGGCCGATTGGCATGCCGCCATCAGCAGGCCCAGCAGGCAGGCAATGAATAAACGTTTGGTATACATACGGGAATGGGAAACTGTCTTATTTCGTAATGTAACGATAAAGCCCCTAAAATTCATATAGTTTTTCCCACAATCTTACCTCCTTTCCGGCGGTGCCGGCACGAAAAATGGCCCGCCTTTCCGGCGCGCCATTTTTGGGAGATCGGGCTGTCGTTTCCAGGAAAAACCGGCGGGCTTACGCCTGCGGTACCTGCCGGAAATACCGGGCCAGCCAGCCCTTGGCCGCCGGCACGAGCCACTCGGTTTGCAACTGCCCCACGGTAGCCACCAAGGTGTTGAAGGTGGACGTTTCCGGGCCGATGGCTCCGGCCTGCACCTGCGCCTTCAGGTTTTTCACTTCCACGAACTTCACCTGTCCATTTACCAGGAAGGCCTGCTGCGAACGGTCAAACAGGCTGAGGCCGAACTGCCCCTCCAGCCCCTGCATGAAGTGCACCGACTTGTCAATCGAGCAGCCGCTGGCATCCTTGGCGGTTTCGTCCACGGCCAGCACGATGAAGTGGTCGTGCAGCACCCGGAACGAGGCCCGCAGCGGAATGCCGTGGCTCTCCCAATTGCGGGCAAACTGTTCGAGGGACTCCGTAAGGGCGGCCGTCGCCGCGTCGAGGGGCTTCACGGATTGATACACCCAGACCCGGGCGTGGCCGGGCATTTGTTCAAAGGGAATGTACATAGGGCTGATGAGGAGTTTACGCCTTAACGCGCAACGGGTCCTTAATTGTTCACTTTTCCGTTCGACAAAGATTTGTCAATCAGTTCGGCCAGGTCGTACACGTTCACGTCGGCTTCCCGGTTCTTGTTCTTCACCCCGTCGGTGAGCATGGTCATGCAGAACGGGCAGGCCACGGCAATGGTGGTGGCGCCGGTCGCCAGGGCTTCTTCGGTGCGTTCCACGTTGATTTCCTTCTCGCCCGGCTCGGCTTCCTTGAACATCTGCGAACCGCCGGCGCCGCAGCACAGGCCGTTGCGGCGGCTGCGTTTCATCTCCACCAGGTCGGCGTCGAGGGCGGCCAGCACTTCGCGGGGCGCCTCGTAAATGTTGTTGGCCCGGCCCAGGTAGCAGGAGTCGTGGAAGGTGATGCGCTTGCCCTTGAATTCACCGCCGCCCTGCAACCGGATGCGCCCCTCGTTGATGAGCCCCTGCAAAAACGTGGAGTGGTGGACCACTTCGTAGCTGCCGCCCAGCTTGGGGTACTCGTTCTTGATCGTGTTGAAGCAGTGCGGGCAGGCCGTTACGATCTTCTTCACGTTGTAGCCGTTGAGCACCTGGATGTTGTTGAGGGCCTGCATCTGGAACAGGAAGTCGTTGCCGGCCCGCCGCGCCGGGTCGCCGGTGCAGCCTTCTTCGGTGCCGAGTACGGCGAATTTGATGCCCAGCTTGTTGAGAATCTTGACGAACGCAATGGTTACGCGTTTGTACCGGTCGTCGAAAGAACCCGCACAACCCACCCAGAACAGCACTTCGGGCTCCTCGCCCTTTGCCATCAGGTCGGCCATGGTTGGTACTTCATAAGTTATTTCACTCATTGTAATAGACGTTAGAGGTTAGACCGGAGACCGGCTCCGGTGGTATTGGTTTGATCAGGCCTGGTTGGACTCCTTCAGTTTGTCGGCCCAGTTGAAGCGGTCGGCCGGCGAGAATTTCCAGGGGGCCATGTTGTTTTCGATGTTGGAGAACATGCCGTTCCAGGAGCCGGGGGCTTTGGACTCTTCCATGATCATGTAGCGCCGCAGGTCCACGATGATGTCGAGCGGGTTGATGCTCACGGGGCACACTTCCACGCAGGCGTTGCAGGTGGTGCAGGCCAGCAGTTCCTCGCGGCTGATGTAGTCGTCGAGCAGCGCCTTGCCGTCTTCCAGCCCGGGGCCGCCCTTGTCGAGGCTGTGGCCCACGTCTTCCATGCGCTGCCGCGTATCCATCATGATCTTGCGCGGCGAGAGGAGTTTGCCCGTGATGTTGGCCGGGCAGGCTTCCGTGCAACGGCCGCACTGCGTGCAGGTGTAGGCGTCCATCAGGTTCTTCCACGTCAGGTCGTTCACGTCCTTGGCCCCGAAGCGGCCCGGCGTCTCGGTCGTTTCCGCAACGGCTCCGTCGGCGGTTTCGGGCGTCGGGTCGGCCGGGATGCCGAGCATGGACTTTACCTCATTGGTGACTACGGGCATGTTCCGGAACTCGCCTTTCGGCTCCAGGCGGGCGTAGTAGCTGTTGGGGAAAGCCAGGCCGATGTGCAGGTGCTTGGAGTAGGTCATGTAAATGGCAAATCCGAGGATGCCGAGGATGTGGAACCACCACGTAAACCGTTCGTAGAGGATGAGGGCGCCGGTTTGCCAGCCCTCGAACAGCGGGGTCAGCAACTGGCTGAACAGGAACGGGCCGCCGTTGGCAACGGCGTAATGCTCCACGTCGCGACCCCGCAGCACCGAGTCCGAGGCGTTCCAGGTGAGGAAGGCCACCATCAGCGCAATTTCGAGCACCAGGATCAGGTTGGCGTCGGTGCGGGGCCACTGGGTCATTTCGCGGGCCCAGAACCGGCGCAGCTTCAGCACGTTCCGCCGGGCCAGGAAGATGACGCAGGTAACGATCACGCCCACGGCCAGCAATTCGAAAAAGCCGATCAGCACCGGGTACAGGCCGCCCAGCGCCGGGGCAAACAGCCGGTGCGTGCCCAGCAGGCCGTCCAGGATGATCTCCAAGATTTCGACGTTGATGATCACGAAGCCCAGGTAGATGATAAAGTGCAACACGCCGACGATGGGCTTGTCGAACATCGTTTTCTGGCCCAGGGCAAACAACGCCATGCGCCGGAAACGCCGGCCCGGCTGGTCATTGCGGTCTTCGGCCTTGCCCAGGGCGATGTTGCGCCGGATGAAGTTGACCCGGCGGTACAGAAAGTAGCCCGCCGCCACCAGGCAGAGCAGGAAAAATATCTGCATCAAGTAGTTCATGGTAAACAGATTAACGTTTGGTTGGCCGCCATTCCCGACGCTTGGGTATTCCGGCGGGGCCGGGCAACAGGGACGGGTGAGGCTAATTTTTTCAAAGTTTTTTGCGGAAGATGGAAAAATACATAAGTTTGCACACCTTTAAACGGTACCGGTGATGTAGCTCAGTTGGTAGAGCAAAGGACTGAAAATCCTTGTGTCGGTGGTTCGATTCCACTCATCACCACTCCGGAGGCCCCACGCGCAAAGCTTGGGGCCTTTTTTCGTTTTAGGGGCTGCCTGATTGCGGTTCTTCATATTCCTGGTACTGCTAAAACACCGTTTCGGGTCAGTTGGTGCACATTTTACGCATCCGCACGCAAATGTTATGCACGCATACTATTTCTGCAATAATAGGGATAAAGTTTTAAATATTCCGGGCAAAATACAGTTTAGAACGGGTCTATGAAGGCATAAGAGATTCTAATTGGTGTCGAGTTGTACAAAGGGGTAAGTCTTAGAGACAACCTTTCGAGAAAGCTAAGGCGAACACGTTTCAAGGGGGTAAAAATAAAAAGCCGGGGGGCCCCGGCTTTTGAGTAGCTATTCTATGGATATACTTAAAATGGACAGACATACCCCTTAATCGGGATGGATTGAATCTCCTTCACCTGATCGAGGAATACCTGAACGGCAACCTTGTTAGGAGTTTCAACCTCTACCATCTTAGAGTTCTTCTCCTTCTTCCGTGATTTCAAAGATGTTCCCATACTTTTTCAAAATGTCTGACTTACAATTGACAAACCGCTTCTGTATTACAAAAATAGTGCTATTCTCTTTATTTCCAAACGCCCTCCAAATGCTCCCTTCAGCCTTCGTTACCAGCCCCATAATCAAGCAGTAAGCCCTATACCTTCTGTTGTCTTTAACGACCTTCTCCCTGGGTAAGTTCGCTGCTTGAAAAGCAAATGACAAATCAGGGAACTCTCGTCTTATTTCCCGTAACTGTTTAGGTAGCCAGAGCAGTCATGGTTAAGAAAGTGTGTCCCAGCAAGGCGTTTTTGAGTTGATGAAACAGATTTTGCTGCTGTTTACGGCAGGTAGCCACAAAGCATTGAATCCGGGCATAAGTAGCCGCTCCGCTGAAAGTACGGAAACAGCCAGCTACTTTTAGCTTTCCTTTAGCCGGTCTTAAATCTCGTTCGGCTTGGTTGTTGGTGAAAGGCACGAGTTGGTGTTGGGCAAAAGCCAGTACTGCGTCTTTGTGTTTAAGTAGTCTTTCCAACAGGTTTCTACCCTTAGTCTTTCTAGGTCTGGCTTTGTGTTGGTACTCAGGCAGGGGTTCTTCCTGGAGCCCTTGTTGGCAAAAGTCTTCGTAGAGTTCTTGCCAGTAGGCAAAGTAGTGGACCTGGTGTTTTCCTTGCCGGGAATGGTGATACAAACTCAAAAGCAACGTTTTCATAGCAGTGGCCCATCGAGAGCCCGCCTCAATTAAAGCCTCAAGTTCTCTTAGCAGGTGCGCCCCACAGACCGAGTGCTTACAGTTGGTAAAGGTAAAATAAGTGCCAAGGCAATCATGGACTGCCCAACCAGTGAACTCAGGAAGAATACTGTTTTCTCCCCGTAAGGCTTTACTTCCCCGGTGGGAATCGACAAACAGGTAGCTGTATTGCTCATTTGAGCAAGTGTGCAGCCAGTGCAAGCGGCCTTCCACTCTTAGGCCCGTTTCATCAAAATGAGCTAGCTGACTGTTAGTAAGGGCGGTTTTAATTACCGCTTCACTTTGCCCGAGCCCTTCATAGACCTGCTTATTGGCCTTGAGCAACGTACTCGTGTTTATTTTATAGCCAAACAAGTCGGAAAACAAAAGGCTTATCTTCTGATAAGACACCTGGCAAGCGTTGCTCAAAACTACCCCTAAAGCCAGCACCCCTTCTCCGTACTGAACCGGTGCGCTCACTTGTGGGGGAAAACTGCCGCTCACTTTTGCCCCGCACTGCTGACAGCTGCCACTCAAGCGTCGGTATTCAAGCACCTGTAGCTTTGGCTGGGGCAAATCAAATACTTGTCTGGATTCTACCACCCTAAGCGACCCTGCCGCTAAGTCAGCCCCACAGCTACATTTGCCAGGCTTACATTCCACTACTTGGTCTGCTTGAGATACCATCTGCAAGGTGTTGCCCGGATGGCCCTTTTGTCCGCCTTGTTTTTTGCCACTTGTTTTGGGTAAAGCCGGCTTCTTGTGGTAGCCTTCCTGAGACGGAGGCTTATGACTGTTTTGGCTAGTTTGAGCCAAACGCGCCTTTAACTCCTTATTCTCGGCTCGGAGTTGGGCATTCTCCTGGCGCAAGGCGGCATTCTCCGCTTTCAACTCGGTTTGCTCGGCTTCCAGCTTTTCGATCCGCTCCAGCAGCCGGTACACCAAAGCTTTCAGGGATGATATGTCCTCAGGAAGTTCCAAATGCTACTCGTTTGAGTACTTTTACGGTTCCCTTCTATTTTCGCTGCCTAAAGCCATACCTAAACAGTTACCACGATTTTATCAAAAGCGACTCTGTTCAAAGCATTGTGTACGGCCCCTACAAAAACAAAATTTTAAAA
>CADCTQ010000330.1 GCA_902805615.1 uncultured Cytophagales bacterium
CCTGGGGCAGATTGCCAATTACTGCCTTTGGGTCCATAGAAAAGGTATTCTTATTTTCACTTCAATACACTAGAACGCACTTCCGGTTTGCAACCGTACAAGAAAGGCAAAATAACGTTTTCCGCCGCAGGACGCCGCAAAACTTTTGCAAGACAAGGAATTGAACCGCAGAGGGCGCAGAGAACACAGAGGAAAAAGGAGTGAGGAGCGAGAAGTGAGGAGTGAGTAGAACTGAACCGCAAAGGGCGCAAAGGAGACGCAAGGCGTACGCGTACCGCTTTGGGCCTCTTGCGCCGCAATCCTGCTAATCCTTTGATCCTGTGAATCCTGATCCCCTTTGCGGTTCAGTTCTTTTACGTTCCTACAAAAACGAAGTATCCTGCTTGATGGCCTGCCGGAGCATCTCCAGGTAAGCGTCGCGGGGGATGTCAATGGCGCCGTAGCGCAGCACGTTGTCGTTCATGAACTGCGAGTCGAGCAGCACGAACCGGCGCCGGCGCAACTGTTCAACCAGGTGGTGGAAGGCTACTTTGGAGGCGTTGGAACGGAGGTAGAACATGGATTCCCCGAAAAAGGCCCCGCCGATGGATACCCCGTAGAGTCCGCCGGCCAGTTCGCCGCCGTGGTACGCTTCCACGCTGTGCGCGTAGCCCTGCCGGTGCAGCTCGGTATAGGCCGCAATGATTTCCTCCGAAATCCAGGTATTGGCGTCGTCGCCGCGGGGGGCGGCGCAGTGGCGCATCACGGTCTCGAACGCCGCGTCGAACCGGATTTCGAACTCGCCCCGGTTGAGGACCGGCCGCAGGGAACGCTGGGGCCGGTAGGTGTCGAGCGGAATGATGGCCCGGGGGTCGGGCGAATACCAGTACACGCGGCCCTTCCGGCCCTCCGCCATCGGGAAAAGCCCGTTTACGTAGCCGTACAGCAACTGCTCGGCGCTGAGTCGGGAAGAACGGGGCATAAGGAGTGGTAAGTAGTTGCGACTATTTCAATACTTTCTTCAGCGCCCCGACTTCCTGGGCGGGCGGCGCTTTTTCGTAGAGGATGCGGAAGACGGCCCCGGTAATGGGCATGGATACGCCGTACTGCCGGTTGATCTCGTGGATGCTCTTGACGGCGTAGTAGCCCTCGGCGATCATGTTCATTTCCACCTGCGCCGACTTTACGCTGTAGCCCCGGCCGATCATGTTGCCGAACGTGCGGTTGCGGCTGAACTGCGAGTAGGCCGTCACCAGCAGGTCGCCCAGGTACACCGAGGCGCTCAGGTCGCGTTCCCGCGGGAAGATGGCGTCGAGGAACCGCCGGATCTCCTGCATGGCGTTGGACACCAGCACGGCCTGGAAGTTGTCGCCGTAGTTGAGGCCGTGGGTAATGCCGCAGGCCAGGGCAATGATGTTTTTCATCACGGCGCAGTACTCCACGCCGTACACGTCGTCGAGGGCCGAGGCCTGCACGTAGCGGCACGTGAGCAGGCGGGCCACCCCTTCGGCCTGGCCCACGTCGGCCGAGGCGATGGTCAGGTACGACTGTTTTTCGAGGGCCACCTCTTCGGCGTGGCAGGGACCGGCAATCACGCAGAGGTGATCCGGCGCCACGCCGAAGTCCCTTTCCACCCAGTCGGTCACCAGCAGGTTCTGCCCGGGGATCATGCCTTTGATGGCCGACACCACCACCTTGCCCGCCAGGGCTTCGGGGGGCAGGCCGGCCAGGGCACTCTGCACGAAAGCCGCCGGTACCGCCACGATCACGTGGGTGGCCCCCGACACGGCTTCCTCCACCCGGGCGCACACCGACACCTTGCGCCGGTTGAGCTGCACGTCGCTCAGGTAGTGCGGGTTGTGGCCGTACTCCCGGATGTAGGCGGCGTCGGCCTGGTTGCGGAGCCACCACTGCACCCTGACGGGCTGCTCGGATAGGATTTTGATGAGGGCCGTCGCCCAACTGCCCCCGCCGATGACGGCAATGGTGGCGGGCGGGGCTTTTTCTTTCGTCTTCAACACGGGTTGTTGTAGTAAGGCGGCAAAAATAGACAATAGCCCGATTACGGCAGGCGCAAAAAAAATCCGGCAGCGTGGGGCTGCCGGAAGGTTGCCGGAAAAGATGTACCTGCCGGGGCGTACGACCGTTGCTGCCGGCGGCGCTATTGACCCGCGGCACCCCGCTGGGCCACCTGCTCTTCGGCTTTGCGCTGGGCCACGGCGTCGCCGTCGTTGAGGCGTTTGGCAACCACCATGAACGGGCCGGCCACCACTTCTTCGCCCTCCTTGAGGCCGCTGATGATCTCGATGTTGTCGTAGTCGCTGATGCCCGTCTTCACCAGGCGCATGGCCGCCTTGCCGCCCTGGTTCACGAACACCACTTCCTTGAGTGCTTCGGGCTTGGCGGGCGCCCCTTGCTGGCCGGTGGCGGCATTCTGGTTGTTTTCCGGCCCTTCCCCACCGGCCTCGTCGCCGCCCACCTTCGGCGCGTCGGGGTTACGGGTGGTCACGGCCGACAGCGGCACCGACAGCACGTTGTTCTTGCGGGCCGTGATCACGTCTACCGAGGCCGTCATGCCGGGCCGGAAGGGCGAAAACTTCTTGTCCTTGCTGGCCAGGTCGCGGTACGAATCGTTGAGGATGCGGACCTTCACCTGGA
>CADCTQ010000331.1 GCA_902805615.1 uncultured Cytophagales bacterium
ACTGAGCCGTATTCAAGCCGATAGCGCCTTGTACAAAGTGGTGCCCCACGAAAGAGGCCGCTGTTTCTCCCGACCGTTTGGCGTAGAAGAAAACATCGGAAACCTGGTGGCCGAAGTTGCCCCCCCGGGAGGTCACCATCGAGGAACTGAGCGCGTACAAAGTAGCCGGTCCCTTCACCATCACCTGGAGCCACATCCGGCTTTTGCTTTGCTTGCCGTTCATCATCGTGTATTCCCGGGCGTATTCCACCGGCGCTTCATCCTTAGGGGTAAAGACGATTTTTGAGATTTCTTCACTGCTGATTTTTTCCTTGGGGGCCGACTCGTCGGCCTTTACCACCACGTACTTGTCCCCACCCGACTGGGGTACTTTTACCAGGCCCGTACTGGTTTTACCGTTTGCGTATACGAGCTGTGCCGGCTGGAACTGCTGGCCGCAGGCGATGAATGAAGTGAATACCGAAAGGAGCAGGAGAATACGTTTCATAAAAATAAATGAGCGAGAAGTGAAAAATGTCGCCAAAGGTAAGGCGAAGCTTTTCGGGCCAAATCACATTATCCGCCAAAACACTACACAAGCAGGATCAGGAAAAGAGTGGTAGCGTTAAAACCGGGCGCCGCTCCAAAGTGGAAGCCATCCGCAGTGCAGCACCGGGCCCATCGTTGCCATGCAAACAGCCCCCGGGCCGTGCACTGCCAATGACCGGAACGGCCGGATGGGAGTTGCCGCCATCCTCGTACCGACGGCGGGACGGGCTTACACGCCGCATTTTTTTCGGGAGGCTTCACCCATTTCCCCGGCATTTCACCCATCCGTGCGCCACCCGTGCGGCCCCCGGTGCGATACTGCACCACCCGTGCGATTTCGCACGCTTTTCAAGCTTCTATATTCGGGTAACTCTCTGTATTTCTTGCAGTTGCTCGTTGGCACGCCGTTTGGCTTCTCAATGGCAAAACTTGCAACATCATGGACAGAGCCATTGCGCCGGAAATCGTGAGCCGGAAACGTTCCAGGCACCTGCTGATCGCCGGGGCCGCCGCCCTGGGCCTCATCGCCACCCTGCTGGGCTTTTCGGGTCTGCTCAAAACCTCCGTCGAAGCGGCCCGCATCCGGACGGCCACCGCCGGGGTGGGCGGCGTGGAGAACACCCTGGCCGCCACCGGCCAGGTCGTGCCGGCCTTCGAGCAGAACCTCATCAGTCCCATCCACGCCAGCGTGCGCCGCGTGCTGCTCACCCCCGGCACCCGCGTGCAGGCCGGGCAGCCCATCGTGGAACTCGACAAGTCGCTCACCCTCCTCGAATACGGCCGCCTGAAGGACCAACTCGCCCTCAAACGCAACTACATCGAGCAACTGCGCATGAAGCTGGGCAAAAGCCTGTTCGACGCCGAGATCAGCGACCAGATCAAATCCCTCAACATCAGCGGGCTGCGGGCCGAACTCGAAGACACCCGGCGGCTGCAACGGGTAGGAGGGAGCACCCTCGAAGACGTGACTCGCGCCGAAAACGCCCTCCGGGTGGCCGAACTGGAGAAAAAGCAACTCGAAAACGACCTCTCCTACAACCGCAGGTCCATGAAAGCCAGCCTGCTCGAATCTACCCTCCAGGCGCAGATCGAAGCCCGGAACCTGGAAGAAATGGAGCACAAGATCGCCGCCGCCGACATCCGCGCCGACCGGCCCGGCGTGCTGACCTGGGTGAACGAAAACGTCGGTTCGGCCGTGACCGAAGGCGAAGTGCTGGCCAAGCTGGCCGACCTGGGTTCTTTCCGGGTGGAAGGCGCCCTCTCCGACGCCTACGCCGACGGGGTGAAAGAAGGCCAGTCGGTGATCGTGAAGGTGAACGACACCACCCTGCGCGGCCTCATCACCCGCATCAAACCGACCGTCAAAGACGGCGTGGTGAGCTTCCTCGTCCAGCTCGACAACCCCAGCCACGCCTCCCTGAAGCCCAGCATGAAAGTAGACGTGTTCGTGGTCACCCGGCAGGCCGCCCGGGCGGTGCGGGTCGCCAACGGTCCCGCCTTCAAGGGCCGCCGCAAGCAGTTCGTGTTCGTGTTGCAGGACGGCGTGGCCCGCCGCCGCCAGGTCGAGACCGGCCTCAGCAACTTCGACTACGTGGAGGTGAAAAGCGGCATCCGGCCCGGCGAAAAAGTAGTCCTCACCGACCTGAGCGAATACCAGCACCTCGAAGAAATCACCATCAACCCATGAAACCACTCACCCTTTTCCTGTTGATGTTGCTGGCTTTGCCGGCCGCCGCGCAGGTGCAGCCGGTCACCCTGGCCGACGTCGTGCAGATGGCAAAGGAGCAGTCCGTGGCCGCCAGGCAGGCCGTCACCGGGCAGCGCACCAGCTTCTGGAAGTACCGCTCCTTCCTGTCCGACTTCCGGCCGCAACTGAGCCTCGACGGGTCGGTGCCCCGGTTTACCCGGGCGTACGTGGAAGTGCCCCAGCCCGACGGCACCATTGACTTCAAACGCGTTTCCAACAACAACTCGCTGCTTTCGCTGTCGCTCAGCCAGAACATTCCCCTCACGGGCGGCTCGGTGTTCGTGCAGCAGGAATTGCAGCGGTTCGACGACCTGATGGGGCGCCGGACCCTCTACAACGGCGTGCCCTTCGCCATCGGCATCCGCCAGCCTCTGTTCCGGTTCAACGCCATGAAGTGGGACCGCCGCATCGAACCGCTGCGCTACCAGGAGGGCAACCAGCAACTCTTCGAATCGCTGGAGAAGGCCGCCCTCGACGCCACCGGCTACTACTTCGAACTGCTCGTGGCGCAGGTGAATTTACAAATCGCCGAAAAGAACCTGAGCAACAACGACACCCTCTACAAGATCGCCCTCCACAAGCGCGACCTCGGCCGGATCTCGCAGAACGACCTGCTGCAACTGCAACTGAGCGTGCTCACGGCCCGCAAGGACCTGGCTTCGGCCCGCCGGAACGCCGCCGTGGCTTCGCTGCAACTCAAGTCGTTCATCGGCTATCGCGACGGCCGCAGCCTCGACCTCACGGTGCCCACCCGGATTCCCGACGTGCAGGTGGACCTCGACAAGGCCCTGCGGGAAGCGGCCAACAACCGCCCGGCCGCCATTGCCTTCCGCCGCCGCCAGCTCGAAGCCGACCGCGACGTGGAAAAGGCCCGCAAGGAAAACGGCCTGAACGCTTCCCTCGACGCAGCCTTTGGCCTCTCCAACCGCGGCAGCCAACTCGACGACGTGTACGTACGGCCGCAGGACCGCGAATTCGTGGAGGTCACCTTCACCATGCCGCTGCTGACCTGGGGCCGGGCGCAGGCCCGCACCGAAACGGCCAAGGCCAACCAGCAACTGGTCGTGCAGGCCGTTGAGCAGGACAAGCTTACCTTTGAGCAGGAGGTGTACACGCAGGTGACGCTGCTGCAAATGCTCAAGCAGCAGGTGACGCTTGCCGACGAGGCCGACCGCATTGCCCAGGAACGCTACCGCATCGCCCAGGAACGTTTTATCCTGGGTGACCTGAGCGTGACCGACCTGGGCATTGCCACGCAGGACAAGGACCGGGCCCGCCGCGACGCCATCCTGGCCCTGCGCGACTACTGGCAGGCCCACGCCAAACTCCGCCTCATCACCCTCTACGACTTTGAGCGCAATGAGAAAATACAGTATTAGGTATTGAGTATTGAGTATTGAGTAACAGGTATTGTATTTCAGCTAATCAAAACCAACAAAACATCTTTTAAAAACGAACAATCAGGCGGGGCTTGCCCTTCTCACTCCTCGCTTCTCACGCCTCAATTCTATCAACCATGATCCGCCTCAACAACATCGAAAAAGTGTACCGCACGGCAACCATCGAAACGCTGGCCCTGCACAAGATTGACCTCACCATCAGAAAGGGTGAATTCGTGTCCATCATGGGTCCGTCGGGCTGCGGCAAAAGCACGCTGCTCAACCTGATGGGCCTCCTCGACCAGCCTTCCGGGGGCACCGTGGAGATTGACGGCCAACGCGTGGAAAACTACCGCGACAAGGACCTGGCCCGCCTCCGCAACGAGAAGATCGGCTTCATCTTCCAGAGCTTCCACCTCATCAACGACCTGCCCGTGATTGACAACGTGGAAATCCCGCTGCTCTACCGCCCCGGCACGGGCAAAGGGCGCCGCGAACTGGCCCGGGAAGCCCTCACGCGGGTGGGGCTGGGCAACCGGGTCAAGCACTTCCCCTCGCAGCTTTCGGGCGGGCAGAAGCAGCGGGTCGCCATTGCCCGGGCCATCGTGGGCCGGCCCGAGATCATCCTGGCCGACGAACCCACCGGCAACCTCGACAGCAACATGGGCAACGAAATCATCAACATCCTCCAGGGCCTCAACGCCGCCGGCAGCACGATTGTGATGGTCACCCACGACGAATCCATGGCCCGCCGCACCGGCCGCCTCATCCGCCTCTACGACGGCGCCCAGGTCGCCGACAGCCGCGTACCGGGTTTTGTCACTGCGTGAGAAAAAGTGAATGATTAAATGACTGCATGATTAAATGATTGGGGATCGGGATTCGATGCATGACCCGTCCGGGAGGATCAGGAAGATTGCGACGAACAAAAAAACCGCACCCTCCCGCTAATGCGCATTCCCCAATCGTGCAATCATTTGATCATGTAGTCATTTAATCATAATAAATCATAAGCATCATAATAAATCAGTGTACAATTCCCTCCCGATCCATGATCACCAACTACGTTAAGATAGCCTGGAAGGTATTGCTCCGGCACCCGTTCTATACCTTCGTCACGTTGTTCGGCATCAGCCTCACGCTGACCGTGCTCATCGTGCTTACCTCGTTCATCAACCACCTGATCGGCCCCAACTATCCCGAATACAAGCGGGACCGGACGCTGTACTTTCAGAACGTTGCCCTGCGGGACTCATTGCGGCACCACGCCAACGTGAGCCCGGCCAGTTTTGAGTTTATGCAGCGGTACGTGACTACGCTCAAAACCCCTGAAAAAGTGGCCATTACCACGCTGTTCAGTTACGCCAACGCCTACGTGAACGGCAAACGGATCGAGGTACGGATCAAACACACCAATGCCGCGTTCTGGGAAGTGGCCGGGTTCGACTTCCTGGAAGGCAAGCCCTTCAACGAAGGGCACATTGCCGGGGGCGAAAACGTCACCGTCATCACCGACGACCTCAAGGAGCAGTATTTCGGGGATGCATCCGAGCCCGTGGCCGGCCAGTTCATCGAGGTGGACAACCGCAAGTACCGCGTGATCGGCGTGGTGCGCGGCGCCCCCATCACCCGTCCCTTTACCTCCTCCGACATGTACATTCCCTACAGCGCCACCCACAAGGACGGCCGCGACAAAGGCTTCCTGGGCGGCTACGTGGCCCTGGTGCTGGCCGCCGGCAAATCCGACTTTCCGGCCATCCAGTCCGAATTTACCGGGGTCATTGAGCGCATTCCGACGCCGCAGGTAAGCAATGGGGGTTTTAAGTTCTATTCGATCGAGGCGGGGGTGCATCCCTACCTGGACGCCTGGCTGGGCGTCTTCCCCGTCTTCGACCCGGAAGACAGCCCGTTGTTTTACTCGGTCATTGCCCTGTTCATGTTCCTGTTCATGTCGCTGCCGGCCATCAACCTGGTGAACCTCAACGTGAGCCGGATGATGGAGCGGGCCTCCGAGATCGGGGTGCGCAAGGCTTTCGGGGCGCCGGTCCGGACGCTGATGGGCCAGTTCGTGATCGAAAACCTCTTCATCACGGCCATCGGCGGGGCCATTGCCCTGGTGCTTTCGGCCCTGGTCGTGTTCCTGATCAACCGGAGCGGTTGGATCGCCAAGGCCGACCTCACCATCAACCTGAACGTGTTTGCCGCCAGCGTGCTGATCTGCCTCGCGTTCGGCATCATGTCGGGCCTGCTGCCCGCCCTGCGCATGGCCCGCGTATCCATCGCCCAAGCCCTCAAAAACGCCTAAACCCTTCCCTCCCATGCTACGCCATTTGTTCAAACTGATGTGGAATAAAAAAGGCAGCCATACGCTGCTGATCGTCGAAATCCTGGCTTCGTTCCTGGTGTTGTTCGGCGTAATGAGCCTGATTGTGTACAACCTGGGCAACTACCGGCAGCCGCTGGGGTTCGACTACGGGAACGTGTGGGTGGTCAGCATGGACCGCAACGGCACGCCCGATTCGCTGGCCGTGCCCATGCTGGAGCAGATTAAAACCCGCATGCGGAACTACCCGCAGGTGGCGTCGGCCGCCTGGTTCAGCTTCAACACCCCTTTCTCGATGAGTACCATGGGCGGCGGGGTGTCGAGCGGAACGGCGCACGCGAAAATTGACCACTACAAAACCGACGTGGACCTGGCCCGGACGCTGAACGTGCCCGTGGTGGAAGGCCGGTGGTTCGACCGCTCCGACGAGGCCCCCGGCGCCCGGACGGTGGTGATCAACCAGGCCCTCAAAAAGGCGCTGTTCGGCGACGAGCCGGCCCTGGGCAAGCGCATCTTCTTCAGCGACGCCGGCGAAAAGCCCAAAGGGAACGCGTACTACCGGGTGGTGGGGCTGGTGGAGCATTTCAAGTCGTTCGGGGAGTTCGAGGAGCCCCGGCCGGGCCTGTTCTCGCTGGCCAAGGGCGAATCACGCCTGGAAGCGGGCAAACTCCTGCTGCGGGTGCAGCCGGGCACCGACGCCAACTTCGAAGCCCAGCTCGTGAAGGACCTGGGCGCCATGACGGACGGCTGGGCCACCGAGGTGTCGTACCTGGAAAACCAGCGGCGCAACGTGCGGAACATCACCCTGGTGCCGGTCATCATTTTCCTGGTCGTGAGCGGCTTCCTGCTGATCAACGTGGCGCTGGGCCTGTTCGGCATCCTCAACGTGAGCATTGCCAAACGCCGCTCCGAGATCGGCCTGCGCCGGGCCGTGGGCGCCACGGGCCGGGCCATTTCGCGGCAGTTCGTGGGCGAAATGTGGGTGCTCACCACGTTCGGGCTGGTCATCGGGCTGGTGTTTGCGCTGCAATTTCCGCTCATGACCGTGTTCGGGCTGGCCCCGGGCGTGTACCTGACGGCGATCCTGATCGCCACCCTGGCCATCTACGCCATCGTCACGGCCTGCGCCTACTACCCGAGCCGCCTGGCCGCCACCATCCCGCCCGCCGCGGCCCTGCACGAAGAGTAGAGACGCCATGGGTGGCCGTATTTGATCAGCAGTAGCATCAAAAGTAGTGTGGTAAGGCGAAATATCGGGGAAACGGGTAAGTACCCTTACGGCTGGGGGTAGTCTCCCGACTACCCCCTTTTTACGGGCAAAACTTAGTTTTGCCTCTCTCTTGTCGGTAGCTACCCCGCTTGACGATCTATGCAATCCGCGTTGTACCTGTCCATACCAATGTTATTACAAGTGTTGGTAAGCTTCCGGACAGGGCCAGCAAAAGCAAAACAAAGTTTTGCCCGAAAAAGGGGGTAGTCGGGAGACTACCCCCAGCCGTAAGGGTACTGACCCGTTTCCCCAATCCAGCCCTTTGCCGTCGGTCTGGTCACGTACTCATGACGTCTCCCCCGTGGCAAGCGGAAACGATAACGTCAGAAACGTTTTTATTGGTATTTTTAAAAATTCGTGCCCCCAATCTCCCCGCCATGCTCCTGATTATTGACGACGACATTGCCGTGCAAACCTCGCTGGTGCTGCTGCTGCGCAAGGAAGGGTTCGCGGCAAAGGCAGTGGGGTCGCCGGCCGAGGCCCTGGCGGCCCTGCGTACCGAAACGCCCGGGCTGATCCTGCTCGACATGAACTTTTCCATCGAAACCTCGGGGGAAGAAGGGCTGCACCTCTTGCAACAGATCCGGCAACTGCTGCCCGACGTGCCGGTGATCCTGATCACGGGCTGGGGCTCCATTGACTTGGCCGTGCGCGGCATGAAGGCCGGCGCCCGGGACTTCATCACCAAACCGTGGCAGAACGAGTACCTCGTGCAATCGGTGCGGACGCTGCTCAACCTTTCGCAGCAGAAACCGCAGTCGCCGGGCCGCCGCAAGCTAGACCAGCTCTACCGCCTGGGGCACATCGTGGGCGAAGACCCCAAGCTGCTCGACGTGCTCGAAACGATTGGCCGGGTGGCGCCCACCGAAGCCCCGGTGCTCATCACCGGCGAAAGCGGCACGGGCAAGGAACTCATCGCCGAGGCCGTCCACCAGAACAGCAAGCGACAACGCATGGCCTTCGTGAAGGTGAACCTGGGCGGCATCTCGGCGGCCCTCTTCGAGAGCGAACTCTTCGGGCACGTGCGGGGCGCCTTCACCGACGCCAAGTCCGACCGGACGGGCCGCTTCGAACTGGCCAACAAGGGCAGCATCTTCCTCGACGAGATCGGCGACCTCGACCCGTCCAGCCAGGTAAAGCTGCTGCGCGTGTTGCAGGACCGGACCTTCGAGCCGCTGGGCAGCAGCCGCTCCAAAACCGCCGACGTGCGCATCATCTGCGCCACCAACCGCAACCTCGAAGAAATGGTCGCCAAGGGCACTTTCCGCGAGGACCTCTACTACCGCATCAACCTGATCACGGTGCGGCTGCCGGCGCTGCGCGAACGGCCGGGCGACATTCCGTTGCTGGTAGAACACTTCGTGGCGAACCTGCGCACCATCTACAACCGGCCGGGCCTCAAGGTGGACGCCGCCGCCCTCAAGTGGCTCAAAAACCTGCCGCTGCCGGGCAACATCCGCCAACTCAAAAACATCGTGGAACGCGTGGCCCTGCTCACGCCCAGCGACGCGGTGGGGCTGGCCGACTTCCAGAAGTACATGCCGCCGTCCCAGCCCGCCCCGGGGGCCGGGTCGTTTCCCGGGGTGGGCAGCCTCACGCTGGAAGAAATGGAGTACCAGATGATCACCCGGGCCATGGCCCTGCACCACAACCGGGTGTCGGAGGTGGCCCGGGCCCTGGGCATTACCCGTTTTGCGCTGTACCGCCGGCTCGAAAAGTACGACATTCCCTACGATTCGAACGGGTAACGTCGCAAGTACCCGCCTGGCTAAACCCCAACCGTCCCGATGCGTTTCCCGGTCCGTTATTCGATCTACCTCGTGGCCCTGCACGCCGTGATTTTGCTGCTGACCTACGGGATGCTGAAAGACCGGCCGTTCCTGTTCTTCGCCGCCGAAATCGCGGTGGCCGCTTCGGCCATTGCCGGGGTGTGGCTGCTGCAACGCTTCTCCAAGCCGCAACAGATCGTGGCCCTGGGCGTCGAAACGATCCGCAACAAAGACTTCTCGGTGCGGTTCGTGCCCACGGGCTACGCGGAAGTGGACGAACTGATCGGCGTGTACAACCAGATGATTGACCTGTTGTCGCAGGAGCGGACGCGGCAGCAGGAGCAGCAGTTCTTCCTCGACAAACTCGTGGAAGCCTCGCCCATTCCCATCCTGGTGTTCGATTTCGACGGCCGGCTCTCGGCCGTCAACCACAATGCCCGCAAGCTGCTCGGCCGCCGGCCGGAGGAACTGATCGGCAGGACGCCCCGGGAGATTGACCACCCGCTGCTCAACCAGCTCGACGACTCCGACGACGAGACGCCCCGCATCCTGCGCACCAACGGCATCGAGACCTACAAGGTCAACCGGGCGCACTTCATGGACCGGGGCTTCCGGCGGTCGTTCCTGATGATCGAGGAGCTGACCCGCGAAATCCTGGACACCGAAAAGAAGGCCTACGGAAAGGTGATCCGCATGATGGCCCACGAAGTGAACAACTCCATCGGCGCCATCAACTCCATCCTCGAAGTGACCGTGGCCCACCTGCCCGCCGAGGGGTTCGACGAGATCAGCCACGCCCTGCGCGTCGCCGTGGAACGCAACCGGCGCCTGAGCCATTTTATGCACCGCCTCGCCGAAGTCGTGCGCCTGCCCCCGCCCCACCGGCGGCCCGCCGACCTGGCCGAACTGGTCCGCAACGTATCCCGCCTGATGGGGGCCCAGGCCGCCAACAAGGGCGTAGCCCTGCAAGTGTTCGGGGATGCCCAACCCGTGGTCCGGTCCGTGGACGTGGAGCAGTTCGAGCAAATGCTCATCAACGTGGTCAAAAATGCGGTGGAAGCCTGCGCGGCGGGCCACACCGTGCAGGTCCGTCTCGAACCGGGGCGGCTGGTGGTCCGCAACAACGGCAAGCCCATTCCCGCCGAGGCGGCGGCCAACCTGTTCAAGCCCTTTTTCAGCACCAAGCCCGACGGGCAGGGCATCGGCCTCACGCTGACCCGCGAAGTCCTGCTGAGCCACAACCTGCCTTTCTCCCTGCAATCCCACCCCGACGGCTGGACCACCTTCACGGTGGCGCTGGACGAGGCGTAACGAAGCCGAAGCGTTACTTGCCGGCTTTGGGCGTCGCGGCCGGCGAGGCGTTGCCGTGCACGTCGCGGGCCACCACCGAAAAACCGCCCGTCGCCGCCCCGTCCGGGCCTTCCACGGCAAACTGCGTGCGCGGCGTAAAGCCAATGCGTTTGCCGTGCCGGTAGATGTCGTACCCCCGCAGGGGCCCGTCGTCGGTAGCGGCCTGCCACTGCAAAAGGGTCCGGCCGGTCGCGCTGCGGGTTGCCGTGAGGCCGGTAGGGACGGCAGGAGGGGTGGTGTCGGGGCGCAGGTGCAGCAGGCAGTTCATCAGCGAACGGCCGTCGTGGTAGGCGGCCTTCCAGGCGTGGGCCTTGGGGTCGTTTTTGGCCCCGGGCGTCTTGTCGAGGCCCCACTCGTACCAGCCGCCGTGCTGCGGGTCAATCAGGTACCGTTGGATGTACGCCCACTGCCGGCCGAACTTGTCGCCGTACTGCGCCGGGTCTTGGGGGTACGCCAGGGCCATCCGCAGCAGCGTGTTGAGCCCTTCGGCCTGGGCCCACCAGTTTTTGCGGTCGTCAATGACGGTAAGGGCACCCGCTCCTGCCAAATAGTAGCCGCGTTCGTAGAAGCCGCCGGTTTTGGCATCCCAGCCGTTGCGCAGGGCGTGGTCCACCATTTTCTTGGCGACCTGGTTCGTCCGGTCGTCGTGCGCCCCGCCGAGGATGTGCGCCGCTTCGAGCATGAGGTAGGCCGTTTCCACGTCGTGCCCAAAGGATACGTGGTCCAGCGCGTAGTGGGCTTTCCGGACGGCTTCGGCCGAATCGCGGTAGGAGACGGGGCGCCAGTCGGCGGTGAGAAACAGCGTCAGGTAGCCTTTTTCCGTAGTGATGCGGTCACGGATGAGGGAGAGCATTTCGGCGACCCGTTCGCCGAGCAGGGCGTCGGGCCACACGCCGTAGAGTTCGGTAAACGCTTCCAACAGGTGGATGGAACTGTTCTGGTCTTTGTAGTGGAGCGGCCCGAGCATTCCCTTCCCCGCCGGCTGGGCCCGGTACGCCGGGGTGCCGTCGCGTTGCAGGTCCCCGAAGTAGCCTTTGTGCTCCGGGTCGTGGCTGAACTTTTCCAGCCAGTAAAACGCTTTTTTCGCCAGGTTCAGCGCCGCCGTGTCGCCGGAAGTCTGGTAGTAGGCCGCCAGGGCGAAAATGCCGAACGCGTTGCCGTACGCCGTCTTGAGGTCATCGGGGTGGCGGGGCCGCCCGTCGCGCGTGACCCACGAGTAGAAGCCGCCGTACTGCCGGTCCCAGAGGGCGTCGCGCAGGAAGTGGTACCCGTGCCGGGCCGCCTCCTTCAGGTGCGGGTCGCCCGGACGGAGCTGGGCCGCCTTGGCCGGCAGCCACGTGTGCCGCGCCTGCGTAACGATCATCTTGTCCTGTTCCGGGGCCCGCTTCCAGTCGTGGGTAAAAGTGCTGTAGAAGCCGCCTTTTTCCCGGTCCATGGTGCGCGGGTAGCAGGCGTCGAGCAGGCTGGTGAACGCCCCTTCGATCTGCTGCGCGTACGTGTCCCGCTGGGCGGGAGTGAGCGGCTGGGCCGCAGTTGGAAAAGTGAGCCCGACGAAAGTGAGCAGGAGGAGGCCGGTGCCCAGCGGGTGGAGTGTACGTGTACGCATTGGCGGCGGTAAGTGGAGGTAGCCGGTAAAAATAGGGCTTAATCGCAAACCGGAAGGTACGGGTAGCCGGGCAACGGTGTGGTTGCGCCTCCGGGAAGTGAACGGGCCGGGATGGCGTTTATTTCGGGCGGGTTGTCAGGCGAAGGGCAAAAGTAACGTTACGCATCCGCTTCCGGTTGCTGCCCCAGTCGCGCAATCCGTTCGGCCGAAAGCCCGGTGATTTCGTGGATGAGTTCAACCGCCAAGCCTTCTTTGAGCATATTAGTGGCTATTTCCTCGTGGCCTTCTTGCAAACCCTCCAGGTAGCCCTCTTTATAACCCTTTTCATAGCCCTTCTGATAGCCAAGTTGGTAGAGGGCGTCTTGCGTGTAGTCTATATGGAGGGCCATCTGTTGAACGATGTGAAAGTAGATTGTACCAGGAGTTACGCAAGGGCGTAGGCGTGGTAATGGCAGCGGGAAAAGTCCCGTAGGGACGCCATATGGGTAGCACACGCGTCTATCGGTCAGCGCACCAGTCCCGTAGGGACGACATATTGGTAGCCTGTAGGGACGACATATTGGTCAAGCAATTGCCGGATCAAGGACCGCTAAACCGATACACCCTCACCTGCCCGAGAATCGTTTTACCCGTTTGGTGACTACGGCTTACCCA
>CADCTQ010000332.1 GCA_902805615.1 uncultured Cytophagales bacterium
CCTTACGTGCTCAATGAACTGGGCGGCGGCCACACCTTCCTGTTCTTCTGCGCCATGATGGTGCTGCAACTGCTGTTCGTGTGGCGCATGATGCCCGAAACCAAGGGCACCTCGCTGGAACAGATCGGCCGCAACGTGGTCGCGCATTAGGCGTTGCGGAGTGTGGGCGTTGGGGAGTTTGAGAATTAGAAGGGGAAGGCGTAACGTCCGATGCCGCGGCGGGTGCCTCGCAAGCGCAGCGGCGGGGCCTCACGGAACGCTTCGCGGAAAGTCCCGGAGTGATACAGTCCGGAATTGTAAAGTATTGCTTATCAGCCTAACGTCTCCTGTCTAACCGCTTATGTCCACGCCAGCGCCTGCCATCATTTGTTTCGGGGAAACGTTGTGGGACGTGCTGCCCCAGGGCCGCCTGCCCGGCGGGGCGCCCATGAACGTTGCCGTTCACCTCCGCTACCAGGGCTTTGCGCCCCGCGTGGTCAGCCGCCTCGGCGACGATGACCCGGGCCGCCAGTTGCGGGAAGTGCTGCGCGGCAAAGGCGTGGACGATGCCGGCATCCAGACCGACCCGGCGCACCAAACGGGCATCGTGCAGGCCAACGTGACCAATAACACCGAAGTAACCTACGAGATCGTGGAGGACGTGGCCTGGGACCACATTGCCTACGACGAGGCCACCGCCCGGCGGGTCGGGGAGAGCGACGTGTTCGTGTACGGCAGCCTCGCCGCCCGCCACGAGACTTCCAGGAGTACTTTACTCCGGTACCTGCAAATGGCCAGGTATAAAGTGTTTGACGTAAACCTTCGTCCGCCGCACTACACCGCCGAACGCACCCTGCAACTGCTGGCCGGCGCCACGGTGGTGAAGATGAACCACCACGAGCTGGCCCAGATCACCGGCTGGCTGGGCGGGCCCGGCGACCTGCGGGCCGGCATGGCCTCCCTCAAAGACCACTACGGCCTGGAGACGGTCCTCGTGACCCGGGCCGAAAACGGGGCCGCCGTGCTGGGCCGGGAAGGCTACCTCGAACACCCTGGCTTCCGGGTAACCGTGCAGGACACCATCGGCAGCGGCGACGCCTTCCTGGCTACTTTCCTGGCCGGCCACCTCCGCGGCCAACCGGCGGCCGTAACCCTCGAACGGGCCGGCCGGGTGGGGGCCTACGTGGCGACGCAACGGGGCGCCACGCCGCCCTACGACGCAGAGGCCGTGGACGGACTGCTCAGGTAACGGTTGGCCTTCGGGCCGGGCCGCAGCAACCCCAGGCCGAATCGTAAATCAAATACCCAACCTTACCCCCGGGATGCGCTTGGGGGCCACGACCGGTTGGGGTTACCTTTGCCGAAAACCAATGCCCATGCAAGACCTACTCCAATCAGCCTTCGATCCCGAAGCGTTCCGGCGGCAGGGACACGCCCTGGTGGATACCCTGGCCGGTTACCTGGCCGGGGCGCAAACCGGCCGGCGGGAGACCGTAACCGACTACCGGCACCCCGACGAGGAACTGGCCTACTGGCAGGCGGACTTCTCCCGGCCGCCGGCCGGGGACCCGCTCCCGCTGCTGGAAGACGTGCTCGAACGGTCCATTCACCTGCACCACCCCCGCTACATGGGCCACCAGGTGGCGCCGCCGCTGCCGCTGGCCGCCCTCACGGGAATGCTCACTTCCCTGCTCAACAACGGCATGGCCCTCTACGAGATGGGACAGGTGTCAACGGCCCTCGAACGGGTCGTGACCGACTGGCTGGCCCGCAAGCTCGGCTTCCCGGCGGCGGCGTCGGGCTTTCTCACCTCCGGCGGCACGCTGGCTACGCTCACGGCCCTGCTGGCGGCCCGGGCGGCCAAAGCCCCCGGCGACGTGTGGGAACGCGGCACCTCGGACCGGCTGGCCGTGCTGGTGTCCGAACAGGCCCACTACTGCGTGGACCGGGCCGTCCGCATCATGGGGCTGGGGGAGGAAGGCGTGGTGAAGATACCGGTGGACGACCGTTTCGGGATGCGCACCGACCTGCTGGCCGAAGCCTACGCCGCCGCCCGGGCCCGGGGCCTCACGCCGTTTGCGGTGGTGGGCAGTGCCTGTTCCACGGCCACGGGCTCCTACGACGACCTGGCGGCGGTGGCCGACTTCTGCGCCGGGCACGGGCTGTGGTTCCACGCCGACGGGGCGCACGGGGCGGCCGTGGTGGTGTCGGAAGCGTACAAAGGGCTGGTGCGGGGCATCGAACGCGCCGACTCGGTGGTGGTGGACTTCCACAAAATGCTCCTGGCGCCCGCCCTGGTCACGGCGGTGGTGTTTCGCAGCGGCGAGGACGGCTTCCGTACGTTCCAGCAGAAAGCGCAGTACCTGTGGAAGGACCAGCAGTCGCCCGAGTGGTTCAACCTGGGCAAACGCACCTTTGAATGCACCAAAGTGATGATGAGCGTAAAGGTGTACGCGACCCTGCGCACCTACGGCGAAGCCCTCTTTGCGGCCAACGTGGACGCCCTCTACGGCCTGGCCCGCCGGCTGGGCGAAATGATCGGGGAGCGGCCGGACTTCGAACTGGCTACCGCGCCGCAGGCCAACATCGTGTGCTTCCGCTACGTGGGCAGGGGCGGCGGGGGCGAAAGGGAAAACGAGACGAACGGCCGCATCCGGCAGGAACTGCTGCGGGAAGGGCGTTTCTACCTCGTGCAGACCACCCTGCGCGGCAAGCTCTACCTGCGGGTCACGCTGATGAACCCGTTTACCACCGAGGCCCACCTGGCCGAAATGCTCGCCGCCGTAACGGCGCTGGCAAACCGGTTGCACCCGGCCGGCACCGCCGGGTAAGTCGTCTTCCCGCCCCGAAAAAAACAACCCCCCGGATTGCACCAATCCGGGGAGTGGAAAAAGGCAGTGCCCCGGCGTTTAGTACGTACCCGGGCGGACCACGAAGCTGAAAGTTCCAGTCACGGTAAAGGGCTTGCCGGTGGAACTGGTGCTAAGATACCGCAGCGTGGTGTTGCTTACATGCTGGTTATTGGTGGTCCAGGTGTAACGCCCGCTCAACACCCCGGTGTTTTCATCATAACTGAAATCGGTTATGGCCCCGGGAGGGGGGACCGAGAACTGGCTGAGTAACAAATCGCCGGTTAACTCCTTATAGTGGCCGTCAGTTACTTTTTTATAGTACTGCACCCGGCCGTACGTGAACTGGGCGGCGCTGAAATCGGACGGCATCGTAAAGCTTAATGAGGCATGGCTGCGGTTGACGGAATCCACCCGGTAGAGGTTGAAGTAATATTGGCTGCCGCTCGTCTGGTAGATGAAAGGCGCGTTGCTGCCCGTATATTCGTACCGGAAGTTTTCCCCGATGGGGGTAACGCCATCTTTGCCCACCCCGGTGATGGTACCGGTGAGGAAGCCGTTTTTAAAGTAGAGGCTGCCGGTTTGGCCTTTGTCGCCGGCGGGGCCGGCTTCCCCCGGGTCCCCTTTGGGGCCGATGTCGCCGTCTTTGGTGCAGGACGAGAAGAAGGTACCCAGGGCCAGTGCAACGCAGCAGAAAGTATTTTTGAGGAAAGTGAATTTCATGCGTTTGGAAGAGTTAAAACGAAGATTCTGAGTGAATGGGAAGGGGGACGCTTACTGCCCGGCCCGCACGCGGAAAGTGCGCTGCTTCATGGGAATGCTGAACGTCCCCGTCAACTGCATGGGTTTGCTGCTGCCGGAGTAGTTCTGGTAATTGACCTGGTAGACGCCATTGGCGCCGATGCCACTGTCGCTGTGAAAAGTATTGGTGACCTGCCAGTTGAAGTTGCCGGTGAGCAACCCGGTGTTGGGATTATATGCCACGTTGGAGAACGTTCCCGTAACGGGCGCGGGCACGTAGGAAGTATTGAACCCGTCGTAAATGAAGTTGGCCGCAGCCAGCGCAAATCCATTGTTACTCCCGGCCTTGCGGGCGTAATAGATGCCGACGACGAAGCGGGGGTTGGTAAAGTCGTTGTTTACTTCGAATGAGAGCCACAGGGAACTGTTCTGCGAAGAGTCACTCCGGAAGATGCTGAGCCGGATCCGGTCGCTGTTTCGCTCAAAGGTGGACTCCGTACTGGGAGGGAAATACTGAAAGTCAATGGTTTCGTTGATCGGGGTGCCGTCCGCGCGGGCACCGGTTACCGTGCCGGCGATGCTGCCCGATTTTACCATCTGCTCGCCTTCCTGACCGGCGGCCCCCGGGGCGCCCTTGGCCCCGGCCGGTCCCTGCGGACCCGGAGCGCCGTCTTTGCCCGGTTGGCAGCCGGCCAGCACGCCAACGCAAACCAACAGCATTACCTTATTTTTAATCGCTGCCAACATCGTATTCTTCATGAGTGGAAATCAGTATGGGTGAATGGGGTAGAATGAGGGGTGAAAAGGCCCGGAGAAGGGGCAATCAGTTGACGCTGACGCCCTTGCGGAAGCTTGAGAGCCGCGGTGCCCGCACGCTGAAGGAGGCAGTTACCCGGATCGGTGTTTGGCTGGCGCTGTAATTGGTAGCGCTTCCCCTTTCGTTATAGATTGTTTCGTTGGTGACATTCCACCCAATGTTCCCGGTGAGCAGCCCCGTGTTCTGGTCGTAGGCCAGGTTGGTCAACTGTACTGCGGCGGGCTTGCCGTAGGGCTGAGATAAAAGGCAATTTACCCCCAGCACCTGGTGGGCGGACAAGTCCCGGTTGTAGGTCAGCCCTACCCGCTTGATCGTATCGGCCGACAAGCTGAGGGGAGCCCGGAAAGTCATGTCGAACGAGCTTCTGCCCAGGGAATCCACGCGCATGATGTTGAACTCGTATACGTTCGGCGTCTTGGTCTCGCGTACGTAGTTATTGCGCACGTAGCGCACATCATTGAATTCAAACGCAAACGTTTCGTTCAACGGAGTTGCGAGGTCGGCCCGCCTACCGGTAATGGTGCCCTTTACGAAGCCATCTTTCACCCGGTAAGAGGGCCGGATGCCCGGCTGTCCCTGCGCGCCGGCAACCCCGGCATCTCCTTGCGGGCCCGGATCGCCGTCTTTGCCCCCGCAGGAGAATAATACAACCGCACTGAGCCCTAGGGCAACGCTGTAGTGAAACAGCCTGGTAAGCATGTACATGGAGAAAAAGAGTTGGGGTTTACGGATCGAAAACGGGGGCTTGCGCGGGTCGGTACGCCCGCGGATGGACGGCTAGGGCTAAAAAATGAAAAGGATTTAGCGCAAAGTAAAGGCTTCGGCGCGGCGCTTGCCGACGGGGAAAGGCTCCGCCCGGCCGGCGGTGGGCCCCCGGCGTGTAAGAACCGGCCGCCGGGCTGACCGGCCGCCGGGGAAATGACGGCGGGAAAAAAAATCTGACGACCCGGGCGGCACCGTTTGCGGCAGCGTCGGGGCTGAAATCCAGCGGGTTAACAAGCAAAACGTCCCATTTTGGGGCACGGGCGGACCCATCCGCGCCGCAACCTTACACCGGGCGGATTTGCGGCGAACTGGTGCGGGTTCGGGCGTTTACCTCACTTGATGTGGACCACCGGGGCGGGGGCCGACACGCCGTTTTCGTTGAAGGCTTCGATGGACAGGTAGTAGTCCTGGCCCACGGTGAGGGCCCGCAGTTCGAGGGCATCCCCGCGGTCGGCAAACACCTGGTAGGTCTGGTAGAGCTTGTTTTTGCCGATCCCCCACAAAATGTTGTACCCAACGGCACCCGGCACGGGTTTCCACCGGACGAACGCGTTGCGGGGGTCTTTGTCGCGGCGCACCGAGAAGCCGGCCGGCGTCTTCGGTTTTAAACCATTGCCGGAACCAAACACCCGGATGTCGCTGATGGCCAGGTTGGGCGAAGCCACGTAGCCGTGCTGGTAGCGGATGTAGCGGGTGTTCACCGGGCGGGGGAGTTCGAGGTAGGCGTTGGGGCGGTCCCGCTTTTCGCCGGTCAGGTCCGCGAGGGGTTCCCACGCCTTGCCGTCGCGGGAGTGCAGCAGCCGGAACTGCGTGTACACGGTGGAGTCGTTGTGGTAGATGCCCGACTGGTAGTCGGTGAAGTTGACCTGCACGGCCCGCACCTGCTGCACTTTTTCCAGGTCCACCGTGATCCACTCGGCGGGCGTTGCCGTCCGGGCCACCCAGAAGCTGCGCGGGTTTTCGTCGGTGACGCGGGCGGCGGCAAACGTGTCGCGCACCGAGGAAGCCGTGCAGGGCTTGCGGTAGGAAAGGAGCATCCAGCCCGTAAAGAGGTCGTCCTTGCCGTTCCACTTCCCGGTGGGGGCGTAGTGCGGAAAATCTCCGAACCGGGTGTTGGAAAACATCTGCCCGTCGGCGTCGAAGCCCGCCGGGAACATGGCGATGCGCCGCTCGAAGTTCCAGTTGACGGCGATCCAGGGCGTGCCGGTGTTCCAGTAGTTGCCGTACGCGTCGCGGAAGGTATTGCCGTGGCCGGCCCCGTTGAGGAAGCCGCCGGGCTTATACGACACGGGGTTGTAGGGGGCGTAGGTGAACGGCCCGAGCGGGGCGTCGCCCACGTAGGTGCCGTTGGCGTACACGTTGTGCTCGGTGCCCGGCGCCCCGTACTGGAGGTAGTACTTGCCGTTGTGCTTGGTCATCCAGGCGCCTTCCGTAAAGGGCTTGATCGTGTCGCGGTGGTCGCGGCCGAAGCGTTCCCAGCCGTGCCGGTCGGGGTGGAGGTAGACCAGTTCGCGGTAATCGTCCTGGTTCTTGTAGGCCAGCCGTTTGGCCGGGTCCAGCTCGGCGCCGAAGAGGGGGTAGGTGTTGGAAGAACCCCAGTACATGTACCACTTGCCGAGGTCCTCGTCGTAGAACAGGGCCGGGTCCCAGGGGCCGATGAGCGGGGGCAGGCGGGGCATCCAGCGGTTGTAGAATTCGAGGCGGCCCGTGGCCGGCGTCGTGGTGTAGAGGATGGGCTCCTGGGCGAAGTTGGACTGGAACAGGAACACGGTGTCTTTGGCCGACAGGGCGGCGGGGGCCACCATGTCTTCCATCGGCCAGCGGGTCGGCGTCACGAACTCCCACCGGAGCAGGTCTTTGGAGTGCCACCAGCCCCCGGCGATGGTCAGGAAGAGGTAGTATTCGCCCCGGTGGTTGATGATGACGGGGTCGGCCCCGGAGCGGTACGAGATGCCCTCGTTCAACTGTTCGAAGTTGTAGCGGTAGGCAATGTCGAGGGGGTTGCACCAGGTTTTCGGCCCGGCGGGCTGGGCCGGGGCGGCCCCTACGGCCAGGAGGTACGCCAGCAACAGGACGGGAATTTTCATGGGCTTGCGGGGGTTGGCACCCGGCCGCCGGAAGCGCAAAGCCGGGCAAAGGACGGGCTAAACTACGCTTTTTCCGGCAATGCCGCCGGAGCGGGCAGGGGTGGCAGTACCCCCGCATATGCTATTGGAAATTAATGAATTAATGCAGTGCATTGTGTCAATGTCGTACAATCCTGCGGTGCAATTTTTGGGGGGCGTTCCGGCAATTTATTCCTTCCCACGCCAATCGCAAGTCACCGCAGGCGCAGGGTACGTAATCAGCGTTCGACACTAGACACATCTGGTTCAAGCGTCCGTATGTGCTTAGCGTTGCTGAGGCGAAGCAGAACGGGCTGGCGGGGTGTAGCGTGCTGGCGACAAGTAGAACGGGCTGGCGCGAAGTAGAACGGGCTGGCGCGAAGCTCTGCTTCGTGCCCACTATTTCTTCCGCCTCTGGCGGAACGAAGATTGGTTCATTGAGGCATTCGTATGGTGGTTGTTATAGATGGCGTCACAACTTGTCGGAAATGAATCCGGCTCGTAAACCTTTCGGGTTTTGAAAACCCGAAAGGTGTCTCCGAAAAGATAAGACGCTCTCTATAACTCTGCGGTTTTCCATCTATTGCCGCTTTCATCTGACAGTGAGCTAACTTCGAGCGCAGTATTCTTTGACGTTGGTTCCGCCGGAGGCGGAAGACATGGTAGGCACGAAGCACCGCTTCGCGCCAGCCCGCTAAATCATCCATGCGTGTGCTGTTCGAATGATTCCTGCTCCCGTAACTGCCCGGATTACCCAAATCATCATTCTATAAGCGATACTTCAAGCAGCGCGTTGTAAAGTGTTGCATGTCAAAATATTAATTGTGAGTATACTGCGCGCTGACTTGCCCCTCGCATTAAAGCAAAGGACGGCCGCATTAAAAGTCAATTAGAAATGCGCCGCCGATTAGATTCTGTTGTTAATTTAATTAACTTTTCCGTGAAAACGACACGAACATGGCCCCACGCGTACCCTGGCGGGGTGCGGCGCTGCTGCTCGGCTGGCTTTGGTGGATGGCAGTGCCCGCACCCGGACAAACCGGCACGGGAACGCTTACCGGCCGGGTCACCAACGCCCACACGGGAGAGCCGCTGCCCTTTGCCAACGTATTCCTCACCAACAGCACCCTCGGCGCCAGCACCGACGAGAACGGCCGCTATACGCTCAAAAACCTGCCGCTGGGCACCTTCGAAGTGGGGGTGTCGCACGTGGGATTCGCCTTCTACCGGCAGAGCTTCCGGCTCACCACCACCGAGCCCAGGCCGCTGGACGTGGCGCTGATCCCGGCGGCGGTGTCGCTGGGGGAGGTGGTGGTGAAAGCCAAGGGCGGCAAGGAACACCCGCACTACAAAACCTTCCGGCGCGCATTCATCGGCACCACCCCCTTCGCCCGGCGCTGCGACGTGCTCAACCCCGAGGTGCTCACGTACGAGAAAAAGGTGGGTACGCTCAAAGTCAAAGCCGCCGAACCCCTGCGGATCGTGAACCGGGCCCTGGGTTACGAACTGCTGTTCTTCCTCGAGGAATTCGAAACGCTGCAAGGCATGACCCGGTTCATGGGGCGGACCCGGTTTACGGAGCTGAAGCCGGCCGGTGACGCCGAACGGGCCGCCTGGGAGAAAAACCGCCGCACGGCCTACTTCGCTTCCATCCGCTACATACTTCGCCTGCTGGTGGAAGGCCGCTGGGAGGAAGAAGGGTACCTGGCCGTGGAAATGAAAGGGGCTCCCGTGAGCCCGCAGCCGCTGCTCTACCCGTACATCAACCGCAACTTCTACTACCTCGACCCGGCTAAAACGGTCCTGCCCGGCCGGCTGCCCCACGAACGCCGGCTGCACCTCGAACACCCGGTTGAGGTGTTCAACCTCAAAAAGTACAACTACCTTTCCCCGTACCACGACGTGCGGTTCGACCACGCCCGGATCGTCCTCCGCAACCCGCCCATTGACCTGACCACCGACGGCTGGGTGTACAACCCGGATGCGGTGCTGGTGACGGGCTTCCTCTCCAAGGACCGCGTGGCGACGATGCTCCCGCGGGAATACGCCCCCGAGGGCCTGCAACCCGCCGACACCACCGGCGTACTGGCGGTCCGGCGCCTGCCGCTGGTGGACACGCTGGCGGCCCGCCTGCGCAAGCTGCCCCGCCAGCAGTTGTTTCTCCACCACGACAAGCACTACTACTGGTCGGGCAACCCGGTGCAACTGAGCGCCTACCTCACCGACCTCACCTCCGGCGACCTGTACCCCGACGACCAGTTGCTCAACGTGGAACTCGTGTCGCCGGCGGGCAAGCGGCTGGGCCACGCCCGGCTGAAGGCCGAAGGGGGCCGGGCCGCCGGGCAACTGCAACTGCCCGACTCGGCGGCCACCGGCGTGTACCGCCTGCGGGCCTACACCAACTGGATGGGGCAGGTGCCCGGGGGCTACCTCTACGACCAGCCGCTGGTGGTGTACAACCTGCGCAACCCGTCATTTAAGGCCGGGCCCAAAAAGCCGGCCCCGGAACTGACCGTCCGGTTCTTCCCGGAGGGCGGCCGGCTGGTGGAGGGGCTTACCGCCAATGCGGGCATTCACCTGACGGGCCCTGACGGCAAGGGCCTGGCTGCCAAGGGCCGCATCTTCGACGATCTTAAACAGGAAACGGCCGTCTTCGCCACCGACGAGGCCGGGCTGGGCGTGGTCACGTTCAAACCGTTGCCCGGCCGCACTTACCGCGCGGAGGTGTTCGGCGGCGCCGGCAGCACATTCCACGCCCTGCCCCCCGTGCGCCGGGAGGGCTTCTCGCTGCGCGTGGACCCGGGCACGCCCGGTCAACTGACGGTGCGCATTGCCCGCACCGACGTTCCCGCCGAGGACAGCCTGCTGCTGGTGGTGCAACACCGGCAGTCGCTGGTCCATGCCGCCCCGGTGACCCTGCAAGATGGCCGGGCCGAACTCGCCATTCCCCGCGCCAAGCTGCCCCCGGGCGTAAGCCGGCTGGTGCTCCTTGACCGCAAAGGGAAGCTGCACGCGCAGCGCCTGGTGTTCCGCGAAAGCAACCTGCCGCCCCTCAAGGTGCGGGTAAAGCCGGTCGCCGCCGGCCTGGCCCCGCGCGGAAAAGCCACGCTGGCCCTGGCCGTGACCGACAGTGCGGGCAACCCGCTGGCGGGCGAATTTTCGGTGTCGGTGACCGATGCCCGCCAGCAGTGGAGCGACAGCACGCGCCACTCGTTGCGCACCAACCACTGGCTCACGGCCGAGTTGCCGGGGTTCGTGGAGGCGCCGGGCGGCTACCTGGCGGCCGGCGATGCGTCGCGGCTGGACCGCCTCCTGCTGGTGCATTCGCCGGGCTGGTCGTACTGGCCCGGGCTGGTGGAGAAAGCCCCGCGGGTGCCGGGCGTCGAGGAGTTCTTCATGACCGTGAGCGGCCGGGTGACCGACGCCCGGGGCAAGAAAGTCCTGGCCGGCCACCGGGTCGTCATGATGCCCGCCGATTCGGGCTACCGGCGGAGCCACCAGGCGTTCACCGACTCGGCGGGCCGGTTCCGGCTCCCACGCCTCGACTTCAGCGATACGCTCCGGGTGAGTTTTTTCGTCTACAACCCGCAGGGCAAGGTGACCGAGGCCCTGGTTGCCCTCGACTCAGTTCCCCCGCCCGGCGACTTCTCCACGCCGTACCCGGCGTACCTGCTCGAACGGTACCGGCCGGTGGCTGAAGTGGCGCAACCGGTTCAGGCCAAGAGCCTTATCACCAAAAAAGTGCATCAACTCGAAACAGTAACGGTGAAGGGACGCCGCAAGCCCAAGCCCACCGAGGCGGAAAAAAGCCTGAGCATGGCCGACCGGGTGCTGACCTTCGGGGAAGATGCCGGGAACTACTCCACCATTTTCGAGATGCTGGTGGGCAAGGTGCCGGGCCTCCAGGTCATGATTGCGGCCGACGGCACGGCCTACTTCCGCACGCGGGGCGTGAGTTCGTTCGGGGCCAATGCCACCAGCGTGCAGAACGACCAGTCTTACGGCGGGGCCGGCGGCAAGCCCCGGGAGGCACAGCCGGAAGGGAGCACGCAACCGCTGTTCCTGGTCAACGGGACGCCGATCATGGGGGATGGGCAGGCGGTCAATGACGTGCTCCTGAGCATCAGCCCGCGGGAGGTGGCCCGCATCGAGGTGACGACCGGCGTGGGCGGGGCGGCGTTCGGGGCCCAGGGGGGCAACGGGGTGATTGCGATCTTCCTCAAAAAAATCGCCGACTACGACAGGGAAGACCAGGGGCGGCTCCGCCGGAAGTACGTGCTCACGGGCTACGCCACCCACAAACCGGTACCCATGCCGGATTACGGCAAAGCCGGCGACAACCCCGCGCCCGACGGCCGGGACGTGCTCTACTGGAACCCGCTGCTCAAAACGGACGAGGGAGGCGAGGCCACCATCGAATTCTACAACTCCGACCAGGCCCGCCGTTTCCTGATCGTCCTCGAAGGCATCACCGCCGACGGCCAGCCGGTTTCGTTCACGACGGTAATCGGGGAATAGTCGTAAGTCCAGCGTCGTAAGTCGTAAGCGGGACCGGAGAAGAGTCGCAAGTCCGGAGTCGTAAGTCGCCAGTGGGATCGGGAAGGGGCCGTTTCCATTTACGACTTACGACTCCGGACTTACGACTATCTTCCAAAATCATCCTGCACCCGCACAATGTCGTCTTCGTCGGAGGGGTGGTTGGCGTCGGTGTGCTGCCAGATTTCGGCCAGCACGCCCCATTCTTCGAGGCCCACCAGCCGGTGCCGTTCGCCCTGCCGCAGTTTGATGAGGGAGTTGGGGTAATGCAGTTTGAGTTCACCTTCCTGGTCGGTTTCGCTGGTCACTACGCCTACCGTGCCCCGCACCACGCGCCAGATTTCGGCGCGGCGGTGGTGGTACTGCCAGGAGAGCCGCTTGTGCGGGGCCACCACCAGGATCTTGGGACTCAGTTTGCCCGAGATGCGGAGGTTTTCGACGGGCATTCCTTCAAAATAGAGGTCGGAGAACCGCTGGGCCTGGTCTTCGTCAATGACGAAAAAGCCGCCCCAGGGACGCGTATCGTCCTGCTTGCGGATGGTAAAACCCTGCCCGGTCAGGTGCTGGGCAAGTTCCCGGAACAGCGCCGGCTTCTGCTGATCAATGTTCATCGTTTCGTTGTTCGTTGTTGGTTATTCGTTGTTGGTTATTCGATGGGCCTGGTTGGCTATAATCGGGGGCGGTGCAAAAACAGCCGCTAGTTACCCCCATTTTTACGAAAGCACAAGGTTACCCCTTACAGCCACGGTCCAAACCCCGGGCCGGCCCGCTACCCGTTTTCGGGCCACCCGCTGGCCTCGTCGAGGCGTTGC
>CADCTQ010000333.1 GCA_902805615.1 uncultured Cytophagales bacterium
GTGAATCCTGATCCCTTTGCGTGAAGTCTCCGTGGTGCATTGTTTCGTGCGTAAAATACTTATTTCTAAGTATTTACATTGGCCGGGGATGGTGCTAGTTTTACGCACTGTTCACCCAAACAACCTAAAACATGCTCGTATCCACCTTTGAATTGCTCGTAAAACGCATTGCTCCCCTGGCCCCCGGCGGAGCGGGTGCGGGCATCAACGCCCCGTTCCGCCGCGTCGTGCAGGGCTATTTCCTCATCATCACCAACCTCAACCCGAGCCGGACGGCCAACTTCTTCCTCCAGTTCACCATCCCGTCGCTGCCCGCCGCCTCCACCGACGCCTTTAACCGCGAATTCGTGCTGGGTGCCGGCGCGAACGTAAGGACGGGCTACGACGTGGCGGCCGACAACAACGTACCCCTGACGCTGAACGCCGGGGCGGCAAACGTCAACTTCAAAAAGTTCAACACCGCCCGGTTCAGCGCCGGCCCCCTGCAAACGGTTTCGGTCAACCTGCTGCCCAACCTGGGCAACCCCGACGTGCTGACCAACGAAAGCCTGGAAGTCCGTGGCTCGGTGGAACTGTTCCAGGCGTACGGCGGCCTCCGGGAAATCATCACCGGCGTGCCGGCCACCGACGTGCTGCTGTCGGCCGAAATCCGGGGTACTTTCCTCGACAACGACTACCCCAACAACATGGTGGGCACCGAACTGGATTTTGACCAGATCAACTACGGGCTGCCGCTGGCTTCCGGCAACGGCCGCAACACCGTCGAAAGTCTGTCGGGAATCACCCTTCCGGTCTTCCCGGCGCCCTTGGCGGCGGCCCTGGCCCTGGAACCCCAATTGCTCGAAGAAGCCCGCAAGGACCTGATCGTGAACCTCAACGAAGAGCTGGCCCCGCTGCGCCTGGGCGTGCAACCCCTGGACCCGCAACGGCAACCACCGGTGGCGTAACCGCCCTTCGCCCGTTCCGCTGCCCGTAGTTCCGGGGGGTGTACCCCCGGAACTACGGGCAGTTGCCGCATCCCCCGGTGAACCGATTCGCCGGTTGTAGCGATTCTTTTGTACCTTAGGTCGCCGCAACTTCCCAACGGCGACGCCCATGGAAGCTTTCGAACCCGAGCCACCCCCCGAACCCGGATTTGTGCCGTCCGGCTTCGTACCGTCCGACCACCAGCCCCATTCGGTGCAGTTCGTGCCCCTGCCCAAGTTCCGGGGCCGGCGCTACGGCTACCTGCTCCACAACAAGGTGTACGTGTGCCCCGTGCTGCACGCCTACCTCACCGACCCGCAGCACCGCCACGCGGCGCTGGCCCGGCTGCCCATCCTCGATGTGGAAGCATATTTTTCGGAAGCGGCCTCCCGGCGCATGAAAGCCGACATTGCCGCCGCCCTTCAGCCGCCGCCCGGCGAAGATTCGTCGCGGGGCGAAAACAGGTAGTAGTAGGCGGGCAGCGAAGCCAGGAACAGGAAGGGCGTGTTGGTGAGGAAAAACACGGCGTAGTTGAGCTGGGGCGGCACGTACCCGCCCGTGGCCCGCTTGACCACGTAAAAGAGTCCGCCGAGGGCAAACAGCAGCAGGTGCAGCCAGAAAAACTGCCGGGCGTAGGCGCGGTTCCCGGTGATGAGGCGCAGGAGGTACGTGTAAATAGAAGCCCGCAGCAGCGTAAAGCCGACCGAGAGCACGAACGAATGGCTGTTTACGTGCAACGTGCCCAGCCCGGGCAGCCGCCCTGCGTAAGGCGTGAGGGCGGCCAGCCACGCGCGGTAGTTGAGGTCAATGGCGATTTGCAGCCCCAGCAGCGCCGCCCCCAGCAGCAGCGGTCCCGGTTTCTTACGCATGGCCGGCCCGGGCGGCAACCCCCGCGGGCGGGGCGTACTTTTTGGCCCACCGCATCCACAGCAGGAGCATGGCCCCGTACACCACCACCACGAAGGTGTATTTGTGGTTGAACGCGAACGACGACCGGAAGTACCAGTAGTTGAGGCACAGCAACACCACCCGCAACGCATTGAGCCCGTGGATGGTGAGGATGCCCAGCGGCAGGAACCACAGTTTGGCGCCCAGGCGCGCCGGGAAGGCCAGCACGAAGCAGGCGAACAGGCCGAAAAAGTCCAGGCCGTTGCAGGCGTCCCCGATGAAGAGCAGCGGCTGCCCTCCCACGAAAAGGGTGGTGGCTTCCCGGTGGGCGTCGAGCCCGAACAGCCGCAGGCCGCCCACGCCCACGCCGGCCAGGTGCCGGGTGAGCGGGCCGTTGAACCACGCCACCGGGAAAAAGGCGTGCCAGAGTGTATACAGGCCCGCCAGTTTCAGCAGGAACAGCAGGGCCGGGTTGAATGTGGGTTTACCCATCTTGCGCATCCCCGTTTTCCTCTCCCGATTTCTTGCGGGCGTCGTAGAGCAGTTTGGCCCCGGCCACGGCGCCGGCCGCCAGGAAAAGCGACAAGCCGCCGTCAATGGGAATGCCGCCCGGGGGCGGGCCCGGCTGGGCAAAGGCCCGGGTGAAGGCGAACAAAGACAGGACCAGCAGAACGGGAATTACCTTTTTCATACGGAGACACGCGTGGATGAACGGGTAAAGTTAAAACTTCCAAACGAAAAAACGCCGGCAAGGATGTTACCCGCCGGCGTTTTGTCTTTAATTACGAATTTTATTCCCCCAGATACACCCGCCGGGTGACCACCGAGGTGCCGGTGGAGAGGCGGAGGATGTACACCTGGTGGTGCGGCGCGTGGGTGCGCAGTTGGGCCTGGCCCTGTACCACGGGCTCGGCGGTGAACGCCTGCACGCTTTCGCCCCGCAGGTTGAACAGCGTACCCGACACCGCCGGCACCGATGGGTCGGCCGGGCGTACGTAGATCGTGCGGCCCACGGCGAAGACCTGCACCGGGACGATGCCTTGGACCGCACCGGGACCCGCGGGCATCACGACCGGCACGACCGGCTGCGGGGCGGGCGGGCCGGGAACCGGGGGCGTACCGGCCGGCAGGGCAACCGGCGTACCGGTGGGGAGGGTTGTCGGCAGCGTGGCGCCGAAGTGCAGCACGAACCGGTCGGCGCTGCGGCCCGCGGCCAGTTGCACGGCTACGGTCGTATCCTGCCGCAGGTCGTGGATAAGGCCCGTCTGCTTGTCTTCGAGCAGGACCGTCACGTCATCGGCCAGGTTTTCGAGGGCGGCAACCCCCACCGCGTAGCTGCCCGCCGTGGCTGCCACCACGCCCAGGGGCACCGTGCGGCGCTCCGTGAGCAGGGGCAGCGCCTGGATGGCGTAGTCTTCGTCCTGCATTGTGCTGAACACGGCCAGGCCCGCACCCGGGAGCTTCCGGGCGTCGTACAGCCGGTCGGCGCCTTCGGTGGCGTCGGCGGCAAAGGCAACCAGCGTTTCGTTGTACTTGCCTTCACCCGTCACCGACAGCTTGAGCCGCCCGATCTCGTCGGCCTTCGTGCGGAAGAACGAAGCGTTCTGGGCACCCGTACGCATGGCGTTGGTAAAGATCACCCGGCCCGACGCGTTGGCTTCCACGAAAAAGCCCTGGTGCGAACTGATCGCGTTGCCGGCCACCGTGCGGGAGTTGGGTCCCGCCACCAGGCCCGCGGCCGTGCGGACGGCGTAGTCGGCGTTGTCGTAGCCCGTGCCGCCCGAAAGGTCGTCGTCCCAGAAGTAGAGGGCGCCGTTGATGCCCGGGTTGGCGGCAATGAAGGCGTTATAGTCCAGCGGACCCGGGTAGGGGTTGCCCACCAGGTTGTAGCCCTGCTGCCCGGCCGGGTGCTTCGCCGTGCGCTGGAGCGACACGCTGATGGTGCCCTCGTGGGGCGTGCCGATGAAGGCCGGCGAACCCGCGCCGTTGGCAAAGTAGCCCGTTCCCGCCTCCAGCGTGCCCGCGAAGGGAATCCAGCGGGCGAAGTTTTCGTAGGGCTTGCTTTCGTCGTAGCGGTACACCTGCCCGCCCAGCAGGGTCGCGTCGGCTTCGCTCACGGGCGACGACCAGCCGTTGTAGGCGTTGCCGGCCTTGCCGTCGCGCCGGGCGATCACTTCGCCGCTCACTTTGCCGCCGCCGTTGGGCGTGCCGCCGCCGTGCAGCAGGATGGCGCCCGATTCGAGGATGAGGTCATTGTTGGTGAGCAGCGTCGTCCCGCCGCGTACTTCCACCACGCCGCTCAGCGCCAGGGCGCCGATCAGGGCCTGCTTGCCGGCCCCGGCAAAACGCACCGTGCCCGGGCCGGTGATGCGGCCCCCGCGGTTGGTCAGGTCGCCGGCCACCACCAGCACGCCGCCGTGGGGCACGTGCACCGTGGCGCCGGGGTTCAGCGTGAGGTTACGCACGCCGGCCGTGCCCTGCACCGTTGCCACGCCGGTCGCCACGGTGGCGTCGGAGTCGGTGGTGGGGATGCTGCCGTTGCTCCAGTGGGCCGTGGCAGTCCAGGCGTTGGTGCCCGTCCAGATGTTGTCGGAGGGCAGCACGACCGTAAGGGGCTGCTGCACCGGGGCGGCGGCCAGGTAATTTTCGTTCCCGGCCTGGCTGGCCGTGATCGTGGTGGTGCCGATGCCCGTGAGGGTGACGACGTTGCCGGAGACCGTGGCGACGGCCGGGTTGGAGGAGGTGTACACCACGGGCAGGCCCGATACCACCGAGGCCGACAACGCGAACGGCTCCCCGCCGTAGGTTCTGTTTTCGAGGGGCCGGAACGTGATTTCCTGGGGCGCCCTGGTCACCTTCCCGCGCAGCGTGAACCGGTACGGGTTCTCGTCGGCGTCGTTGGTGACGAACGACAGCGTGCCCGTGAAGTCGCCGGGGGCGGTGGCCGTCTGCTGCACCGTGAAGGTGGCCTTGCCCCCGGGGCGTACGCCCACGGGGAAGTCTCCCACCAGGGCGAATCCGGCCGGCAGCGTGAGTCCGCTCACCAGCAGGGTGCCCTCCCCGGCCGAGTTGTCGAGGGTAAACGTGGTGCTTACCGGGTTGGCGTAAGCCGTGGTGCCGAAGTCGTAGGTGCTGTCTTTATCGAGGGCCAGGGCGCCGGCCCGCACGGCCACTTCGGGGTCGCCGCCGGGCACGAACTGCTGCACGCGGTGCTGGTTGAAGTCGGCCGCGTAGAAGCCGCCCTGCCCGTCGGGGGTCACGCCGGCCGGGCCGTCAAACAAACCGTTGCCGGTGCCCGGGCCGCCGACCTTGGCGGTAAACTTCCCGTTGGTCTGGTATACCTGCACGTAGTGGCCCGCCGCGTCGGAGGCGTAGAGGTTGTTCTGCGCGTCCACGGCCAGGCCCGCCGGGGCGTTCATCCGGCCGTCTTCCGTGCCGTACAGCCCGAAGGTTTCGGTGAACCGGCCCGTGCTTTTGAACTTGTGGAGGCAGCCGCTGCCGCCGTAGGCCGCCACGTACACGTTGCCCTGGGCGTCCACGGCCACGCCGGTCGGGGTGTTGAACTGCCCGTCTTCCCAGCCCTCCGTACCGAAGTTCGCCAGGTGCGTACCCTGGGGGCTCAGCTTCTGCACGCGGTGGTTGAACTGGTCGGCCACGTAGAGGTTGCCCTGCGCATCCACGGCCACGGCGGCCGGGGCGGCGAACTGCCCTTTGCCGGAACCTTCCCGGCCGAATTTGGCGAGAAAGGTGCCGTTGCCGCTGAATTTCTGGATGCGGTGGTTGAACTGGTCGGCCACGTAGAGGTTGCCGTCCTTGTCGAGGGCGAGGCCCGCGGGGTAGCTGAACTCCCCGTCGCCCTTGCCTTCCTTGCCGAACGCGGCGAGGAACTGGCCGGCGGCATTGAACTTTTGCACGCGGTGGTTGGCCTGGTCGCTCACGAATACGTTGCCCCGGGCGTCCACGGCCACCCCGGCGGGGTTGTTGAACTGGCCGTCGCCGTTGCCGGTGCCGCCCACCTTGGCCAGGAACTGGCCGTTGTTGCTCAGTTTCTGCACCCGTCCGTTGCCGCCGTCGGCCACGTAGAGGTTGCCGAACCCGTCGAGGGCGAGGCCCGCCGGGGTCTTGAACTGGCCGTTGCCGGCGCCGGGGGTGCCGAAGGAGGCCAGCAGCCGGCCGGCCGGGCTGAACTGCTGCACGCGGTGGTTGCTCCCTTCGCTCACGTAGAGGTTGCCCCCGGCGTCCACGACGAGGCCGCCCGGTTCGCTCAGTTCGCCGCCCGCGGAGCCGTACTGCCCGACGGCAGCCAGGAACGTGCCGGCGGTGGTGAATTTCTGCACGCGGTGGTTGTACAAGTCACTCACGAAGAGGTTGCCCCGGCCGTCGAGGGCCACGTGGACGGGCGTGGCGAACTGCCCGTTGACCGAGCCGAAGCTGCCGAATTTGGCCAGGAACGAACCGTCCGCCCGCAGCTTCTGCACGCGGTGGTTTTGCCCGTCGGCCACGTAGAGGTTGCCCTGGGCGTCCACGGCCACGCCGGTGGGGTTGTAGAACTGCCCGTCTTCCGAGCCGGCCGCGCCGAAGGAAGCCAGGTAGGCGCCGTCGGGGCCGAATTTCTGCACGCGGTTGTTGCCGGCGTCGGCCACGTAGAGGTTGCCCGCGCCGTCGCGGGCGATGCCCGACGGGGCGTTGAACTGCCCGTTGCCGTCGCCGTAGCTGCCGATGGTGAGGAGCACTTGCCCGGCGGCGCTGATTTTATGCACCACGTGCCGGGCGTTGTCGGTCACGTAGAGGTTGCCCTGCGCGTCCACGACCACCCCGGCCGGGGCGCCGAACTGGGCGAGGCCCAGCGACCCGGCGCCCAACTGCGCATGGTACACGTACTGGGCCTGGGCGGGCAGGGAAAGGAGGAGGCCCGGCAGCAGAATCTGCCAGAGGAGCCATAGAATGCGGGGATGCTGCATAGCGCAAAAAAGATGGGGGAATGATGAAAGCGTCAGGAGAATGGGCTGGCAGCGGTTGGTCCGGGCGGGAACGCCGGGGTGGCACCAAAGGTAACCGCCCTTTTGCCTTCCCGAAACCCCCGGCGTGGGCGACGGCGGGGGAGGGGGTGTAAGTTCAAAAGCCCGTTCCCCGACTTCCGGAGCGGAACTTCCGGAAGGCGGAAGGGCGGTACAAAAGACAGGAATGCGGCCCCGGCAACGGGGCGGCCGGCTCCCGGCGAAAAGGACGATGCGCGGCAAAAGCCCGGCGGACGGGGCAGGGGCGGGCTGCGGCCCTCCCGGAACGAACCATTTGCCGCGGCAGAGACGCCGCCGGGCGAGGCTATCTTTTGAGCAACAAGCGTTTACAAATGCCGGCGGCCCGCCCGGCGGTGCCCCCTGCGGGTGAGTTGCCCCGTAATCTTACAAGGTAGGTCCAGGCGGCCGAATGGCGGGTGACGGGGGCCGGCCGGGGTGGGGTTGGGGTGTATGGGCGTGGGCAACACGCATTTGCAATGGCACGCGCTGGCGCAGGCGTCCGCCGGTGCCTTCCGGACCGGAGGCGTCCCGCTTCCCAGCCGCCAGGCTTACTCCCCCTAATTACGCGTTCCAACCCGGTTCAAGGGGCCGGAAAGAGGATACGGGCTTTGGCAAAAAGGGCAAGCGGACGCTTGGGGGATAAAGGCACAGGCGGACGCCTGCGCCAGCCGTGCCGCAGCAAGGGTGGTGCCGGAATAAGTGAGGCGAAAGACGGGTTTGGTGCCCTCCTCCATGCGCACGGCGAATTTTCTGCCCCGGAGGCGGCGGCTCTGGAAAGGAATGGGTATTTTGGGCAACGAAGCATCGAAGCAACGACCAAACCACGAACCCATGCAACGCACGCATCGCATTTTTTCCCTCGCGGCCCTCTTCCTGGTACTCCTGCTGGCGGCACCGGTTCCCGGGTACGGCCAGGGGCGGACCAAAAAATCAAAAACCGCCAAATCCGGGTGGATTCCGCTGTTCGACGGCAAGTCGCTCGACGGCTGGCGGGCGAGTGAAAACCCGGCCACGTTCACCGTGGAAAACGGCATGATCGTGGTGAAAGGCCCGCGGGCCCACCTGTTCTACGAAGGACCGGTCCAGCACCACAACTTCAAGAACTTCGAATTGCAGGTGGAGGTGATGACCACGCCGGGCTCCAACTCAGGCATCTTTTTCCACACCGGGTACCAGGAAACGGGCTGGCCGGGCAAAGGCTACGAGGTGCAGGTCAACAATACCCACACCGACTGGCGCAAGACGGGGAGCCTCTACGCGGTGCAGGACGTGAAGGAAATCCCCGCCAAGGACAATGAGTGGTTCACCCAGCACATCACCGTGCGGGGCAAAAAAGTGACCATCCAGGTGAACGGCCGGACGCTGGTGGAATACACCGAACCCGAACCGGGGGCCGCCATCGTCGAAAACCCGGCCCGGGCCATCGGCAGCGGCACGTTTGCCCTCCAGGGCCACGACCCCGAAAGCAAAGTCTACTACCGCAAGGTGCTCGTAAAACCATTGCCGGAGTAGGGAGTTATGGAATGGGGAGTTTGAGCGTTGGCGCGTCGTCGTGAATCACGGACAAACGGATGCACGCTTGACGCTCAAACTCGCTAACTCCCCAACGCTCAAACGCCTTGACTCCAATGACTCAATCGCCGCCGCTCATCCTGGCCCTCGGGCTCGACCCGGAATCCTTCGCGTATCTGGATGGGTTGCGGAAGGCGCATTTTCCGCCGGCCATCAACTACCTGGACGCCCACCTGACGCTGTTCCACCACCTGCCCGACCTCCCGGCCGTCACCGACCTGCTCCGCACCGTTGCGGGGGCGCAGCCGCCCATTCCGCTCGAAGTCACGGGGCCGATGAAGCTGGGCCGGGGCGTGGCTTTCCGGATCAAAAGCGAACCGCTGACGGAGTTGCAGGCGTACCTCAAATGGCAGTGGCGGGAGCACCTCACGCCCCAGGACCAGCAGGGTTTCCGCGCCCACGTGACCGTGCAGAACAAAGTAGACCCCGCCGTTGCCAACGCCCTCTACGAAACCCTTTCGGCCTCCTTCCGGCCCTTCACGGCCACCGGCACCGGCCTCAGCCTCTGGGAGTACCACGGCGGCCCCTGGCGCAAGCGGGAAGACTTCGCGTTTGGGAGTTAGGGAGTTGGAGAATTGGGGAGTTGGAGCAGACGATGGGTCCTGTCATGCTGACGAAGGAAGCATCTGGCCAGCAAACGGGGAAACCTCTCCAGACATCCCCGGCAAAAGCCCGTATTGTCGGCACAATCACAGCCGTACGCCATTCAGGGGTCACTTCATTTGTGCGCCAGATGCTTCCTTCGTCAGCATGACAGGACCCATCGTCTGGCGGGGATAGATGGGGGAAGCCCTACCCATCAGGCGATCATCCGGCTTTTCAAATCCGCTTTTCCAACCTTCCATCGGACAACATTGGTTATGGGACAACATGAGGCGTCTACGCTGCAAGCAGTCCTGTTCAGGGTTGAACGCTAACCACGTACAGAACCGTGGGCTAACCAAACTCCCTGCTACCTACTGAATTGTGAGATGGTTGGCTGATGTGATGCACCTCTAGCAACGCTCCAACTCCTAAACTCCCCTATAACGCGGCGATGATCTGTTCGACGGGAGTTTCGTCGCGGAAGACTTTGACGAGACGGCCCCCCTCGCGGTAGATGTAGACGGTAGGGGTGGGGAAGAGGCCGAAGTGCTTGTACAGCTCATCGGGGGAAGCCTGGGCGAACGACACGTTGGGCTGGCCGGACAGGTTGTACTCTTTGCCGAACTTTTCCTGCTCGGGGAGCGGGGCCGTGGAAACGAAGTACAGGGCGTAGTCTTTGAAGGCGTTCAGGTTGTTGCCGATCTGCCGGGCTTCCCGCTGGCAGTGGTCGCAGTCAGGCAGGAAAAAGACCAGGATCACGTTGCCGGTAAGGCTCCGGGCGGTGGTTTGGGTACCGTCGCTGCGGAGCAGGGGCATCTCGGGCAGGTCGTTTTGCACTGGGGCCGGCGAGGCTTCAGCGGCCGGCTCGGGGCTTTGGGCGGGAGGCGTCGTTTCCGTCGCCACGGTGCGGGTCCCCGCATCCACCGCCCCCCGATTCGTCACGAAGTAATATCCCGCCGCCGCAATGAGCAACAATACCAATACGGCAAAAACAGTTTTTCTCATGCTCAATAGTAAGGAATTACGCATTACGGGTGCCGGCAAAAGCGGTTATGGCAGGAAAAAAAGGTTTACCATGGAAGGCCTGGCGTAGAGACGCGATTCATCGCGTCTTTTTGGAGAAAAGGGATCAGGATTTACAGGATTAAGGGATGAACAGGATTACGGCGCAAAGGAGAAACGCAAAGGGCGCAAAGAAAAGACAGGACCGCCAGGATTGCAAGGGGGAACGCAAGGGACGCAAAGAGGGGACGCGTTTTCCCGGCGTGCACGCCGCCGCAGCCCGGCGGTGCCAGGGGAGCGTAACGTCTTTTTTTCGTGAGCAGATGCGTTTGGTGGGAAATAACGGGCTGTAGTACAGGGCCATAGCGCAAAAATATAATTGCCGGTTTCCAAGATTATTTTGGGAAATACTTATATTGTACTACTAAAAGCCAATCCGATCCTGTCACGTAGCCCCATAAGCCTTATGAACGCTCCCGTATCTATCATACCCGGAGGGGTCATTACCAAGCTCATCGAGAACCGGACGGCCTACTCCTTCGACCGGTCGGAGTTGTGCCTGTACGAGACGTTTGAACGCTGCGAAAGCCAGCCCCTGACGTTCCGCAACCCGGTGATCGTAAGCATGCTGGCGGGCAAAAAAGTGATGCACGTGGAAGGCCGGCCGCCCTTCGAATTCTACCCGGGCCAGACGCTGGTGTTCGCCCCCAACCGCCCGATGGTGATTGACTTCCCGGACGCTTCGCCCGAAAGCCCCACCCGTTGCCTCACGCTGGAGATCGAAACCAAAACCGTGGAGGAACTCATGGGCCGCCTCGACGAACTGACGCCCAAGTCCGACGGCAACTGGCAGCTCACGCCGCAGCACGTGTTCTACTCCGACAACCAGGAAGTGGGGCAGGCGCTGCAACGGCTCGTGTGGCTCACGCTGGAGAACAACCCGGCCAAAAAGCTCCTTTTTGAACTGGGCCTCCAGGAACTCATCATCCGCCTGCTGCAAACCCACGCGCGGAAAATCCTGCTGGCCCCGGAGGTGCAGGACCCCGAAAACCGCCTGGCCCGGGCCGTGGAGTACATCCGCCGCAACCTCCACGGCCACATTCCCATCGAAAAGGTGTGCGACCAGGCCTGCATGAGCAAACCATCCCTGTTCCGCCACTTCCGCAACGAACTGGGCTATTCGCCCAACGACTTCATCAACCGCGAACGCATCAACCTGGCCAAGCAGCGGCTGCGCGAACGGACCCGGTCAGTGACCGACATCTGCTACGAACTGGGCTACAGCCACCTGAGCTACTTCGTGCGGCAATTCAAAAAGTACGAAGGCATCACCCCCAAGCAGTACCAGGTGCAACTCGAACAGATGACGGCGCGGTAGGGCGGAAGCAGGAAGGTTAAAAAGTTAGAAAAAGATTAAAAAGCTAGAAAGTTGAAACCGTGTATGTGCTTAGCGCCCTCCCTTGTGGATACGCAGTGAGTGGATACACAGTGTGTAGCTACGCAGTAAGCGGGCACCGTTCCTTACGCGCCAGTATCGTTCCTGCGGCGTTGCGATGGGCAAGCCCCCTTACGCGCTGGTATCGTTACGCGGTGGTATCGTTGTTTCGGCAGCGGTGGTATCGCGGCGCGTGGGCCCGGCCCAATGGCGAGGGGCGGGTTGATTGGCGGGGGGAAGCATCATTGGGCCTAGCCTTTTTTGGTTCTTTTTGGGGCAATGCCAAAAAGAACAAACTCCACTTACGCAGCATCAACCATTCACCATCCCCTTACAAACCATCCTATCTCCACCCATCACATTACCACCCAGCACAACCGACCCATCACAACCGACCCATCACCAACCCTAAGCCCCTCAAATACGCCCATACGCTGTATCACCTCCTGTCCCATACGATCAAATACCGCTCGGCCGAAAGACCGTTGGCCATTGCCATCCAAACCCGCCCGCAAGGAAAGCATACCCTGCTGACTGCGTCGAAGTTGACGGTATACTGGGCGAAGAACCGTTGGATGCGCCTCAAGTTTGACAAATTTGAGCAGTTGGTGGGTACACTGGCGGCTCGGCTAAAGCTCACGTGTCGCGCTCTGATAAGCGTGACGATCAGTAAGTCAATGCACTTGAGGCGGACTTTATGCCACTGCATAGTACGTGATCAGCGTTTCCTGCCCATCCGCGCCAAACGCTGGGTGCTGTCATGCTGACGAAGGAAGCATCCAGCACCCCAATCAAGTACCACTATGACGATTCCGACAATACGGACCTCTGTGGGGGATGCTTGCAGAGGCTTGCCGGGTTAGGGGCCAGATGCTTCCTTCGTCAGCATGAGAGGACCCAGCGTTTGGCGGGGAAACGGGAAGGGGTTTGTCTTCATCCTCTTTGCCGAATCTTTGAGGAAAGGCATAAGGCGTCTCGACCCAACCAGACACGACTGCGCTAAGCACATACCCTGCATATGCAGTCGCCAAGGCCCACCTAACCACTCATGTTATTACCGGTACTGCCGCTTCAGGCAATGCGAAGTCGTAAATTCCACCCATTTCAAATGCGTTTGACCTGTTGGCAG
>CADCTQ010000334.1 GCA_902805615.1 uncultured Cytophagales bacterium
CAGCAGTCTTTCGGATTGGCGCTTGTTCAATGCCTGGCTGTTCCAGCCGGTATACGCACAATTGCCGTGGGGTGTGATTCAAAACTTCGCATCAGACCAGGATACTGGCCGGGGAGGGGCAAGCGGACGCTTGGCCGGGGAAGGCACAGGCGGACGCCTGCGCCAGCCTGCGCGAGGACGGGACCCCAAGCGCGTATTCTATAGCCCTTTTTGACAATAGGCTTCCCGGCTCACCGTGGAAGGGCAATTACAGGTAAGCCGGCACGCTGGCGCAGGCGTCCGCCTGTGCCTTCCCCGGCCAAGCGTCCGCTTGCTTTAACCCGCCTGTACCTCTTGCGTCAAGTGACCGGCGGCTCAAGTGCGTAATGTTTAATCACACCCGCTTCAACTGTGATTGCTCCACATCCTATTTGAATACATGAGTAGACTTATGTTTTTTACAGATGATTGTGGGTTCTGCAAAAATGACAGTTTGGGCTTATACAATGACTGTTTACCGATCACACACGTTCATTAACAAAAACAAACGAACAGGTAGCACTTGTAAATGTCCGTTGAATGCGCGTAAATGAACGCTGATGCTTCAAAATGAAGGTTCGTTACGTCAAAATGTCAGTCGTGCACGCAAAAATGAACGTGCAATGCGTAAAAATGGAGCCCTGTTGCTCAAAAATGAGTAATTCAGTTTCAATAATGTTTCCGAGGGCTAACATTTTGCCAACTGTCACCTGGTAATTGCTGCTTCAACCCAATCGGAATCCCGCCACGGATGCTTGTCTTTCCGTGGATACGCATTCAACTAACATTTCTCCCGCCTATGCCCCGTTCGCCCCGCGTCGGGATCGAATATTGCACCCAGTGCCGGTGGCTCCTCCGGGCGGCGTGGGTAGCGCAGGAACTGCTGACGACGTTCGTGGACGATCTGGCCGAAGTAGCCCTGGTGCCCGGTACCGGCGGCGTGTTCTACACCCCGCCGGACGGCCAGTTGCTCTTTTCTCGCAAAGACGCCGGCCGCTTTCCCGAAGCCAAAGAGGTAAAGCAACTGGTCCGCGACAAGACTGACCCGGTCCACAGCGACGTGCAAAAGCTGCTGGCATAACGGCAAAAAAGCCAATCAAACCAAAAGCCCCTGCGCCTTGCGGCAAAGGGGCTTTTTTTGCGTTTTCCGTCGAACGCCGGCTACTGGATGACGACCCGCTTTTTGGAAGCCAGCGTGCCATCCTCCCACACGTGCACCTGGTACACGCCCTTCGGCCAGGTTGCCGCGGGAATCTTTGCCACGTTCTGTTTGGCATCCGAAAGGATGGCCTGGTACACCAGCGTGCCCAGGTTGTTGTAGATGCGGATTTCCACGCGGGTGCCGCCCGTCGGAATCTGCACGTTGAAATCGCCGCGGGTGGGGTTGGGAAACGCCTGGAGCTGCTCCGGGTCGTCGGTGGCCGTGTACGGCGGCGAGGTTTTCCAGCAGTTTCGCTTGCGGATCACGACTTCGTACTTCCCGGGCCCGGCCAGCCGGATCTCCCGGCCCGCGCCGATGGGCCGCCCGTCGCGGAACCACTCGTAGTAATCACCGTCCCGTTCGCGGGCCACCAGGGAGCCGTTCCGGAAGTAAATCCGCGCATCCAGGGGCAGCGGCTTGAGCACTACTTCCGCCGGCGCACTTTCGCAGCCGTCCAGCGTCTGGGTTACGTAGTACGATGTAGCCGCAGCCGGTGCGGCCAGGCTGGGTCCCGTGCCGGCCCCGTTTTTCAGCGTCGCATCTGAATACCACTTCAGGTCGGTACCGGTGGCTTCCAGGAACACCGTGCTCCCATTTTCGCAGTACAGCACCGGGTTGGCGCCGGCCACGACGGGCTTTTCGGGCTTGTCATACACCGTGATGGTCACTTTGCGGGGCACGCCCTCCACGCCGTCCACGGTTTGGGTCACGTACACCACCGCCGAAGCCGTTGGCTGGAAGATGCCGGAGGCCAGCTTGTTCTTACCCGCTTCATCGCCGTACCAGTTGATGTTTTCCCCTTCGGCCGTGAGGCGCACCGTGCGGCCGCACCGGTAAATGGTCGTATCCCGCACCATTGGGGCCGCCGGCCGGTACGTGAACGTGCCCGTTGCCGAGAGGGCCGACCCGGCAAACGTTTGGTCCACGGCCTGCACCTTCCAGGCATAGCTGCCCAGCGGCAGGTTCCGCAGCAGCGCCTGGCGGGGGGACCGGCCAAAGGCCAGCTTTTGCCGGTTGCCCGTCACCGGGTCAATGGCGGCTTTGGTCACCGCCTTGCCGTCCTTGTACAGGATCACGTCGTACGTGATTGCCGCTTCCGGCGTGTGGTCGTCGGTGGCGGGCTGCCAGGTGAGGCGCAGGCCCTCCGCATCCTGGCGGGCCGACAACCCGGCGGGCGGCGCGGGGGGCTGGTTCCGGACGCCCTTGCCGTCCACGATCAGCTGGTTGACCAGCACCGTGCCGTCCGGCCGCGGGTAGTCCCCCGGGTTGCCGGCCATGTACAGGTCCAGGTCGCCGTCGTTGTCGAAATCAATCCAGCGGGACTTCACATACGAGAGGTACAGTTCGGGAATTTTGTGGGCCGAGAAACGGTCGTCGCCGTCGTTGTGGTACACCACCACTTCGTACCCCGTCGCGAAGAAGTCTAAGTCGCCGTCGTGGTCGTAGTCGGCCCAGTCAATCTCCACCTCGCGGTTCATGGGAAGCCAGGTTTTGATGTCGGCAAACCGGGGCACGCCTTCCGCATCGGGTCCCAGGTTTTTGTAGAGTACGCCCGTACGGGATTCAAAATCGCCCTCCAGGAAGAACAAATCCAGCCGCCCGTCGCCGTTATAATCGAGGGTTCGCACCTGGCCCCTGCGGTATTCCAGCACCATCCCTCCATCGGTCATTTTGCCTTCCTCGTTGCGCAGCAGGTAATACCCGTTGCGCAGGGGCCACTCCGGGATGTCGTACCGGATCAGGTCTTCGTCGCCGTCCCCGTCAAAGTCGCCCGGGATGAACTCCTGCGGGCACCCGGCGCAGGGATGGGTAAGTTCGGCCACGGCAAACCGGCCGGCCCCGTCGTTGCGCAGCAACTTTCGCTTCCAGGACGCGTGGTCGCCCCATTCATGCACGTAGGCGTCCAGGTCGTTGTCGGAGTCATAGTCCCACCACGTGAGCAGTTCCTGGCTTTGGGGACTCAACGTGAAGGCGCTGGCCGTCTCCCCGAAACGGTGACCGCCCTGGTTCAGGAACACGTGGGAAGCGTAGGAGCCCACATCAATGAAACCGTGCTGCAACAGGTCGAGCCGGTGGTCCCCGTCAAAATCATAGAAATTCATCCGGTAGTTGATCGTGGTGGGAGCGCCGGCCGGGTGCTGCACCCAGTCGGTCCCGGTGTTTTCGACCACTGCATTCAGCCGGCCCACGTACGTTTCGTTTTCAAACAAGTGCCCCGACACGGCCAGGTCCATCCGGCCGTCGTTGTTGTAGTCGCCCACGTCCACGGTGGCCGTGTTGAGCTTGGGCAGGCGGGTGTCCTTGTTGCCCGCCAGCAGGCTCGTGTTCCATTCGGCCACGTTGCTGGCGGCGGTACGGCGGCCGCTCACCTCGGCCCGCACGCGGTAGAGGTACACCTGGTTGTAGGCCAGCAGGGAGTCGGTGAACGTGGTGGCGTCGGCCGGCAGTTCGGCCACGGTTTCGTAGTCCGACGTGAGGGTGCGCCGCTCCACGCGCACCGTGCTTTCGCCGGCCAGGCCATCCGTCCAGCGCAGCGTCACTTTGTTGAGCAGCACCCGGTGGAGGGTGAGGGCGGTGGGCCCCGCCAGCACGTCGAACACCAGGCCTTCCGTGCAGGCCGAGGGGCGGTAGGCGGCGTCGAGGGCCTGCAGGCGGGCGGTGTAGCGCCCGGCGGGCAGGTCGTTGATCACGTACTGCGTGCCGGTACCCAGGTTGCCCGGGGCAAGGCGGCGGCGGAAAAGGCCCGAAGCGTCGGTTTCGGCATGAAAAAAGATGTTGCCCTGCGCATCGGCCAGGTGGAGGTTGTAGGAGAGGCCGGCGGCCGGCGTACGGTCGTCGGTGGCGGGGTCCCACCACAACGTAAGGCCCTGCTGCTGGTCTACCCGCACGTGGGTCGGGGGCGTGGGCGGCGCATTGGTGACCGTGCCGTCCACGCGCTTGTTTTCGTACCGTAAGCTTTGCCCTTCGGCAGCGTAAAACCCGGGAGCCCCCATCTGGATGATGTCGAGGTCGCCGTCGTTTTCGAAATCGCTGATGGCTGCCCGCGCATTCATTGCTTCGGCAAACGGGTACTGGGCGGGCACGTACTCGCCCGGCCCGCGGTTTTGCAGGAGCACCACGCCCCGTTCGTAGGTGATGAGCAGGTCGGGCCGGCCGTCGAGGTCGAAGTCGGCGGCTTGCAGGCCGGTGGCCTGCACGTTGGAGAAGGGGGTTTCCAACGGGCGGGGCGCGCCGAAGGCAAACTTGCCGTCCCCCGCGTGCGCCAGGATGGCGTTGTGGTAGCGAACGTTCAACACGTCGAGGTGGCCGTCGCCGTTGTAATCGAGCAGGGTGATGGGGTACACGCCCAGTTCCGGCAGGTTGGTAGCCTCCACCCGGAAGCTGCTGCCGCCCAGGTTTTTGAACAGGGTGGGTTTGCCGCTTTCGCCGCCCCCGAAGAGAATGTCGGCGAACCCGTCGTCGTCCAGGTCCCCCACGGCGAATTGCCCGATGGGCTGCCCCCGTTCGGGAATGAACCGGATGCGGCTGTCGGTGAACGAGAACGGGCTTTTCTGCCAGAGCAGGCGGTAGCCGTTGAATTTGCCGTGCCCGGGCGTCACCCAGGCCAGCAGGTCGGGCAGGCCGTCGTGGTTAAAGTCTTCGAGGGTCACCTGTTGGACGTACTGGACGCTTTCCGACTCGTAAGCCCGGGTGAACGCGCCGCCGTCGTTGCGGAAGAAAACGATCTTTTGGTGGGAAGACGCATCCTCCACGGCGCAGACGTCCTGGTCGCCGTCGCGGTCCACGTCGCGGATGAGCATATGTCTGAAGCCGTAGTTGTTCTCCGACCGGGGCAACTGGGTGCCGTCAGCCGCATAGGTGCCTTTGCCGTCGTTGCCCAACAGCAGGATGCTGCCCGCGTAGTGGGAATACCCGGTCCGCAGGCCCAGGTCCAGGTCGTTGTCACCGTCCAGGTCGGCCACCCCAACCTCGATTGCGGCGGGGTTGGCCGGTACGCTGAGGGTATCTTCGGCAAACAGGGGCGTGGACACGGCAACGGGGTTGCCGGGGGCGGAAAGTGTTTCGCCGTACACGGCCTTTACGTGGTAGGCGTAGTCCTGGTTGGCTTGCAGGGTCGTGTCGGTGTACGCAGTGGTTCCGGCGGGCAGGGTCGCCATTTTTTCGTACGCCTCGTGGGTGGCGCGGCGAAACACGGCATAGCCCGATTCACCCGCCGCATTGTCGGTCCACCCGAGCACCACCCGGGTGAGGGCGGGCTGTTGCACGGTGAGGTTGCCGGGGGGTGCGGCCACCACAAAGGAAGAGAAGGGGGAAAAGGCCGAGGCGCGGCGTCCGGCGTCCACGGCCTGCACCCGCCAGGTGTAGTTGCCCGCCGGCAGGTTGCGCAGGTAGGCTTCCGCCGCCAGGGGGTTGCCCGGTTGCCGCGGCCACGTCCGGCTGCCGTTTTCCCGGCTGAAGGGCGTCACGAAGGGCTTGCCGTCCCGCCGCAGGTCGAGGTTGTAGCTTACCGCCCCGGTTGCCGCCCCGGGGCGCCACGAAAGCACCACGGCTTCTTCCACCCGGGCCACGGGGCCGGTGGGGGGCAGCGGCTTAGCGGCGGGACTGGCCACGGTGTTGCGGTACAGCACGAGCCGCCGGGTGTAGGTACTACGGTCATTGCCCGCAATGAGCAGGTCCAGGTCTTCGTCCCCGTCCGCGTCGTGCAGGGACAGGTGGTGCGTTTCCAGGTCGCTGCGCCAGCTGGCCGCCGGCTCGAACCGGAGCGAATCGCGGGTGGATTGGTTGAGGTACACCTGGGTTTCGTACTGCCACAGGCCGGACAACTCCCCGCTGAAGACGAAGTCGGGCAGGCCGTTCAGGTCAACGTCGCCCACTTCCACCTGCTGGTAACGCAGCGACGGGAAGTCATGGGCCCGTTTCAGCCCGGCGGCGCCCGTTTCGGCCAGGGTGTTCTTGAAAAGCGTGCACTTGCCGTCTTTTTCGGTCAGGAACAGGTCCACGTCGCGGTCGGCGTCGGCATCCAGCCACCGGATTTTGGCGTACTCGTCGTTGGCCGGGGAAAACGGTGCGGCGGACGGCTTGAAGAGGCCGCCGCCCTGGTTCAGGTACAGGAAAGTCTGGTAGGTGTAGGTCCGGGTTTCGTAGCCGATGAAGTCGGGCAGGCCGTCGTTGTTCACGTCGGCCCACGACAGTACGTGAGCCATCGGGAACACTTTGTGCAGGCTGGGGGTGTAGGTGCCGCCTTCGTTGAGGTAGAGGCGGCCGGCAACGACCAGGTCGGGGTCGCCGTCACCGTCCACGTCCAGCCAGTGCAGCGGCGCCCCCGAAGTGGCCTCGGGCATGCCGGGCACGGGCATTACCGAGAAGGTGCGGTTGCCGTCGTTGCGGGCCCACCGGAGGGTATCGCGGACCACCAGCATCAGGTCGAGGTCGCCGTCGCGGTCGCCGTCTCCCAAGGCGTAACTGCGGGGAAAGGGCACCGGGGTGCCGAACGCGTCTGTGACTTCGGCGTAGGACGAACCTTTGTTTTCGTACACTTTCAGGAAAGCCTCGTTGGGGTACCCGTTGCCCAGCCCGAGGTGGAGGGCGTCGAGGTCGTTGTCGGCGTCGAGGTCGGCCCATTCGTAGTGGCCGCCGGGATAGGGTGCGGGCAGCAGATCGCCCGGCTCCTGCGTGAAGGTTTGGGCGTAGCCCAGGCACGGAAGCGCCAGCAACAATGCGCTGAACACTTTTTTGAAAAGCGACATAAGGAGAGTTGTCAGGACAAATGCTCGTATGGGATGCGGGTCCAGTCGCGCACGGGATTCCGGCGGCGGGTGCGAAAGGACTGGGTGCGTTCAGGGAAGAGGGGTGCTGGCGGAACCCTCAGTGGTTCAGCCAACAATCTCGCAAAATAATGCATGCAACACAAGGGAGCGGCGAGAATCAGCTACAGGACGCGGGGTGAATTTGGGTATTATGCTTGCAGCGCCCCAATTCTTCGGAGTGGGTTTTTTGCCCGGAATGGATCAGCCGCCGGCGTTCGACCGGGAGGCGGCCACTGCCGGGTTGGGCTGCTCCGGCGGTCCGCCCTGACGCCCGGCTCCGGGTTACGGCACAAAAAAAGCCGCCCCCGGGGTGGGAGAGCGGCTTGGCCCGGTGCAACCGGGATTGCAAAAGCGGGCTAGAAGGAGAAGCCGGCCGAGAATTGAAACAACCGGTTGTGCATTTTGCCGGCGCCGGCCTGTACCCGCATCCTTTCGATGAGTTCGTTGTTGTTGATGTCGGTAACGCCGGTAATGTACCGGGCGCTCAGGTGGATGCCGCCCTTGAACTTGTAGCCCAGGCCGCCCGCAACGCTCAGTTCGCCCTTTTTAAATTCGTCTTTGATATCCACTTCACGCGATCCCCCCAGCGAGCCCGCGCCATCTTCGTGTGATTTGGCGCTCACCAGCACGCTGGCCTGGGGACCCAGCGTAAAGTGAAACCCTGATCCTACGTACAGGTTGAACAACAGGGGCAGGCTCACGTACGACAGGTTGACCTTGCCCGTGGGCTCTCCCCGCATGTCGGAAGTGGTGCAGCCCTGGGCCGAGTAGAGCAGTTCGGGCTGGAACGACACCTTTTCGCTCATTTTTGCTTCGAGGAAGCCCCCGAAGTGCACGCCGGGCTTGAAGCCGGCGCCCAGGTTGAAGGTGTTGGTAATCACGGCGAGGTTCACGCCCCCCTTCAAACCGCCCTTCAGGCCCTGGGCCTGTACCTGGGAGGCCAGCGCCGCCATGCACGCGGCTAACAAGTATACTTTCTTCATGGAATGGAAAAATTTTTCAATAATGGATGATGTAACCGGCCCGTGAAAGGCATACTTTCCGTAAACCTTACTCCCGTAAGAGTGCAGGCTCCTTTCCCGGATCTATGCCCCTGAAGGTGCCATTCCCGGCGTGAGGTTTTTTTGCCTGAACGGCAAAGGTCATTTGCGTAGAGACGGGAACATTACAATGAAATCAGGGTACGTATGCTTATCTTCACATCATTGGTGAACCAGAGGCAGCGACTGTAAAAGCGACTGCCGTTCGCCCTTTCGGTTGTGTGTAACACTTTATAAATAGTTTACATATGAATAATTCTGTTGGACAAACGGCTCATGCCTTTTTTACCGTCTATAGAGCACTACCTGAAGATGTACAACAAGAGGTCAAACATTTGATCACTTCTCAGGAAACGGAACGGGCAGCGCCTGACGAAAAAGAACAAGCCAAACGGGTAGAGCAAATGGAGAGCCTTATTGCTCCTCTGCGCGTGCCGCTTCCAAAAGATTACAAGTTTAACCGTGATGAAGCCAATGAACGATAAGATTTTTTGGGACTCCAACCTCATCATCTACTACGTGACTGATACTGGAAAGAAGGTATCAGTCATAAAAGCTAAACTGAGCAAACCGGCTCAACACATTATCTCAGCGCAAGTACTTAATGAGTTCAGCAACATTGCCTACAAAAAGTTGGGATTCCCGAGTCAAAAGATCGTCAGCGAAATCACTGCTTTTCAAACTGTGTTTATGATAGTGCCACTTACAACAAGTTGTACTCTTCGGGCAGTCGCTGTCAAAGACCGCTATGGATTCTCTTACTATGATAGCCTGATTGTTGCTACTGCATTGGAAAATCAATGCAGTTTCCTCTATTCAGAGGACATGCAGCACGGCCAGGTTGTTGATACGCTTACGATCATCAATCCTTTCATTTGATGATGAACATGAGGACACGCTTTTAACCTTTATACAAACTCACTTACCCGCTTATGCCCCGTTCGCCCCGCGTTGAGATCGAATACTGCACCCAGTGCCGGTGGCTGCTCCGGGCGGCGTGGGTGGCGCAGGAGTTGCTGACTACGTTCGTGGATGACCTGGCCGAGGTGGCCCTGGTGCCCGGCACCGGCGGCGTGTTCGACATCCGGCTGGACGGCGAACTGCTCTTTTCCCGCAAAGACGCCGGCCGCTTTCCCGAAGCCAAAGAGGTAAAGCAACTGGTCCGCGACAAGATTGACCCGGCCCGCAGCCTCGGCCACAGTGACCGGTAGGCTGGTTTGGGAAACGTACCGCTGCGGCTTTTTCCGGTCATTCGGCCGGTAAGCCGTTCGGCGTCCCCTCCCCGGAGGGGGTTGGGGGTGGGTTTACCGCAATGAGAAGAGTGATCAGGGGATCATCGCATCACCTCAATTCTATCTCTTCACGCAGATACGCCTTACAAATGATCTTCATCATGGAAATAGTATAATGCGTTATTCCCATGTAACGTGTATCCTTTCGGTGAACCCACCCCCAACCCCCTCCGGGGAGGGGACGCCGAACGGTTGCGGGGCCGGTGGTCCCATGCGTGCCGGATCGCAATAACCGATGGGTACGAGGGGTATTGCCGGGGGTCGAAGTATCGCCCCGGCCGTGGTCAGTGCTTCGTCAATCACTACGCGGGGAATTAATGAGCATCTGCAATCGGAGACACAACGCCTTTACGCCCACGAACCCGCGCCGCGCATCTTCCGCACCGCATCGCGGAACTGGGAAATCTCCTCGATCATCCGGCCGAGGTAGCGGCCTTCGAACTCGTCGTGCTTCAGGTGCACCGACAGCGTCAGGATTACGTGGTTGAACAGGTCTTCGAACGCTTCGGGCGACTCGAAGGCGGTGACGTGCTCCACCAGCGGCTCGAAGTCCAGGCCAGGGTAGCGGAGGATGAGTTTTGCCAACCGGTCGGCAGATCGGGTGTCATTTGCTATAGGATTTGTGGATTCGCTTCTGTCCATGTGATTGAATGGTTGCAATAGTTGTTTATTAGACTATAAACGCGCCTCATATCTATACAAATGTATAGTATTCTATACAAAAAAACAACTAAATGCCTAGTAATTTCTTTTATTGTAGAGAAACCCATACATTTGTCCGAAAAGGTTTTCAGTCAAGAACAGTATGGCGACGAAACTCGGTGAATACCTGGAGCGGAAGATGATCAATAAAGCGGAGCTGGGTAGGAAAGCCGGGCTGACCCGGCAACGGGTTTCGGAACTATCCACGAGAACGGATGTACGGATGCGGTTGGAAGAAGGGTACGCCATTGCCAAAGCACTGGGTATTTCCGTAGATGAGCTTTGCCGCGAACTCGGCATGGGTGAGACTGCCGGGGGGAAGTAAATGCGTTCTGTGCGTACGGTCATTCCCGGAAAGAAGCGGTTCCGCTATACCTTTTTGATTACTTCATACTGTATCAACAATTTTCATTCCTATGAAAACCACCGCCAAAAACCGCTCTACCGCCATCGCCTGGATTGCGTGGCTGCTTTTATCCATTATAGGTTACTTTGCATACTACGCTTTTTACCCTGAGCCCTACTGTGGAGGGTAACGTGTCTGTTACCGCATTCTTTCCTCCGCCGACAAAACAGGAATAATCGGGAACATTTGCCGGATGCGGCAGCCAGCCCCTCCCCTACTCCCACAACCGGTACAACTCCAGGTGCAACCTTTCCCCGAAGAATATGCGCGTGGAGGCTTCGAACGACGCGGTGTAGTCGGAGACGAAGAACTTGCGGAACGACCCGTCCCCGCCCTTGAGCAGCCCGTTGTCGACGCGGCCACGATGCGCGAGGCGTCAATCACCTCCACCGAACCGGCGTAGTACGCTTCGATTTCCTCCTTCACCAGCGGGTAGTGCGTGCAGCCCAGGATCAGCGCCCGGATGCCGTCGAGTTCGGGGTCGGAGAGGTACGTGTGGATGACGCTTTCGCTGATGGAGTTGTTGAAAAATCCCTCCTCGATCACCGGGGCCAGCAGCGGCGTGGCCAGGGAACGCAGGCGGATGTCGCGGCCCAGATCCCGCACCTTCTGTTCGTACACGCCCGAGTTGACCGTCTGCTTCGTGCCGATGAGGCCGACCGTCTGCCCGCCGAACCGTTCGCCCACGTAGGCCACCGTCGGGTCAATCACGTTGAGCACCTTGGCTTTGCTGGCAATGTATTCCCGCATGAGGTCGTAGGCGGCGGCCGAGGCCGAGTTGCAGGCAATGAGAATGAGTTTGCAACGCTCCCGCAGCAGCAGGTCGCCAATCTTGATGGAGTACGCCTGGATGGCGGCCGTGGACTTGTCGCCGTAGGGCAGGTGGGCCGTGTCGCCGAAGTAGATGATGTTTTCGTGGGGCAGCACTTCGGTTACGGCCTGCGCCACGGTGAGCCCGCCAATGCCGGAGTCGAAGATGCCGATGGGATTGTTGCGTGTGTCCATGCCGGGGCGAATTTACGCATCTTATTCTTTTCGGGGGTTGGGGGTAGGCGGGAAGCGTAGGGGCTTCTGGTTGGTGCGGGCAGCAGAAGGGGTTGATCACTCATTAAAAAGGAAGGGTTTCTCGCAGATTATCGCGGATAAGGGCGCAGACTTGCCCTGGAAGGGTCTCGCAGATTTTTTGATTGGAGGGGAGTTTGGCGGGTGGCCTTACAAGTGCCCAAGCATTCGATCCCGCAGATGTTGAGTGGTTGTAAATTGGGTGGATGATCTGCTTGCAGGGTGTAGCCACGAAGACACAAAGGCACCAAGGTTCACCAGGGAAGCCGCTTGGTGTTCCTCCGTGTCTTTGTGGCTTAACATGCAGCCACCGCTTTTGATCAGGAGAAAATCTGCGGCATCCAACGCTGCGGCACCTGCTGAAGATCATTCGAACAAATGCGCATCGGGCACCATCTGCGGGATCGAATCCTTGGGCACCTACAGGTCTTCCGCAATCAATAACCAAGCGAACCAAAAATCTGCGTTCATCTGCGCCCTTATCCGCGATAATCTGCGAGAAACCCTTCTCTTCCTTTCTTCTGCCCGCACCAGTCGGAAACCCCTACTTCTCCCTGCTATCCGTGTGAACCCCTTCTCTTCACCTGCACCATCCCGAGCACCCCCTCCTTCACTTCCCAACCCCAAGCATCGAAAAAAATTTTAACTTCCCACGCAACCTGCCCCCGGTGCGTTTGCATCTACCCCCTGAATCCGAAGATGAATGATGTTACGGATACTAAAAACCGATTCTGAAGAAAAGCTCATCCGCGACTGTCAGCGCGGCCAGGCCGGGGCGCAGCGGGACCTGTACAACAAGTACAGCCGCAAGATGCTCGGCGTGTGCCTCCGCTACGTCAACCGGCAGGCCGAAGCAGAAGACGTGATGATCGAAGGATTCATGCGGGTATTCGACAAGATCGGGCAATTCAAGTTCGAAGGCAGCTTCGAAGGATGGGTGCGCCGCATCATGGTCAACGAGGCCCTGGGGTACCTCCGCAAAAACAAAAGCATCTTCCTGAGCGTGGACGTGGAAGAAGTACACAACGAACCGGCCACCTTTCACGTGGATGGAGATGCAATGGCC
>CADCTQ010000335.1 GCA_902805615.1 uncultured Cytophagales bacterium
TCTAAAGGTTTACAATTTCTGCCTAAATAGACTTTGACTCTGCCAATTCCTCAATAACAGCTAACAATCGTATAGTCCCAATGTATCAAAAACGGGCTAGACTCGAAACGGTGGACCATTTTGCGGGCCTGGCTTGCCGGTGAAAATAAACGAAATACAGTGTACAAGAGACACCAACCCTCCCGCAAACCTGATCGGTTGTAATTTCCTTTTCCACCTGACACTTCTCCCCGCCCACCGGTTTGTCACAACGGTAGATAAATTAAAAGCCCGGTTTCGCCGGGCTTTTTTGCCTACGCCGTTTCGGTTTTTTTGCCGCGCGGCGCGGCTACTACGTTGAAACCGAACTCGCCGATCTTCCGGGGTTCGTTCCGGTAGATGCCCTTGAGCACGTCGCGGCTCTGGCGGACGATGGCGTCAACGGGCTCCAGCAGGGCGTCGCGCTGCTCGTAGGCCTGCTCCATGAGTCTTTTCAACTCTTCGGCGCGTTTGTGGGCGGCCAGGGCCTGGGCAACCCGCGGGCCTTGCGTCTGCCAGTCGAGGACGGCCAGGGGCGAAGCCTTGCCCAACCCCTGGTGCTTCTGGTAAATGATTTCAGCCAGGGCCAACAGTTCTTCTACGTTGGGGGAAATGGTAACTTTGATCTGGGGCATACTGCGGATCATTGGTGAATAAAAATAAACCCGTAGCGGCGCACCGGGCAAATGCCGTCCGCCGTACCCGCCAAAGATAAGCCCTCCCGCCTGCCCGCTGCCCGCCGGAACCGCCCCGGTCCTTACAACCGTCAGATTTGCCCGGGAGTTACGGGCAGGAAGTTGCCGGAATCATTCTTCAACCAGCCGGTACCAATCCCCGATTGCGCCTTTCGCATCGCCAAAACGCCCCTACCAAAATGCATACCGGCCGCAGAGAGATTCATATCACCAATCCGGAGCTTCATAGAGGTGATTCTGATTACAAAACCGCCGCCATTGATCTTCCGGCCGGCGATATTGATCCGCCGGCCGGGGCATCCTGCTTTCATGTCACCGCTTGCAGCCGTGAAACCGGCGCAATCCATGCTGCATCCGCCGGGTTGAATGGCAATACCGGGAAACGGACGGGCAAGCCCACCGCCAGGCAAACCTGGGTAAGCACGCAAAGGGATCAGGATTCACAGGATGGAAGGATAAACAGGATTTCGGCGCAAAGCGGTACGCGTACGCCTTGCGGTCTTTGCGTCTCCTTTGCGCCCCTTGCAGTTCAGTGCTAACCAGTACATGTATTGAAAAAGCGTTTGTGCTGGCCCAAAATCCCACGTTTAGCGCCTGGTAGAGCAACCCCAGCCCACGGTTTCAACCGTGGGAGAACGGGCATAATGAGATTGCGCAACGGTTTTAACCGTTTCATTGGCAAAATGACGCAATTCGAAGGAGTAAACGGTTAAAACCGTTGGATACCCATCGGTTCCGGTACCCAAGGTTAAAACCGTGTATAAGATTAGCGCCCTGCCTAGTGGATACGCAGTGTGTAGATACGCAGTGAGCAGCCAGGCCGTGAGCGGGCACGGTTCCTTACGCGCTGGTCTCGTATCCCCGGCAGCGGTGGTATCGCGGCGCGTGGGCCTGGCCCAATGGCGAGGGGCGGGTTGATTAGCGGGGGGAAGCATCATTGGGCCTAGACTTTTTTGGTTCTTTTTGGGGCAATGCCAAAAAGAACAAACCCTACTCACGCAACTATAAACCCTTCACTATCCCCTTACAAATCATCCCATCTCCTCCCCTCACAACCGCTACATCACCAACCCTAAACCCCTCAAATACGCATATCCGCTAATCTCATGCAAACCCGTGGGCTGGGAGGCGTCTACTCCTGAAGTCATGCGACAACATACCCTCTCTTGTCAATCCAAGTCCACGCACGCCTGCCGGGAGGTTGTTTACGTCGCAAATGATACCCGCCACCTAGCCCTTCTGGCTGGGTTGAGTCTGTTTATGCATCTGGTCGGCCATTACCTCGTCGGGCAACAGGTTGCCGGCGGCGGCCATCATCTGGTTCTTAAAGCCCGGCACCACTTTGTCATCGCCGGCCAGCAGGGCCTTGCAGCCGTCTTTGGTCACCTTGGCCGGGTCGTCCATGCTGCCTTCCTTCAACATCTTGGACGCTTCCATCTGGGCTTTGCGGAAAAAACGCTGTTGAATGCGCTCTTCTTGGTGTCCATTTTTTGGATGAAGCCAAAATCCCCCTCCGGATGGGTGCCGGAGGGGGAAATGGGTGCGGCTACCGGCTGATGCGTACCTTTTGCACCGACTGCGTTCCGCCGGTGACTACCCGGAGCAGGTACACCCCGCCGGGCAGCGCGACGGTCGGCACCACAATCCGGTTGGGACCGGCCTGGACGTCGTACGTACCCGATTGGGCGCTGCGGGACAGCACATCCGTGAAGATTACCTGAGCCTTCCCAGCGGATGGGGCGGTGAACTGGATGGTGATCCGGTCGGTGGCCGGGTTGGGGTACACCCGCACCGGCAATGACCGGTTCCCGGCGGGACCAGGCGCCGGAGCCGCAGCCGTTCTGGCCGCGGACGGGGCCGGTGCCACCGGGTCGGTTACCCGCAGCAGGTCCAGGTTGGAGTTCTTCTCACCCGTGGTCGTGAGGCGGATTCTGTGCGTGCCTTCGGCCAGGTACGCGGTTGCTTCCACGAACGACCACTGCTCCCAGGAGCCCGTAAAGTTGAATACCAGGTTGGGGTTCACGGTCGTCCCGTTCACGCTCAGGGCGAAGCCTTGCTCCTGTTTGAGCCCGTTGGCGTACCGGAACCGGAGCCGGTGCAGTCCGGTATGGCTGGCCCGTACCGTCCACTCCACGTAGTTGCCCTCGTTGCTGGGAAACTTCACGAAGCCCGTCCCGGAGTAGCCGGGCTGGTTGCTGAATACGGCCGCCCGGTACAGGCTGGCCGCTTCGGCCTCGTAGGAGGCGCTGTCGGGCGGCAGGGTCATCACGCGCAGTTCCGGCGTGGCCGCCGACCAGTTGCCGGCCGCATCGCGGGCCCGCACCCGGAAAGTGTAGCCCTGGCCGGCCGGCAGCCCGGTTGCCACGTAATCCGTCCCGCTGACCACGGCCAGCCGCAGGGTATCGCGGTACACTTCATAGGCAGTAACGCCCACGTTGTCGGTGGCGGCCGTCCAGGCCAGGGAGATGCCGTAGGGCGTCCGGGCCGGGGAGGTCAGGTCAGCCGGCGCCGTGGGCGCCTGGGTGTCGGTAGTGGTTACGGCAATCGCGGCGCTGGCGGCCGAGGCGTTGCCGGCCCGGTCGGTGGCGGTTACGTGGAACGAGTAGGCGGTACTGGCCGCCAGTCCCTTCACCGTAAAACCGGTTTCCGCCACGGGGTCGTCATTGACTTTCACCGAATCGCGGTACACGTCGTACCCGGCCACGCCCACGTTGTCGGTGGCCGCCGTCCAGGCGAGGGTCACCGTGCTGTCGGTCCGCGCCGGGGCGGCGAGGTCCGCGGGGGCCGCCGGGGCTTGCGTATCCGGCGTGACGACCACCAGCACGCGGCTGGCGGCAGACAGGTTGCCGGCCTCGTCCCGGGCCCGCACCCAGAAGCGGTACGTCCGGGCGGAGGCCAGGCCGGTTGCCACGAAACGGGTTTCCGTCACGTTTGCCGCGTTCACTTTCACCGAGTCCTGGTACACGTCGTAGCCGGTCACGGCCACGTTGTCGGTGGCCGCCGTCCAGGCCAGGGTCACCGTGCTGTCGGTCAGGGCCGACGCGGCGAGGTCAGCGGGAGCCGCGGGCGGCTGCCCATCGGCGGTGTTGAGGGCCACCCGCCGGGAGAGCCGGTTGTTGGAATTGTCCTGTTCGGCGTACCGCCCGATGTCATTCACGAAGGCGCCCAGCGTCAGGCTGTCCACGGTGGGAGCCCGCCACGACTGGTCGCTGTTCTGCACCAGCTCCACGGTTTCGCCCGGCTGAATGGCCGCGTTGTAGGTATCCGAATAGCCGACGTTTCCGCCGTCGATGCTGAAGGCGACGCCCGTGGTGATGCCCGCCGGCGTGGGCAGCGTGCCCCGGTTGCGCACCACGGCCACCAGCCGCAGCAGGTCGCCCGGGCGGGGTTCGGCGGGCAGGGTTTTGACGTCGGTAACGACCAGGTCCGGTCCCGGGCTGACGGGGCTGCCCAGCAGGCCCAGGAATTCGAGGTGGCTCACGGTGATGCGCTTGTTCTCCTTGCCCACGATCCGGATGGTGTGCGTGGCGTCGGTGAGGCCCGTCTTTTCGTACACCAGCTTGTTGGGGCCTTCCAGGGCGGCGGCGGGAATGTCCACGGTGCGGTCGAGCACGTTGTCAATGTACACGTCGGCCAGGCCCATGTCGGCAGCCACGTTGGAGAACCAGCGGAAGCCGGTGCCCTTGATGGTCATCTGCGCGTTTTCGCCCGCCCGGCTCGTTTCGTGGGCGTCGCCGCCCGCGTTGGTCACGAAGGCGGACGTGTACAGGATCGCCGGGCTGGTGTGGCTCACGAAGCGCCACTCGGGCTGCGGGGCGGCCACCCGGCCGGTATCGAGCCGGAAGTAATCGTACTCCCCGCCCTGCACCTGGCCGAAGTCCACCTGCACGGCAATGATGTTCTTTTTGCCCGGCACCAGCGTAATGTTCTGCCGGGCTTCCTTCCAGCCGTTGTTGCTGTTGGTGATCTGAATGCGGGTGGAGAACTGCCCGGCGTTGAGTACTTCGTTCACGCGGACCGAACGTTCGGAGTCGAACGTGGAGCGGTAGCGGATGGTGAGCACGTAGTTGGCCTGTACGGCCGTGAAACCGAAAATCTCGCAGCGGGTGGTGGTGAAGTTGTTGGTCACCATCTGCCCGTTGGAAGCGGTGGCGTTGCTTACCGCCTGCGGGAACTGCGAACCGGCCGGAATGCACCGTTCGGCTTCGAAGACCGGGCCGCCGGCCGTGACCGGCATGGCGGGCGTAGTGACCGTGGCCGGGTTGCTGCGGGGCGACTGGTTGCCCGAATCGTCGAAGGCTTCCACCGTGTAGCTGTAGGCCGTGGCTTCCTCCACCGTAAAGTCGGTGAAGAACGTAACGGCGGCCGGCGCAAGGTTGAGGTAGGTGCCGTTGCGGTAGATGCGGTAGCCCGCTACGCCCACGTTGTCGGCCGAGGGCTGCCAGGACAGGTCTACCTGCCGGAAGGAACGGGGCGTGGCCCGCAGGCTGAGCGGGGCCGTGGGGGCCTGGGTTTCCTTGCGGTTGAGGATGTACTGCACCGACTCGCCGGGGGCCAGCGTCTCGGTGAACGTCAGCGTGTCGCCGCCGAAATCCACGCGGGAATGGGCCTGCAGGTAGACGTCCCCGCTGCCGTACCGGTCGCCGGTGTAGGTACCGCCGCCCGGCATGGCTACTTTTACCTCCATGGTTAGCGTCGAGGTCTCGAAGTTCACGAAGTTCATCAGGTACTTGTCCGACCGCGCACCGGTGACCGACCGTCCCAGTGCGGCGGTGTTGACGGCCCGGAAGTAGGCTTTTTTGCCGGCCAGGGCGGCCGCGTTCCCGTACACGTACGCCAGCGGTTCGCCGTGGGTGGCGTAGGCCAGCGCCAGGCGGCGGTAGGTGTTGAGCCGCGACAGGCTGGGGTCGTTGCGGTTGGGCCGCACCCGGGCATTCTCGGGGTTGAGCTTGCTCAGGGCCACGTCGGCCGTCCACATGTTGAAGGGGGCCGGGTCAAAGTCGGCGTGGTACATGATGTGGTCCACGTAGCCGATGCTGGCCCGCATTTCCCGGTCAAACACGGCGTCGAAGCGGTTTTTGTAGGTGCCGTACCGGGCGTTGTCGGTGGCGTCGTCGTTGCTGCCGGTTTCACTCATGGCCATGTCCTTGGGGAAACCGTCGCCGGTGTAGTCGGCGTAGGTGCGCAGGGTTTCTACCAGCGAGCCGCCCAGGCCGCCCACGCCCGAAGTGCTGTAGCTGTGGCCGTTGGTCAGGTCGCTCAGGTCTTCGATGGGCCGGCGCTGGGCGGGGTCGCGTTCCCAGCCGTTGGGGGTGCCGTTGGTGGGCCAGTACGCCCAGCCGGGGGCTACGATCTTGAGGTGCGGGGCGTACACGGCTTTTTCTTCCCGGGCCATGCGGGCCACGGCCACGTTGCCCGCCTGCGAGGTGTTGAACAGGCCCGGCTCGTTGGAGATTTCCAGGGCGGCAAACAGGTCGCCGTAGTCGGCCAGGTACTGCCGGAAGCGCCGCCGGCCGGCTTCGGTCATCGTGCCGCTGCCGGCTTCCCGGTTGATGAAGCCGCCCGGGAAGGTGATCGGCATGGCCACCAGGTTCAACTGCTTGAGGGTTTGCAGGTACGCCCGGCGGTCGGCGGTGAGGCCGTCTTCGGCCGTGATGCCGATCCGGATCCAGTTGCCGCTGTAGGCAATGCCGCTCCACTTGGAAAGCAGGAAGGCGTTGCGGGCGTTGATCTCGCCGTTCGAACGGAAGTCGTTGCCCAGGTGGACGTACCGGCCGTGGAGGGGTTCCCGGGCTTTTTCGGCCAGTGTCTTCAACGTTACGTGGTCCCACTCCCACCAGTGGTATTGGTCGCCGGTGTTGTCGGCAAACAGGCCCCGGTCGGCTTCCAGCTTCAGTTCGTTGACGCCGGTTTTGAGGAATTCTTTGGGAATGTAGAGGCGGTAGGTCTCCTTGAACTTATACGTGAGCCCGTTGCCGTTGAGGCCGGCAATCTGGATCATCCCCGCCAGGGTGTTGTTGGAGAACACGGCCATCTGGGGCGTGGACTGGAAGGCGTCCAGGATGCGGAAGCTTAGTTCCACCCCGAACTCGGGAATCGCCAACAGGTTGTAGGTGAGTTTCAAAGCCCCGTTCTTGTCGAGCTTTAGCCCCTTGGAGATGAGCTTCCAGTCGCTGCGCGTGTTCCAGTCGGCGGGCACGGCCAGCGAATCGGTGCGCCGGGCCGCGGCGTAGTCGGCAAATTCCGCCGAACGGTTGTCGTCGCGGCCGATGCGCCACAGGACCGTACCGGGCACCACGGGTTCGGCCGGGACCGGGCTGATGGTGTAGGCGCCGTTGGCCGAAAGCGGGTAACCGGCCGGCCGGGAGGCCGCGGCATCGGCTTTGACGCGTACCTGCACGGCGCCGAAGGCGTACACCTCGTCGCCCACCGGCTGCGGGTTATCCGTCACGGGCTGCCAGGTCTGGCCCTTGTTCACCGAGTATTCGTAAAAGCCGGCGCCCGGGTACTTGCCCGCATCCGTCCAGGCAAAGGTGTCTTTCGCGTCGTCCACCACGGGGCCGGCGGGCACCACGTCGGCGGCGGGTTCGAGGCGGAAGTAGTCGTAGTCGGCCCCCTGCGTGTCGCCGAACTCGGTTCTCAGGACGAGGGTGTTGTTCTCATTGGCCCGCAGGGGCAGGAGCTGCTGGTAGACGGCAAAGCCGTTGCCCGAATTGAGCAGGGTGATTTTGGTCACCTGCCCGTTGACGATCAGGGACTTGACCTTGTTCTCGTCGGCGCGGTAGCGGATCGAAAGCAGGTACTCCCCGTCCCCGAAGGCGTAGAACGCCGGCAGCGTGAGGGCCGTGGTGGTGGTATTGTTGCCCACTTCCTTGCCCCCGGAAGCCCCGCTGTTGTTGTAGATTTTGGGAAACTCCGACGTGGCGGCAACCAGGCTTTCGGCCTCGAACAACGGTCCCGCCGGGGCCGACGGTACGGTGGTGGTGGTCAGCGAACTCCCGGTGGCAAAGCCGTCGGCGTCCCGGGCTTTCACGGTAAAGGTGTAGGTGGTGCCCGCCGCAAGGCCGGACGCGGCGAAGGTGGTTCCGGTGGTGGAGCCGAGCAGGGTCGTGCCGTTGAGTACGTCGTAGCCGGTTACCCCCACGTCGTCGGTGGCGGCCTCCCAGGCCAGGTCCACGGTGGTGGTCGTTTTGGCGGTGGCGCGCAGGTTGCCCGGCGCCGACGGGTAGGGCGGCACGAACGGGCTCAGGCGGTTGCCGGGAATGGGTCTTTCCAGGACGGCATCGGGCAACTGCCAGCCCACCGCCAGGTTATCCCCGCCGGTGGCTTCCTTGCAGAGGGCTTCGATGTAGTACTTGTTGCCGGCCTGCAACGGGATGAGGGCTGATTTCTGGGAAGGGAACTTGGTCCACTCGCGGGAAGCGGTGAAGCCGGTCACGGAAGCAATTCTCGTTTTGTTGGCCGGGTCGGCATTGGTGCTCAGCCACAACTCACCGTTGTCGTCGGAAGTCATCCAGAAGGTATAGTTGCCGCTTACCGGCGGACACACGTACCCCCGGATGCGCGTCGCGTAGTTGTCGCCGATGTTGACGGGGGCTTCGAACGAAGGAATCAAAACGGAGGTATTGGGTACCGTGTTGACGGGAATGCTCGAAATGGCGTTGCCGGCCAGGTTGGTCCACACTTCCCGCAAGATATTTCCCGTAACGGTGCAGGGCGTCTGCACGGGTACGGTCGTTGCCGTCACGGCCGCACCGGGGGTGGACAACCGCCCCCCGGCGTCCCGGGCCCGCACGGAGAAGGAAAAGGTGCCGCCCGACCGCAGGCCCGTCACCGTAAACGTAGTGTCGCCGTCGGTGGTGCCGGCCAGGGCCGTGCCGTTGTACACGTCGTAGCCCGTGACGGCCACGTCGTCGGTGGCGGCCCGCCAGGCCAGTTGCACCGAAGTGGTTTCCACTGCCACCACCTTCAGGCCCGCCGGGGTCATCGGGTATTCGGGCACGAAGGGCGAAAGGCGGCTCCCGGGAATGGGCCGCTCAAAAATGCCGCCGGGCAACTGCCAGCCCACGGCCAGGTTGTCGCCGCCGGTGGCTTCCTTGGCAACGGCTTCGATGTAGTAGGCCGTTCCCGCTTCGAGGGGGATGGGGGCCGACTGCTGGGAAGGGTACTTGCCCCACTCCCGGGAAGCAGTAAAGTCGTTGACGGCCGCAATGCGGACCTTGCCGGCCGGGTCGGCGGCCGTGCCCAGCCACAGTTCGCTCTTGTCGTCGGAGGCGATCCAGAACGTGTAGTTGCCGCTCACCGGCGGGCACAGGTAGCCCCGGATGCGGGTGGCGTAGTTGTCGCCGATGTTGAGCGGCGCTTCGAACAGGGTCAGGTAGTTGATGCTTTTAGGGGTGGTACTCACCGGCACGTCCGACACGTTCACGCCGGGGATGCCGTCCCAGAACTCGCGCAGGATGGTACCCGTGGCCGCGCAGGGAGCGGCCGCTGGCCGGGCGGCCCGGTACGGGGAACGCGCTTCCAATGGGACCTTTTTGTCGTCCGCCGGACGGGTGGGCGCCGGTCCGGCCTCCGCGGCCGCCGGGGCGAAAAGGTGGGCAAAGAGGGCCAGCAATACCAGCAGTTTGTGCCGCGTACGGGTGCTGGGACGGGCAGGATGGGGGGTGTAAGGGTTCAGGTGCATAGCGAATGGGTGGGGAATTGTAATGAGGCAGGAAGGTAAAAAGGGCTGCGGCGAATCATGCACCGCAGCCCCGTACTTACCCGGATTGGTTACCGGCTGATGACAACCTTGAGCGGCGTGACCGAACCGTCATCCGCCACTACGTTCACCAGGTAGAGCCCGGTGGACAATTCCCGGGTGCCGACCACGATCCGGTTGTCGCCGGCGTGCAACACCTCGTTCACCGCTTTCACGGGGCGGCCCACGGCGTTGGTGAGGGTCACTTTTACGCCTTGTGCCGCCGGCGAGAAGTAGTGCAGGGTAAACTGGTCGCCGGCCGGGTTGGGATAGAGGCGTACCTCCCCTGCCCCACTGCGGGCTTCGGCCCCCCCGCTGGCGTCCAGCCGGGCGGTTGGCGAACCGAGTTCCACCAGCGAGAAGTCATCGCCGTAGGCAGCGCCCGAACCCAGGTACTTGTAGAGGAATACCGTGCCGCTGGTGTTCGTCGCGCCGGTGGTAAATTCCACGACGGCTTCGCGGTAGGTGGTGCTGCCGATGGTGGCGAACTTGTTGGCCCCGCCGTACGCTTTGATCCCCAGGATCACGGAATCTCCCGCCGTGGTCACCCGGGCAAAACCCCGCAGTTCGTAGCGGGTGTTCGGCCTGAGGGTCACTACCTGTTCAAGGGTAGCCGGGTTGGCCCCTACCCGGCCGGCGTAGGTGCCGGTGCGGGCATTGGTGTTGGCGACGCCGGCATCCTGCCAGGTGGTCCAGGGCGTGAGCGTACCCGTTTCGAAGCCGGGGTTCCCGATCAGGTTGGTTTGCACCGTAGACGTACTGAAGAGCTGGCTCTGGGGAATTACTTGCCTGGCCTGGCTGGCGCTGGCCCATTGCAGGTTGGCCAGGGCACCATTGCCGTTCTCAAAGTACTCCATGCGGATGGCGTAACGCCGGCCGGCCGTGAGGGCAATGGTGCCGTTCCACTCGGTAGCCCCCTGGCTCACCCACTTGTCCACGAGCAGCTGGCCGTTCACCCACAGCCGCACGCCGTCGTCGGTGGTGGTGTAGAAGGTGTAGGTCTGGGAGAACCGGGGCAGCACCTCGCCCGTCCAGCGCGCGGAGAAGGTCTCTCCGGCAATGCCCGGGTCGGGCGAACCGGTTCCCCAGTTGAAGTTCACCGTCTTGTCTATCCGGCTGAGCTTGAACTCGGTCAGGTACATCGAGTCGTAGTATTCACCCTTCAGGCCGTCGCCCGGCGCGGGGGTGCTGAAAAGCTGGCTCTGGGGAATCACTTGCTTGGGCTGGCTGGCGCTCGACCATTGCAGCGTAGCCAGGGCGCCGGCCGTGTTCTCGAAGTACTCCATGCGGATGGCGTACCGCTGGCCGGCCGTGAGGGCAATGGTGCCGTTCCACTCGGCGGCCGCCTGGTTCACCCACTTGTCCACGAGCAGTTGGCCGTTCACCCACAGCCGTACGCCGTCGTCGGTGTTGACGAAGAAGGTGTAGGTCTGCGAATACCGGGGCAGGACTTCGCCGGTCCAGCGCACCGAATACGTATCAACCCCTATCGTCGAGGCGGGTGAACCCGTGCCCCAGTTGAAGTTGACGGTCCGGTCCACGCGACTCAGCTTGAAGGCCGTCAGGTCCATGTTGTCGTAGTACTCACCCTTCAGGCCGTCGCCGCCGCCGCCGGCCGGGCCCACGGTCACCGCGTTGCTGGCCGCCGACTGGTTGCCGGCGCGGTCAACCGCTCTTACCGTGTACACGTAACTGCCGCCGGCCGCCAGCCCCCGGTCGGTGTACGTGGTGGCGGTCGTGGGCGTCGCGTTCACTTTGACGGCATCGCGGTACACGTCGTAGCCTTTCAACTCCACGTCGTCGGTGGAAGCGTTCCAGGAGAGCACCACCGTGCTGTCGGTGCGGTTGCTGCTGATCAGGCTGGCCGGCGCGGTGGGCCGGATGGTATCGGCAAAACCGATGTAGAGCGGTTCGCTGTAGCGGTTGTTGGTGCGGTCCTGCTCGGTGTACCGCCCGATGTCATTTACGAACGCCTCCACCCGCACGTTCACGTTGGGCGGCCCGGTCCAGGTCTGGTTCTGCGCCAGTTCCACCGACTCGCCGGGCTGGATCGCCGCCGTGTACGTATCCGAGAAGCCGGTGCTGCCGCCGTCCACGCTGAACAGCACGCCCGTGGTGATCCCGGCCGGCGTGGCCAGGGTGCCCCGGTTCTGGGCCACGGCCACGAACCGGATCTGGTCGCCGCCCCGCGGGTTGGCCGGCACGGTTTTGATGTCGGTCACCACCATGTCGGGGCCCGGGGCCACCGGGCTGCCGAGGATGCCCAGGAACTCCAGGTGGCTCACGGTGATGCGCTTGTTCTCCTTGCAGACGATCTTGATCGTGTGCGTGGCGTCGGTGAGGCCGGTCTTTTCGTAGACCAGCTTGTCGGGCCCTTCAAAGGCGGCGGACGGGATGTTGACCGTGCGGTCGAGCACGTTGTCGATGTACACGTCGGCCGTGCCCATGTCGGAGACCACGTTGGAGAACCAGCGGAAGCCGGTGCCCTTGATGGTCAGTTGCGCGTGTTGCCCGAGGGTGGCCGTTTCGTGGGCGCTGCCCGCGGTGTTGTTGAGGAAGGCCGGCGTGTACAGCACCGAGGAACTGGTGTGGCTCACGAAGCGCCACTCGGGCTGCGGGGCGGCCACCCGGCCGGTATCGAGCCGGAAGTAATCGTATTCCCCGCCCTGGGTCTGGCCGAATTCCACCTGCACGGCAATGATGTTCTTCTTGCCCGGCACCAGGGTAATGTTCTGCTGCACTTCCCGCCAGGCGTTGTTGCTGTTGACGAGTTGAATCTGGCCGAAGAACTGCCCCGCGTTGAGCACTTCGTTGACCCGGATGTTGCGGGGCGAATCGAAGGTGGAGCGGTAGCGGATGGTGAGCACGTAGTTGGCCTGCACGGCCGTGAAACCGAAAATCTCGCAGCGGGTGGTGGTGAAGTTGTTGGTCACCATCTGCCCGTTGGAGGCGGTGGCGTTGCTCACCGCCTGCGGGAACTGCGAACCGGCCGGAATGCACCGTTCGGCTTCGAAGATCGGGCCGCCGGCCGTCACGGGCATGGCGGGCGTCGTGACCCCGGCCGTGTTGCTGCGGAGCGACTTGTTGCCCGAATCGTCGAAGGCTTCCACCGTGTAGTTGTAGGTGGTGGATTCTTCCACGGTAATGTCGGTGAACACGTTCAGGGCAGCGGGTACCACGTTGATGGACACCCCGTTGCGGAAGATGCGGTAGCCCGACACGGCCACGTTGTCGGAGGAGGGCCGCCAGGCCAGGTCCACCTGCCGGAACGAACGGGCGGTGGCCGTGAGCGTGGCCGGCGGGGTGGGCACCTGGGTTTCCTTGCGGTTGAGGATGTACTGCACCGACTCGCCGGGGGCCAGCGTTTCGGTGAACCTCAGCGTATCGCCGCCGTGTTCCACCCGCGAAACGGCTTCCGAATACACGTCCCCGTTGCCGTACCGTTCCCCCGTGAAGGTGCCGCCGCCCGGCATGGCTACCTTCACCCGCAGCGTCAGGGTCGAGGTTTCGAAGTTGACGAAGTTCATCAGGTACTTGTCGGAACTGGCCCCGGTGCTGGCGCGGCCCAGCGTGGCCGTGTTGACGGCCCGGAAGTAGGCTTTCTTGCCGGCCAGTTCGGCCGCATTCTCGTACAGGTAGGCCAGCGGTTCGCCGTGCGTGGCGTAGGCCAGCGCCAGGCGGCGGAACGTCTTGAGGCGGGGCTGGGCGGGCTCCCGGCGGTTGGGCCGCACCTGGGCGTTCTCGGGGTTCAGTTTTCCGGTCGCCACGTCGGAGACCCACATGGTGAAATTGCCGGGCGAAAAGGCGGCGTGGTACATGATGTGGTCCACGTAGCCGATGTTGCCCCGCATCTCCCGGTCGAACACGGCGATGTAGCGGTTGGCGAAGGTGCCGTAGCGGTTGTCGTCGGCGGCGTCGTCGTTGGCCCCGGTCTCGCTCATCACCATGTCTTTGGGGAAACCGTCGCCGGTGTAGCTGTCGTAGGTGCGCAGCGTTTCCACCAGCGAGCCGCCCAGGCCGCCCACGCCCGAGGTGCTGTAGCTGTGGCCGTTGGTCAGGTCGCTGATTTCCTCAATGGGGCGGCGCTGGGCGGGGTCGCGTTCCCAGCCGCTGGGAATGCCGTTGGTGGGCCAGTACGCCCAGCCGGGGGCCACCACCTTCACGTGCGGGGCGTAGGCGGGTTTTTCGGCCTGGGCCATCTCCACAATGGCTTTGGTGCCCACCTGCGAGGAGCCGAACAGGCCCGGTTCGTTTTCGGTTTCCACCGCCGCCAGCAGGTCGCCGTAGTTGGTCAGGTAGTCGCGGTAGCGCTGCCGCACGGTGGTGTTGATGGTGCCGGCCAGCACGTCGCTGCTGCGGGTGGTGCTGCCCTCGAACGGGATGGTCATCGGCAGGATGTTCAACTGGCGCATCGTGAGCAGGTAGGCGCGGATGCCCGGGTTGAACGACTGGGTGATGTCGGCCCCGTCGCGCATCCAGTTGCCGCTGTAGGCAATGCCGCTCCACTTGGAAAGCAGGTACGCCGACCGGGCGTCGAAGTACGGGTCTTCGCGGAAGTCGTTGCCCATGTGGACGTACCGGCCGTGGAGGGGCTCCCGGGCTTTTTCGGCCAGTGTCTTCAGGGTCACGTGGTCCCACTCCCACCAGTGGTACTGGTCGCCCGAGTTGTCGGCAAACAGGCCCCGGTCGGCTTCCAGCCGCAGTTGGTTGACGCCGGTTTTGAGGAATTCTTTGGGAATGTAGAGGCGGTAGGTCTCCTTGAACTTGTAGGCGAGGCCGTTGCCGTTGAGGCCGGCAATCTGGATCATCCCCGCCAGGGTGTTGTTGGAAAACACGGCCATCTGGGGCGTGGACTGGAAGGCGTCCAGGATGCGGAAGCTCAACTCCACGCCGAACTCGGGAACCGCCGACAGGTTATAGGTGAGTTTCAAAGCGCCGTTCCGGTCGAGCTTGAGCCCCTTGGCAATGATCTTCCAGTTGGTGCGCGTACTCCAGTCGCCCGGTACGGCCAGGGAGTCGGTACGCCGGGTGGTGGCGTAGTCGGTGAATTCGACCGAGGAGTTGTCGTCCCGGCCCAGCCGCCAGAGGACGGCGCCCGGCACGATGGGCGGGCCGGAAACGGTGGTGATCGTATACGCCCCGTTGGCGGAAAGCGGGAAGCCGGCCGGGCGGGAGGTTGCCGCGTCGGCTTTGAGGCGCACCTGCACGGCGCCGTAGGCGTACACCTGGTCGCCCACCGGCTGCGGCTTGGCCGTGACGGCCTGCCAGGTCTGGCCCCGGTTCACGGAGTATTCGTAGTTGGCAATGCCCGGGTACCGGGGAATGTCCGTCCAGGAGAAGGTGTTGGTGGCGTCGTTGACGACCGGGTTGGTCGGCATCACGTCGGCGGCCAGTTCGAGGCGGAAGTAGTCGTAGTCGGCGCCCTGCGCGTCGTTGAAGTCGGTCCGGAGCACAATCGTGTTGTTCTCGCTGGCCCGCAGTTGCAGGAGTTGCTGGTAGATGGCAAAGCCGTTCCCGGAGTTAGCGAGGGTGATGCGGGTGGTGACCCCGTTGACGACCAGCGACTTGGCCTTGTCTTCGTCGGAGCGGTAGCGGATCGCAAACACGTACTGCCCGTTGCCGAAGGCGTAGAACGGCGGCAGCGTGAGGGACGTGGTGGTGGTATTGTTGCCGACTTCCTTGCCGCCCGAAGCCCCGCTGTTGGCGTAGACCTTGGGAAACTCCGAGGTGGCGGCGATCAGGTTTTCGGCTTCGAACAGCGGACCGGCCGGCGCGGTGGGCACGGTGGTGGTGGTCAGCGTGGCGGGAGTGGATGCCCGGCCGTCGGTGCCCTTGGCTTTCACGGCAAACGTGTACGTGGTGCCGGCCGTCAGGCCCGTCGCCTGGTAGGTGGTGCCGGCGGTGGTGGTGAGCGAATCGGCGCCCCGGTACACTACGTACCCGCTGATGCCGGCGCTGCTCGTGGAAGCGTTCCAGGCGAGGCTTACGGAAGTGCCGGTTTTGGCCGTGTAGCGCAGGTCGCCCGGCGCGGTCGGGTACTCGGGTTCGAACGGTGAAAGGCGGCTCCCGGGAATGGGCCGCTGCTGGGTGCCGTCGGGCAACTGCCAGCCCACGGCCAGGTGGTCGCCGCCGGTGCCTTCTTTGTGCAGGGCCTCGATGTAATAGGCCGTTCCGGCCTGCAAAGCGATGGGCGCCGACTGCTGGGAAGGAAATTTGCCCCACTCCCGGGAAGCGGTAGAGCCGGTCACGGAAGCAATGCGGACCTTGCCGGCCGGGCTGGCACTCGTGCTCAGCCACAGTTCGCTCTCGTCGTCGGAAGCAATCCAGAAGGTGTAATTGCCCGTGGCGGGCGGACAGACGTATCCCCGGATGCGCGCGCCGTAATTGTCGCCGGTGTTGGTGGGCGACTCAAAAGAGGTAATGTACCCGTTGCTGCCCGGCGTCGTGTTTACGGGAATCGCCGTGACGGCCGTACCCGCAATGCCGTTCCACTGTTCGCGCAGGATGGTGCCCGTGGCGGCGCAGGGCACGGCCTGGGCCGACACGGCCGACTTGTTGGTTCGCGCCAGCAAACGGGTATATCGTTTGGTGCCGGCCAGGGTCACCAGGCCCAGGGCCGTAATGAGCAGCAGGGCCCCCAGGTTGCGGAGGGTCAGCCGGGAAAAAGTTCGTGGAGGCGTAAATTGTTGAGACATAAACGGGGGGTAGTGTTGAACGTAATACAATCAGGTTACAGGCTTTTTGGGCTGCTATCGTATAATCTCATGTTGAATAAATCCTATTTTTTCTCCGCAAAGGAAGTACTCTCCCAGTAGCTGCTCCTGGAGAAGCAGCCCGGGCAAGACGAACCGTACGCAAGGGAACCGGCATGACTGCCTTCAGCGAAAGGCGGCTAAAAAACGCAGTCCCCGGCGGGCAAGAGGGTAACCCGCCGGGAAGCAGCGCCGCCTCGGTCAATCAGGTTGGAGAATCAAACGGGGCACGCAAGGGTACTGTCATTTTTCTTTCCATAGCGGGTATTTTCTCACGCAAATCCTATTCTTTTAGTACTCGGTATTAGGGATTAGGGATTAGGGTATTGGTGGTGCCCGGCGGCGCTGCTGCCCCAATCCCTCATTACCCCAATACCCAATACCCAATCCTTAATCCCTAATACCCGTTGTTCTGCGTCATGGCGGGGTTGAGTTGGATTTCGTTGGTGGGGATGGGCATGGCCTGGTGAATGCCCGGCGTAAAGCCCCGGGGGGTGAGCAGGTCGTCGGCAACGCCCCAGCGCAGCAGGTCAAACCAGCGGTGGCCTTCCCCGCACAGTTCGAGGAACCGTTCGTCGCGGATGGCCTGCCGCAGTTCCGCCGCACCGGCCACGGTTCGGTCGGCCTCCGGCGAAGGGGTGCCCGGGCTGAGCCCGTAGGCCCGGCGGCGCACCTTGTTCACGTATTCGAGGGCCACGGTGGCGTTGCCCCTTTCGAGCTGCGCCTCGGCGTACATCAGGTACACGTCGGCCAGCCGCATCAGGGGCATGTTGATCTCGTTGTTGAACAGCCCCGGGCCCGTGTTGACGGCGCTGCGGTCGGCGCGGATGAACTTCTTGGGCGAGTACCCCGTGCCGTTGGTATTCTTGTAGGGCTGCCAGTTGGCATTGTCGCCCATTTTCACGCTGTCTTTGCCGGGAATGAACGCCGTGTGGCGCAGGCGGGGGTCGGTGCCGAACTGCGTGACGGTGGCCGGCGACAGGCTCACGTTGCCCCAGCCCAGCGGGTCGGGGGCGTGGCGGGTGGCGTAGGCGTGGCCCGGCCCGCCGTCCCACGACATCATGGGGGACTTGTCGGAGAACTGCACCTCGAAGATGGATTCGGGGCTGTTTTCGGCTTTGCCGTTGAAATTGTCGCCGTAGTTGGGCAACAGGCTGTAGGCGGGGTTGCCGATGACTTCCTCGAACTTGGCCGCGGCCCCTTCCCAGTTCTGCTGGTACAGGTACACCTTGCCCAGGTACGCCGTGGCGGCGCCTTTGGTCACGCGGCCCAGCCCGTTGCCCGTCCAGGCCACCGGCAGCAGTCCCTCGGCCGTCCGCAGGTCGGCAATGACCTGGGCGTACACTTCACTGACCGGGGCCCGCTTCACGTACATCTGGTCCCGGTTCACCGGCGTGCCGGTCACCACCGGGAAGCCCGGGGCGGCCCCATCCACGATCACCGGCTGCTGCCCCCAGATGTTGACGCCCAGGAAGTGGGCAAAGGCCCGGATGAAATACGCCTGCCCAAGGATGTATTCCTTGTTCTGTTGAGTGATCTGCTCGGGCACCTTCATCTTCTCCACGTTTTCGATCACGTCGTTGGACCGCAGCACCATTTTGGCCACGCCGTACCACGCCGAGCGGAGGGTGGCATTTTCGGAGGAGACGCTGAACTGCTTGATCTCGTTCCAGCCGGCGTCGCCCTTCCACACCAGGTCGTACTCGTCGGTGATCTGGTGGAGGAAAAAGTGGATCTGGTCGCCCCACAGGTCAATGTCCTTGAGCGGCGCGTACACCCCCGTCAGGGCCAGGTTGGCATTGTCGGTGTCCACGTAGAGCGAGGAGGCGCCCAGGTTGTTGGGGTCGGGCGTCTCGAGGAACTCATCTTTGCAGCCCGGGGCGGCCAGCAGGGTAATCAGCAGGGGGGTAAGTATATAGCGTTTTTTCATGTTGCGCAGGATTAGCGGGAAATGGGAGTGGGAATGTTTACAAGCCGATCTGGATGCCGAAGAGCAGCGTGCGGGACTGCGGGTAGATGCCCACGTCAATGCCTTTGTCGGTGTTGCCGCGGGGGTTGTTGTCGGGGTTGCCGGCCGCGTCGAATTCGGGGTCAATGCCCGAGTACCGGGTGAACGTGAACAGGTTGTCGCCGCTCACGAACAGCCGCAGGCTCCCAAGCTTTGCCTTGGCGGCCAGGGCTGCCGGCAGCGAGTAGCCCAATTGCACGTTCTTGACGCGCAGGTACGAGCCGTCTTCCACGTAGAAATCAGAAACGTTGGTGCGGTTCTTATTGGGGTCGTCGCGGTGAATTCTCGGCAGGGTCGCCCCCGGGTTGTCGAACGTCCAGCGGTCCAGGGCCGCGGTGCTCATGCTGTAGTCGCCCTTGAGGTTGGTGAGGATGGACTTGAAGCTGTTGTAGCGGTCCAGGCCCTGCACGCCTTGCAGGAAAAGCGACAGGTCGAAGTTGCGGAACGAGGCGCCGGCGTTGAAGCCCAGCACCCACTTGGGCCAGGGGTTGCCGATGAAGGTCCGGTCGGCCGCGTTGATCCTCCCGTCAGGCACCCCGATGATTTTGCCGTCCGCATCGAAACTGCCGATGTCGCGGTACTTGAAGTCGCCCGGGCCGGTGCCCTTGTTCTGGTAGTAGGTGTTGGCGTCGGCGGTGAGTTCGTTGGCCGCGTTCACCTCGTCTTCGCCCCCGAAGATGCCTTCCACCTGGTAGCCGTAGTAGTAGCCCAGGGGCTGGCCCACCTCGGTGCGGGCCACGAACCCGTCGCCGTCCCAGTTGCCGCTGGTGATCACGTCGTCGGCGTTGAGGCGCTTGACGGTGTTTTTGTTGTAGCTGGCGTTGGCCGACACGTTGTAGGCGAAGGGCTTGCCGGCCGGGCTGCGGTAGCCCACCGAAAACTCAAATCCCTTGTTCTGCATCTGCCCGATGTTGAGGATGGGGTCGGCCACGGACTGGTAGGCGGCGTTGGAGAGGTAGCCCGACGACCGGGGCACGCTCACGGGGGTAAGCAGGTCGTGCGTGTTTTTGACGTAGTAGTCGGCCGTGACGGTGATCTGGTTGTCGAGCAGGCTCAGGTCCAGGCCAATGTCGGTCTGCTCGATTTCTTCCCACTTCACCTGCGTGTTGGGAAAGCGGGTGGGCCGCACGCCCTGCACGGCGTCCTGGTTGGCCCCGAAGCTGTAGGTGGTGTTGTTGGTGGTGTAGGTGGCGTAGGCCAGGTAGCGGGGAATGCCCTGGCTGTTGCCCAGGATGCCCCAGCTGCCGCGCAGCTTGAGGTCGGAGACGAGGGGAAAGTTCTGCATGAAGCTTTCCTGGCTGATGCGCCAGCCGGCCGAGAACGAGGGGAAGATGCCGTAGAAGTTTTCGCGGCCGAACTTGTTGGAACCGTCGCGCCGGATGTTGGCCGTGAGCAGGTATTTGCCCCGGTAGGCGTAGTTGAGCCGCCCGAACTGCGAGAGGAGGCGGTCGTAGTCTTTGGTGCCGAACGAGGTGCGCGACGCGGTGGCCGCGCCGTTGAGCACGTCGAGGGTGCCGGCAAAGCCCGAACCCAGGGCCTCGAAGGCCAGCAGGTCGCCCCGCAGCACTTCGTAGCCGGCCATGGCCTTCAGGTTGTGGCGGCCCAGCGTCCGGTCGTAGGTCAGCACGGCGTTGCCGATCAGGGTGATGGATTCGTTGTACTTCTGGACCAGCGAGGAAGTGTTGTTGACGGCGGCGCCGCCGCCCAGGTATTTGTCGTTGAAGGTGCGGTTGTTGTCGAAGCCGAAGTTGCCGCCGAACGAGGCGCGCAGGTTGAGGCCCTCCAGGATTTGCAGGTCGGCGTACAGGTTGGTGTTTACCCGGTGGCCCTTGTTGAGGCGGTACACGCGCAGTTCGCTGGCCAGCGGGTTGCCGCCTTCGTAGCCGTACAGGTTGCGGTCCACGGTGCCGTAGCCGCCGTAGGCGTTGTCGGAGTTGTAGAGGGGCAGTGCCGGCGAGGCGCGTACGTACGCGTCGCGGTCAATGCTCTGGGGGTCGTTCTTGGTGATCCCGGCCATCAGCGACTCGCCGATCTTGAGCCGCTTGCCGATGGTAAAGTCGGAGTTGGCCCGCAGGGTGTAGCGTTCAAACCAGGTACCCACCTGGGTGCCTTTCTCGCGGAAGTAGTTGCCCGACACGTAGAAGGTGGCTTTTTCCCCGCCGCCCGACACCGACAGGTCGTAGTTCTGCACGGCGCCGCGGTCGTAGAGCACGTCTACCCAGTCGGTCGAAACCGCCGGCAGGTTGGCCGGGTCGGCAAAGGCCGGAACGCGGGGCTTGCCGGCCAGGTCGTTTGCTTCGTTGCGCAGCAGGGCGTATTGCTCAGTATTGAGCATTTGGGGCAGGCCGATGGGACTGCTGGTGCCGGCGTAGCCGTTGAAATTGACTTTCGGCGTTCCCTTGGTGCCCCGCTTGGTGGTGACGATGATGACCCCGTTGGCGGCGGCGGCCCCGTAGATGGCGGCGGCCGAAGCGTCCTTGAGGATCTCGATGGCTTCCACGTCGTTCATGTTGAAGTTGGGCCCGGGCGCAGTCCGCACGCCGTCAATGATCCAGAGCGGCTCGGAGCCGCGGATGGAGCCGGCGCCGCGGATGAAAATTTCGGCCCCGCTGCCCGGCGCGCCGCTGTTGCGGGTCACGTACACGCCGGGGGCCCGGCCCTGGATGGCCTGGTTGAGGGTGGGCACGGCCAGGCGCTGGATGTCTTTGGCCGATACCGACGACACGGCGCCCGTCAGGTCCGATCTCTTCTGCTCCCCGTACCCTACCACCACGACTTCGCCCAGCGATTTGACGTCGGCAACCAGGGCCACGTCAATGACCGAGCGGTTCCCCACCGGTTCTTCGCGGGTGACGTAGCCGATGGAAGAAAAAACCAGGGTGCCGCTGCGGTCCGGCACGTCCAGGCTGTAGTTGCCGTCGGCGTTGGTGGTCGAGCCGGTGGTGGTGCCCCGGAGCAGTACGGTCACCCCGGGCAGCCCCTCGCCCTGCTCACCCGTCACGCGGCCCGTAATGCCCACCGTGGCGGGGGCGGCGTGCCCGGGCAGCAGCCCGCCCGGCCCGGCCGGGTTGCCGCCGGCATGGTTGAGCAGGGGGCCGTCGGCGGGGCTGTCGGTCTTGCTCCCGGCGTTGTTGCCAGCGGCTTTCGGACGGGCCACCGACAGGATTACGTAGAAGGTGTCGCTGATGCGGTCGTACGACAGGCCGCTGTCCTGGAGCACCCGTTCCAGCTCCTCGGCCAGGGAATTGACGGCTTGCTTCTTGAGCTTCACCGTTTTGTTGTGCACCAGCTTGCTGTCGTACATGATCGAGACTTTGTACTTGGCTTCGAGCCGGACGAGGGCGTCTTTCAGGCTGATGATTTCGCCCTGTACCTCCCAGGAGTGGGTAGACCGGATGGAAGCGGCAAGGGTTTGGGCGGGGAGTGGCAGGTGGTGCCCGCAGAGCAGCAGCAACAGGCAGGTAAATGGTTTTTTCATGAATGTTGACCCGGATTAAACTGTAGACAAATTCGTTGTTGGTTATTCGTTGTTCGTTGTTCGTAATGCCCTGTTTTACAAGTAGCCGTGAAAGATCAGATGCGTAATCATGAAGTCATTTCGGGATCATGATGAAAAGGATGGTTGGCGGGTTACGTGCGCCGGTTGGCTTTACGACGGGCAATGAGGGGCCAGGCACCCCGCGGGCGGCGCGGGGAGTACGGCAGGAAAAGGCATCGGGGTGGGTAATGGTTAGGTACCGGGGCTCCGGATTTCGACTCGGTTTTGGGTCTTGGTAATTTGCAGGTCAAACGTGCGGGCCAGGCCCGCCAGGAACACGTCAACGTTCTGGATGGGCGCCGCCCCCGACAACTGCCGGTCGAGCAGGGCGGGGTCGGCCACGGCTACTTCCAGCCCGTAGGTATCGCGCAGCATGGCAACCACTTCCCGCAGGGGCGTATCGTCGAACAGGAGCTTCTTTTCCGTCCAGGAGGAGTACACCCGGGGGTTGACGCGTTTGTGCGTGACGCGGGCCGCCTCGTTTTTCCACGCCACCAGTTCCCCGGGTTTCATCAGGATCTGCGCCGGCGGCCCGGCGCCGGCCAGGGTCAGCCGGACGGAGCCGGAATTCAACACGACCCGGGCGCCTTCCCGGCGGTCGGCAACGGAAAACTCGGTTCCCAGCACTTCCACGCGGGCCTGGCTGGTGGCGTGCACCACGAAGGGCCGGTGCGTGCGGGTGTGTACCACCGAGAAAAACGCCTCGCCGTCGAGCCATACTTCCCGCGGGCCGGTCGCGGCCCAGTCGGCGTCGTAGCGCAGCTCCGAATTGCCGTTGAGGCGAATGACCGACCCGTCGGGCAAAGTAACGGTCAGCATCTGCCCGTAGGCGGTCTGGTGGGTAACCGACGGGCCGGCCCCCAGCAGGCGGTACAGCAGCCCGGCCAGCAACAGCAAGCCGGTGCAGGCGGCGGCCACGCGGTACCAGCCCGGCCACCCGAGGGTCCGGGTCCTGGCGGCCGGCGGCCCGGGCACTGCTTGCTGCCCCCCGGTTTTCCGGAGAATGGCCTCGAACATCCGGTCGGCATCGGCTTTCTGCACGGGTGGGTACGCGTGCAACTGACGCCATACCTGCTGCATCACGTCGGCGTACTCCTCCTCCGGGTCTCGCTGCAAATGCGCCAAAAGGGTTTCCAGTTCTTCCCGGGTGCACCCGTCGGAAAGAAACTTATGGAGCAACTGCTGTTTGGTGGGCTGGGCGGTCAAGGGGCTTCCGGCTAAATACACCCCTAATACTGTTCTCCCGGAAGGAGGGATTACCCGGGCGAAAAATATTTTTCAGATTTTTACCCAAAGTATGGTTATTCCGGGAAGGTTCTGGTCAACAAAAATGGCAAACGGCTGTTGTTCAGCGATTTACGCCATTGCCAGCCAGGCAGCCAGGGCCAGGGGAATGTCGGCGTGCCGGTGCAGGTACTCGCGGATGAACCGCGACGCTTTCACGATCTGTACTTTCACGGTGTTTTTGGCAATGCCCAGTTGCCCGGCAATCTCCTCGTGGCTCAGGTACTGGTCCCGGCTCATCTCAAAGATCAGCTTGCGCTGCGGCGGCAACTGGCTGATGGCGGCCTTGATGATCGTTTCGTACTCGGCCAGAAAAATATCCGCTTCAATGGGGTCACACATCCGCTCCACGTGCCGGATCAACCCTTTCTTCACGGACTGGTCGAGCGCCGCTTTTTTGAGGAAATCGAACACTTTGTTCTGGGTGATTTTGTAGAGGTACGCCCCCAGCGACAGTTCCGGATTGAGACCGGCCCGGTTTTCCCATACCTTGATGAACACTTCCTGCACAATTTCTTCGGACAGGACCCGGGACTTGGTAAATTTCAAACTGAAGGCGAATAACTTCTGGTGGTACAGGTCGAATACCTGCCGGAAAGCGGCAGCATCACCCGCCGAGAGCCGGGCAATCAGCGTGGGGTCAAGGGTGCGGGTAGAGATTTTCTCCATGTATAGAATAATACAAAGAAGGAATTACACTAAAGTAATCCTTTGTCCATTCACTTGCAACCTGTGCCAGCAAAGAAGCCCAAAACCCGGCTCTCTAAAGGGCAAAGGGCTCTTTTTGCCCAAAGCACCCGACCGGAAGCAGCCGGGGAATGAGACGCATCAGGGCGGATTTTTACGCGCGGCAACATTCCCTTCACGTGCGCTGCCTCAAAAGACTTCTCAAGCGCACTGCGGCCGTGTGCTACTCCCCTAAATATACCCAGAAGTAGGTATTGCGGGGCATTCTCCGTTTCGTAACTTTTCTGAGTTACCCGCTCAGTATTCCACCGGTTCACCGATGACCACGCATTACACAGTAAAACCACCCATCCCAACGCAATGAAAGAAGCAGCGCACGAGGGAGCAGTACCCGAAAGTTTTGGCGGGGGAGCCGCGGAGAGTTTTTTGCGCATCTACATCGTATCCCATCCGGCCTCGCCGCACCGGAGCTATTTCTTCAATTGGGCGCATCATACCCTCTGTAAGGACAGCACCAATCTTCCCTTCGGCCGCGGGCTGGGCATTCCCGTGTACGATTTCCCGGAAGTACCCGATAAACGGGAAGTACTCTCGTCCCTCGCCGCCCGGGTGGAGAAGCTTTTCATCATCATCCTGCTTGATTCCTGGCTGCTGGCGGACGAAGACCTCCGCAAGTTATGCACGCTGCTGGGCGAAGAAAACCAAAGGAATCCCCACAGGGTTACCCTCTTGCCCGTCGCTTTGGCGTCAGAAAGCGAAATAAAAGCCAGGAACCCTCTACCGGAGATTGAATATTTGTCCTTTTGGGAAAACAAGGAAGCGGAAAACGTACAAAACAATGGGCTGCTGAAGAACCAGTTTTTAGTGAACCTGCTGCACAATATGGGCCGGTTTGTCGTAGATGTGTCGCCGGCCGGAGGTCAATTCCCCATCAAGCTGTTCATCAGCTGCAAAAGTGATGATGAAGGCGAACTCGCCCTGGCCATTGACAAGCGGATCAAAGAAGCGTACCAGGCGCTCGAAACCTACCTGTACGTGGTCAGAAGTGCTCCGGGCACGAATATTTTAACCAAGATTGACATGGCGGTAAAAGATTCCGTCCTGCTGATCATCCATTCTGACAAGTATTCCACCAGCCGGTATTGCCAGCGGGAGGTCAGACTCGCCAAAAGCCTGTTAACACCAATCGTGGTGATCAACCGGTACGTCAACGGCGAGGAAAGAAGTTTCCCCTACATGTTTAACGTGCCCCATCTGCATTACTTCAACAACGCATTTGACGACGTCTTTCTGGACAAAGTGGTCCTGCACCTTTTGTACGAAATTGTAAGGCATCTCTACCAGAAAAACAGCCTTCATTACGAAGCCAGGCGGTTACAACAATTTGGTTCAGACGTTGGGATACTGGCCACTGCCCCCGAGCTGCTGGTATTTCCGGTGCTGAAAAAGCAACAGTACACGAAAGTCATTTATCCCGAGCCGAAACTCACCGCCGAGGAGATCCAAATTCTTCAGGCCATGGATCACGGCATCCGGTTCATTACGCTCACCGAACTCATTTCCGCCTGAAAGCCACTATGCCCATTCCAGAAGCAGTGCGAAGACTAACGGTCGGTTTATCCGTGTACCCCCACCCGGAAATGCACCGGTACGGGCTGCGGGACATCCATTTTTTCGACTACTCCCTGGAACTGGCGCCCTATTTATTCAGCATGGGGGCTAAAATTGCCCTTTGCCTGGAATGGACGGATGACACCGTCAGCCACCTGTACCGGCCCCTGGCGGAAATTGCCCGAAATTATGCGCCCGACGACGAAGGGGCTACGGCTCCCATCCTTTGCCTGGTGCCCTCGTTACCCGGCCCCTACCAGTCCCTGGCGGCATCCCTGCAAGACGTGCTGGAACTGGTGGTAGTGGATGCGGCAGCCGTGGTTGCCTCGGGGGTATTTGCGCATTACCAGCAAGCAGTTAATCCGCCCGTGCCGGTACAGGCCACCCCTGCCGCCGCGGTACGGGTCCAGTTCATTGAGTCCATTGATGCCCACATTGTGGCCGGAGGGGCCTTTTCGGAAGAGGACGGCGGGGTTGTGGAAGCGTTTTGCCTGGCGCTCTGGCAGCGCAAACCGGTTTACCTGCTGGGCGGTATGGGCGGAGGCGCCGGGGCCCTGGTGGACCTTCTTTTTGCCGGGCAGCGTAAGGCTTTGGTTACGCAGACCGGGCAAGCCGTTCCCCCAACCTACCAAGCGTTTTTACGCAAGTACACCGGGGGGAAAAGCATGGCGTCGGTTTTATCGAATCAACTGGGCGAGCCGGAAAACCGGGTTCTGTTTCAATCCATGAGCAATGTAGAACTGGCCGGGCTACCACTCAAGGGATTATCCCGTTTCAATGCCCGGCGCACCGGAATATGGGAAAGACAATTCACGTCCGGCGAAGACCGCACGGCCGACCTCGATTTTTTGCTCCACCACGCAGCCGGAAATAAACAATATACGGCGTACTGTTTGCACCAACTTTTAAAGATTAGCAACAGCATCAGCCTCTATCCCCAGGTGCTGGAGGAGATTAGCCGGATGGGCCCCCAAGCGGCGACTGCCCTCAAGGAGGCATTGGCAGACCAGGACCAGGACATCCGGCGAATGACAGTGGTAGCACTGGGGCAACGTGGCATGAGCACAAAGCCCGCTGTTACTGCCTTGATAGAAGCGCTCAAGGATGAAGATGAAATGGTACGCTTTTACGCCGCCGAAGCCTTAGGACGAATCGAAACGGCTGCTCAGCCAGCCGTTCCTGCCTTAGCAGAAGCGCTCAAGGATGAAGATGAGAGGGTACGTTCCTCTGCCGCCCAAGCCTTAGGACGAATCGGAGGGGAAGCGGTGACTGCCTTGGCAGAAGCGCTCAAGGATGAAGATGAAATGGTACGCTCTTCTGCCGCCGAAACTTTAGGACGAATCGAAACGGCTGCTCTGCCTGCCGTTCCTGCCTTGGTAGAAGCGCTCAAGGATAAAGCTAAATCGGTACGCTCCTACGCCGCCCAAGCCTTGGGAGGAATCGGACCGGTTGCTCAGCCAGCGGTTCCTGCCTTGGTAGAAGCGCTCAAGGATAAAGATGAAGGGGTACGCTCTTCTGCCGCCCAAGCCTTGGGAGGAATCGGACCGGTTGCTCGGCCAGCCGTTCCTGCCTTGATAGAAGCGCTCAAGGATAAAGATGAAGGGGTACGCTCCTCTGCCGCCGAAGCCTTAGGACAAATCGGAGGGGAAGCGGTTAAAGCTTATCTTACCAACCTGGCGAAAAGTTTGACAAGTGGAAGCAGCGAGACCAGGGCCGCTACTGCGCGGGAGTTAGGCATTATTGTCCCGTTACTGCAAAAGCATGTTCGGGAAGATGCTCTCCGTAAAAGCATTGATAGCATTGTTATTATACTGTCCGAAGTAGCAGAATATGATGAAGAAAGCAAAGTACGTTCTTCCGCTGAAAAAGCTTTGGAAAATATCACCGGGCCCAGTGGCAGGCATCAGCCTCAGGAAGTTCCCAGCCCGGTGCATTGATGATCCGGGTAGCAGGCACCGGCGTTGCCGTGATTCCTGACCCGTCAGTCGAACGCGGCAAGCAGGGCAGATGCATCAATGACGCCGTAGCCCTGCCCCCGGTCCCAACGCCCGTTGTTGTTCTGCGTCTTCTGGAGAAGGGTGGAAATAATCTGGCTGCCGCTGGGGATTCTCCCTGCCTTCGCTGCCCGTGAAAGCAGTAATGCGATGGCGCCGGCAACGTGCGGAGCCGCCATGCTGGTGCCACTTTTGAGGGACACGTCCTGATCGGTGCCGCCTTCGGCCGCCCGAACCTGCACGCCCGGCGCACAGACAAGCGGCTTTTTCTGCCCGTCGCGGGTGGGGCCGTACGAAGAGAAACCACCCACCCGGATCGGCTTGAACGCGTCCACTGCGCCCACCGTGACCACGCTCTGTGCGGTTCCGGGAATGCTGAGCGTCATTTCCTCGTCTACGAAAGTCAGGAACGAGGTGGGCTCACCCGGACTGCGTTCGATCCAGCAGTGCACTTCTCCGCTGTCCCGAACGGTCCCGCTGCGCATTTCGAGCGCCCAATCCCCCTGGCCCGCCGCGCGGGCCGGGTTACCCAGTTCGATCAGCAACTGGCTGTCGCCGTTATCAATATGGCGCTTGGTGAAGACCAGGCGATACGGGCTACCCCCGGGAAATGTTCCCTGGCGCTCAGGCGCCGCAGTGCCCACCCAATCCGACCAGTTTTCGGGTGGATCAGGGGCAGGCGGTGTGGTTCCGGGCGGAACCGGCTGACGCAACCGGAATTCGATCTCGTCGGCACTGCTCCACCACAGCTCGATGCGCTCGGTGCGGCCTGCTTCCGGCGCCCGTCGCCAGCGTAACTCCTCCTGCGAGCCGGGCGGCAGGGTGACCTTGGCGTGGCCGCGCTTGTCGCGTTCATTCCCTGCTGACTTCACCACCACGCGGCCTGGCTTACGCCCGGATTCGGAGAAGGCGTCGAATGCTACTTCGAGCGCCGACTTGCCGTCGTGCGCCCCGGCGTTCATGCCCTGACTTACGTTTACGACCACGGGCAGGCCGAGGCTGGTCGCGAAGGTGTTGATGAAGGCAAGCGCCTCGACGTGGCTCTGCGAATAGCCAATCGGTCCGCTGCTGGCTGATACGATGATCAGCAGTTTCGCATCCGGAGCGACGCCGCCGAAGAAGTCCCCCACGGCCCGGCCCCCCGCAATGCTTGCCACGTGCGTTCCGTGTCCCCCACGGTTGCGTCCCAGGCCCGGAGGCACGATTCCCGTCTTCACGTAACCGTCAATCGCCCCTGCATCGTGAAACGTTCCGTAGGTGAATCCTTCCGGAGGGGGACCACCCGCAGCGGTTTGATCCCATATGCCCACGATGCGCGAGTTCCCATCGGCACCGAGAAACGTCTCGTGGAGCACATCAATGCCGTTATCAATCACTGCGATCAACGCCTGGTCACCCCGCTCCTTGTACGTGCCGGCCACGTGGGCATATTCGTCAGCTACTTTGATGAATGGCACTGACCGGTCACATTCGATCTGTCCGGCGGGTCGGCTCTCCTCGATTGAAATTACCTGCGGATCGGCGAGCAGTTCTCTGACGCTTGCGTCCGAGCCGCGTGCGGAGAGGATTTTGCCCAGGCGCGAATGGATTACAAGGTCGGTAATGCCTGCGGGCTCCCGGGCGGCGTCTCCCAGCCGGATGAGCAGGGGTCTGGTTGGGGCGGGCGGCGCAACCGACTTTGACGAGAAGTCTTGCGCCGGGATGGGGTGAACCGTCACCTTGCCGGCGCGGTAGCGTTCCACGGTGCTGCGCAGGCGGGCGAGGAGGGCCGCCCCGGGTGAGGTGCGGTCCAGTTGGAGAACCTGGTCGTACTGGCGGAAGGTTGAAGACACTTCGAACGTCGTCATGTCCGGATGGTGGATGTACACGTCAAGGGCCCGCCCGGCCTCTTCGTATTGGTCGAGCGCCAGCAATGCTTCGACCCGCGATGCACAGTCCCACACAGCCAGGGGCGCATTTTGCGCAAGTTGATCGAGATCCTCCACGATCTGCCGGGCAATCTCCCGGGCCCGGCCGGGTGGTGCGGCGTTGATGCCGTCGCGTTCTGCCCGCAGCATGCAACTCGCCGCGTTCACCCCGTGCCAGAAGTTGCCCGGGTCCTCCACGTATGCGGTTTCGTAGGCCGCAATGGCCTGGCGGAGCAACTCGTCTGCGCCGGGTGCGGCCGGCGCGTTCACGTAGCGTTGTTTGAAGGTACGACCGACCAGGCCGCGGGCCTCGAAGAGTTCCTGCCGCGAGGCGTTTGGGTCATCAATGATTGACTGGAGCACGCGGAGGGCAGGGTCGTATTGCCCGGTTTCAATGAGTGCCTGACCGAACAGGCGTCGAACGCCGTCCTGTCTCGTTCCGGATGCAATCACCGCCTCCCCGTACCGGCGCATCAGCTCGAATGCACGCTCCCGGCGCAGCTTCTGCAGATCGTTGTAGGCATGTTGTGCGGGGTAGGCATACGGACGGTGTTTGAGATGGCTAACGATGGCGTCAACCAGTGCCTCCGCACTCACGTGGTCGTGCCGGGCGGTCGCCCGGGCAAGCGCGGCGGTGAAAATTTCCTCGTTCCATTCGATGCGCCGGGCGTTGGCCGGTACCCTCGTTTCAAACCCGCCACTTCCAACGGGTGGCAGCAGGCCGGCGAGCAGGCGTTTGGCTTGCTCTTCCCCCTCCTCCGCCGTGAAGTCGGCCTTGGGCAGCACCCAAAGCCTCGCCGGCAGCCGGGCTGCCTCCTGCTCGTCGAGGGCCGCGATCTGAACCACGATCAGGGTGCGCCGGTCGGCTAGTGCAATGTCAATCTCGCCGAGCGGTACCGTCGAGGCGAGGAGCGCCGGGGAAAGGATGATCAGTACGGCCTGGCATTGGTTCATTGCCTGCACAATTGCGTGCCCACTGGCGTCAGCACCGGCCACCTGGGGTCTTGCCAGCCAGTATTCGTAGCCGTTGCTGGGCAGACCCCTCAGCACGCGCTCCTTTAAGAAGGGCGCATCTTCCCCGGCGTAGATGACATATACGGTTGCCATGTTGATTCCCGTTAAGAATGTTGTTTACGTGCTCAATGCAATGATTGGGGCAGGACATTTCTCCGCGCAACGAATCCCGCGGAAAAAGGCCCTGCCCCGCAGGAGAAACCCCGAACCGGCCCTACGCTTTACGGCCATCCCCGAACAATTGAAGAACAGCCCCCGGGTCCTGCCGTACGACGCATCGCGGCGTGCTGCTGCCAACTTCAGGCGCACCGTACCGCCTGCCACCTCCACGACGGGGAACGGGTATCCGGTCACATCGAAGCGGTTGCTCTGCTGGTCAAGTTCCCCGGATTTGACGGCAGAAGATCAGCAGAGAAACGCCCGCTGTCAATACCTGGAAGTAGGTATTTTTTAACAATTGCCGGTTGTATCAATCAAATCCCGAACCTGATCCACGTTTGCCGGGGAAGGACAGCCTCTCTGCCATTTTAAGAGAAAAACGAATTTCTGTAATCCTGCTGACACAGGGCTGTCACTGGGTAGGGTTTACTTTGCAGGGTAGAATCAATCAGTAACCCTAGCCCGTTTTCCCATGCTTCAACATACCTCGGTTCAATTTCCGAAAAACCTTAGCCAGCACAACAATAAGGAGTGGTTTGACCAGAACAGGAAGCAGTACGGGCAGGCGAAAAGCGATTTTGAACGCCTGGCGGCAGCTCTTCCCGAGCGCCTGGGCAAAACCGACCCGACCATTGCCCATCTGATGCCCAAAGGCTGCCTGTTCCGCATCAACCGCGACGTACGGTTCAGCAAAGACAAATCGCCCTATCAAACGAACATGGGCATGTCAATTGCCAGGGGACAGGGCTTTTATTGCCGGATCACATCCACTTGCCAAACAATACTTTGCGGAGGGGATTTCTTGGCGGCGCATTCTCCGCAGGTCATGCCGGTTTCGGTGGCATAGCGGATAAAAAACAGGTTCCCCTCATCGGTTCCACTCAAGGAGAAAAATACGTACTGTTTCGAAGTGGTCGCCTCCAGTGGGAAGGAATGGTGCTTCAACACTTTTCCTCCCAGTTTCTGAATGTAACTCACCTTGTGTTCATCAATGAGCAAATTGAATTCATCAAATTCAAATTTGACCCGTCCTTTGTAAAACCAGTGGATGCCTCCTTTATACAGCCACCTCCCCTTGTAGTTTTGCAGGATGAACGCAGCACTTTCGGATATTTCGTCCATATTATTTCTTTAGCGACAAGATAAGGACCTTTTTACTGGCTTCAAAAAGGCAGGGGCTTGTCCCTTTCCCTTTTTATTTCCTTTTTTATCCCGTTTGCCTTCCTGGTCTGTCTCCGCCCGGGGGAAATTCGCTTGAGCGGCCCGCTGCTGTCCTTCCCACCACGTTTTGTCCCACTCCCGGGGATTGGTGATGTCGCCCAGACCGGGACCGTCGATCCGGGCAAAGAACTCATTACCGGTGCCCGTCAGGATAACTACTTTGTTGTCCCGGTCCCGGGCGATCATGAAAAGGCTTCGACAAAATCATGGCGGTCTTTGCCGGTGAACACAATGGGGCCGTTGTTGGTGGTCAGCCGGACGGTTAAAATACCACTGGCGGACCGGTGCATCCGCAGGTGTTCATAGCGGGTAAAATAGGCAGGGCCGGATGCGATGGGGGCTGTCGGGCTGGCGGGGTTGTCTCTCATTATTCTTACTTTTTCCTCACAGTGCCGCAGGCCCGTTCCCACCGTTTTTACGCCGGGGGGTGGTTTAGCGTAACCGGTCCGGGCGCTTGGTGTCCCGGCCGGAGGAAACGCGCCACATCCCGGTCATTGTCCAAGTCACTGCAAAGGGTGTACTCCGCGTGAGAAAGCCCGTGGGTGTGGCAGTAGGCCGGCAGCGACTGGAACAAGGCCGGCGTTTTCCAGGAAAGCTGCCCAAAATCTTCGCCGCGAAAACTGACTCCCGGAACCTTTTCCTTTACGGTTTTTAACCCGATTCCGGTCTTATCTTTTCGCACTTTTTATCGAGGGAAGACCACCCGTTGGGGTATTGTTGCAGCCGACTGAACGAAAAAGGTTAAATTACCCACTAATGCCCAACGTAAAGCGGGGAGATGTACTCCTGACGGACTACGGACTTGCATTCCTTTCTTACGGGGCGGGAACCACTCTTTTCTGCTCACCCTCTTTTGACAGTCCATGAAAAAAAGACCTTTCCTCCCGTTGCAGGGCGCCGTTGCCGGTCGCTTTCCGGGCGGCTGGCTGTTGGTTTGGTCCGTAGCTGGCTGGCTGGCAGTGATGGGGGCAGTGCAGGGCCAGGAAAATGGGCTAACGTTCAAACACCTGTCTACGGCTGATGGCCTTTCCCACAGCAGCATCACCCATATCTTGCAGGACCGTCAGGGCTATATGTGGATTGCCACCGAAGACGGGCTCGACCGCTACGACGGGTACCGGTTTACCAGCTTCGCGGCGCAACCGGCCGGCAAGGGCAGCGTTTCCGGCAGTTGGGCCTCGCCGCAGCGTTTGTTTGAAGACCGGTCAGGCGGCATTTGGGTAAGCTTTGTTTCGGGTGGCGCGGCCCGGTACGATCCGGCCACGGAAGCCTTCGTCCATTACTTTCACGACCCCGCCAGGCCCCGGGGATTATCCCACGACAAAGTCACCTGCTTTTACCAAAGCCCTTCGGGCACCCTATGGCTGGGCACTCAGGAGGGGCTCAACCGGTACGTTCCGGCTACCGGCAGTTTCCGGCGGTATTTTCTGGAGAAAAATGCCAAAGGGCCGGCCAATCAAATCACCCGCATCCTGGAAGACCGCCGGGGCCGCCTGTGGGTCGGAACCCAGTACGGCTTATACCTGCTTGATCCGGACACGGGCACCGCACGGGCCTTCTACCCCAACCCCGCTCAACCCAAACTGAGCAATACCCCCAACTGGCACAACTGGATTACCGAACTGTACGAAGACCGGCGGGGAAGATTTTGGGTGGGTACGCACCGGTCAGGCTTGTTGCGGCTGATGACCGAAAGCCCCGGAAGTGCGGAAGACTTCGCTTTTTCGCCCTGCCGGCAGGAGGGCCTGCAGCGTACGCTGATCACGTTCCTGCGCGAATCCGGGAGGGGCGATTTGTGGGTAGGTACCAACCGGGGCGTGGTGCGCCTGCGGGAGAGCCCTCAGCATGGGCAACGGGCGGAAAGATACCTGCACGAAACGGCCCGCCTGGATAAATACGACCACCACCGGGCCCAGTACTTTTACGAGGACCGCCGCGGGCACATCTGGGTGGCCTTCCCCAAACACGTATTTCGCTTTGACCCCGACCGGAATGCTTTTTCTCCCGTCCTGCACAATCCCAACGACCCGGGCAGCCTGAGCAGCAATGCCGTGACCTCCCTGTACGAAGACCGGGCCGGGGTACTTTGGTTCGGAACCTTAAAGGGTGGCCTCAACCTGCTCAACCCCCACCGGAAGCCCTTCCGCCACTTTCGCCACCTTCCCGGTGATTCCGGTTCCCTGGACCACCCGGACGTGTATTCGATCCGGGAGGACCGGCAGGGGGTCTTGTGGGTCGGCACGTACACCGGCCTGAACCGGTACGATCCGGGCACGGGACGGTTTGCCCTGTACCGGCGGACGTTGGCCGGGCAAAAGACCCCGCAACCCGAAACGGTGGGCGTCATTGCCGAAGACACCACGGGTTTTCTTTGGATCGGGTATTACGACGGGCAACTGGCCCGGTTTTTCCCCGGCAGCCAAAAGTTTATCTCCCACGATTACCATTCACACCAGCCGGGCACCAACCTCAGCTGGTCCATCCGGGCGTTGCACCAGGACCGGGACGGCCACTGGTGGATCGGGGCCTGTACGGCCGGGCTGGGCCGGTGGCACCCCCGGACGAACACGTTTGCCTATTACATGCCGGATACCGCCAGCTACGTGAACTCCGGCGTATCGGTCAACCCCTCGCGTACCATCAACGACGTGTTTATCCGGGCGCTGCACGAGGATAAGCAAGCGATATTGTGGCTTGGAACCCTTGCCGGCGGGTTAAACCGTTTTGACCGCCGGCAGGGAACGTTCCGCCGTTACCTGCACAATCCCCGCAACCGCCATTCCATCAGCAGCAATACCATCAACGCCATTTACGAAGATGACGCCGGCCGGCTGTGGGTAGGCACCACCAGCGGAGGGTTGAATCTTTTCGACCGGCGTACCGAAACGTTCCGGCACTATACCACCGCCGAGGGGTTGCCGAGCAACACCGTCTACGGCATCCTCGATGACGGGAAGGGCTGCCTGTGGCTGAGCACCAACCGGGGTTTGTGCCGGTTCAACCCGCAGACGCAAGCCTTCCGCAATTTTTACCAGTCAGACGGTTTGCAAAGCAATGAATTCAATCCGGGCGCTTACTTCCGGAGCCCGGGGGGTGTGATGTACTTCGGCGGCATGAACGGCGTAACGGCTTTTCATCCCGACAGCATTGCCGACAACCGGCAAGCGCCGCGGACCCTCATTACCAGCTTCAGCCTTTTCAACCAGCCCCTGACTGCCGGCACGTTGCGGCACGGCAAGGCAGTACTGTCCCGGCCGGTCTCCCAAACCCGGGCAATCACCCTCTCCCACGCGGACAACACGTTCTCGCTGGGTTTTGTGGGGTTGGACTACGCCGCTCCGGACCACCACCGGTACGCCTACCAGCTGGCCGGCTTCCGTCCGGAATGGACGTACGCGGATGCTTCGCAACGGGTGGCTACTTACACCAATTTAAGCCCGGGCCAGTACACCTTCCGCGTGAAAGCGGCCAACAGCGACGGCGCCTGGAGCACGTGTGCGTCCCTGCGCATTACCATCACGCCGCCTTTCTGGGCCACCTGGTGGTTCCGGACTGCCTGGGCAACGGGCGTTCTGGCGGGTTTGGGGTTGCTGTACCGGACCCGGACCAACCACCTCCGGCAGCAGAAGCAACGCCTGGAAAAGGAGGTAGCGTCCCGTACGCAGGAAGTTATGCAACAGAAGGAGGAAATCCGGGTGCAGCGCGACCACCTTCAGGAGCAGTTTAAAAACATCCGCGTCCTGAGTGAGATCGGGCAAAAAATCACCGCTTCCATCCGGCTCGAAGACATTTTTGAAACGGTATACGACCACGTGAATGAATGGATGGAGGCACCTTCTTTCGGCATTGGCCTGGTAAACCAGCATGATCAATCCGTGGAATACCTGGCCAAAACGGGCCCCGGGCAGGTAACGACGCATGATCTGCTCCGGCTCGACGATCCGGAAAGGCTTTCGGTCTGGTGCATCCGGCA
>CADCTQ010000336.1 GCA_902805615.1 uncultured Cytophagales bacterium
TGAGGGCGTGGATGAACTGGCCGCTGTTGCCGTTGCGGTACACGTTGCCCGTCACCGGGTACGCGCCCAGGGTAAGGCCCATCACGTACACGTTTTCTTTCGCGTCCAGGTCCACCAGGTACGCCTGGTCGAGCCGGTCGGTGCCCAGGTACGAGACCACGGGGGCAGCGCCGCCGGGGCTGAGCCGGGCCACGAACCCGTCCTGGTTGCCCGACAGGGCCGCCTTCACCACCCCGGGGCCCACCGGGAGGTTGTTGCTGGTGGTGCCGCCGCAGACGTACACGTTGCCGGAAGGCCCGATCCGCAGGCCGCTGGCCACGTCAATGCCCGAGCCGCCCAGGTACGTGCTCCACAGCAGCTGCGACAGGTCGGGGCTGAGCTGGCAGACCACGGCGTCCTGGGTGCCCATCAGCCTCGCCTGGGGGGCGTTTGCCGTGGGAAAGTTGGCCGATGTGGTGGTGGAAGCAATGTAAATGTTGCCGGCCTCGTCCACGTTGACGTCGCCCCGGAACTGGTCGCCGTAGTTGTTGATGATGGGCGTGGTGGACGCGTTCTGACCGCCCCGCACCAGGGGCTGGTCCACGATGTGCAGCCCGTCGTTGGCCGAGCCCCCCAGGTAGGTGGAGCCCACCAGTTCGCTGCCCGCGTCGCTGAGCTTGGCCACGAACAGGTCGCTGCCGGTCAGGTATTCGATCCCGCCCGCGTAGTTGCGCAGGACGTTCTGGTCGTCGTACCCCCGGTAGGCCAGCGGGTTGACGGGCGTGCCGCGGTTGTACTGCCGGTCGTAGGCGCCGGCCGTGGTCGGAAAGTTGGTGGATGCCGTGGTGCCCAGGATGATGAGCTCATTGGCTTTGTTGACGATCAGGCTGTGGGGAATTTCCACGCCGCCGCCGCCCAGGTAGGTGGCGTACAGCAGCTGCGTCCCGTCCGGGTTGTACTTGAGCACGGCCACGTCAATCTGGCCCGAGAAACGCACCTGGAAGGCGCCGGTGGTGAAGGGAAAGCCGGCGCCGAACTCAATGCCGCCCGAGTACAGGTTGCCCGCCTCGTCGTAGGTGGCCGTAAAGCCCCAGTTGTCGCTGACCGAGCCCGAGTAGGTGGAAAACACCAGGTACGGGTCAATCACCAGCGGCAGGTCGCGGCGGTAGCCCTCGGGGAACGCGAACGTGAGCACGTTGCCCCGCAGCACGTACTGCGAACGGACTTCCTGCGGGCCGTCGTTGATTGCCTGGAAGCAGTACGGAGGCGTTTCGGTCACCGTGTTCACCGTGGTGGTGGTCACCAGGAAGCCGTCTTTGAGGGCCAGCCCCGTCATGCCTTCGTAAACCAGTTTGATCCTGGCGGGGTCGGCGCCGGGCTGCACGATGAACTCGTACTTGGCCGTGCCGTTGTGGGCGAAAAGCTTGAGGTCAATGCCGGGGTAGAGGTTCCGGTAGAGGATTTGTTCGAAGGAGGGCACGTTCGCAGCCCACCCGCCGCGGTCGTCGCCGAAGAAGAAGTTGCGCCGTTCGGGCGTTTCTCCCGAAGCCTGGATTTCGGCCCGGCCGTCGGCGCCCCCGAACTGTACCGAGAATCCGTGGGCCCGGATGACGCCGTCGTCGGCACCCGTAGCGGGCGGTGCCTGGGCGCCGGGGCGGGCGGCCGGGGCGGGCGAATGGGCTTCCCCGGCGTGGGCGTGCTGCCGCGACACGGCGGCCCCATCGTAAAAGACGTATTGCAGCGACTGCTTGGTAATGAACAGGTACCCGCCGGGCAGGGCGGCCCGGTAGCGTACGTTTTTGTCCCACTGTCCGTCGTTGCGGGTGAACCGCAGGGACGGTGCGGCCGGCTTTTCTTCGGCGAAAGCCCGGCTGCTGACAAAAATCAAGAGGAGGAGAAGCGGCAATCCGCGCATGGCAAAGAGGGCAATGACCAGGTGAACAAAGGGTAAATTTAAACCAAAAATGTGAAACACCCGTTACAGGTCCAGCACCGCCGTTTCGCCCCGCTTGAAGTGGTTGCGCAACGTCTGTTCGGCCAGGGCCAGGTCCTTGTTGCGCAGCGCCTCCACGATGAGGCGGTGTTCGCGGTCGGTCTGGTCGTAATCTTCCAGGTACGTGCGGGTCTTGCCCAGTTTCTGGTGAAACAGCGGGATGTGCGCGTAGTGGTACGCCTGGAGGAGCCGCCGGTTGCCCGAGGCCGCCAGCAGGGTTTCGTGGAAGCGGATGTCGGCTTCGCAGGCCCCGGCCACGTACCCTTTCTGCACCAGCGACGAAAAATCGCGGCAAATGTCGTCGAGCTGGGCCAGTTGCGTTTCTGTGATGCGGCCGGCCGCCAGCCGCACCGCCGCCAGTTCGAGCACCTCCCGCAGCTCCCGGATCTGCCGCACGTCGTCGGGCGTCATTTCCGTGGCGTAGTATCCCCCCCGTTCGCCCAGTTCCACCAGTCCTTCGCCCAGCAGCCGGGTCAGGGCCTCCCGCACGGCCATGCGGCCCACGTCGAGCTTTCCCGCCCAGTAATCTTCCTTCAGCCGGACGCCGGGTTGCAGCTGGGCCGTCAGGATGTTACGCCGGATTTCGTGGTACGCGTGGTTGGCCTGGGAGTCGGATTTCATCGGGAGGAAATTGTAAAACGGGGTGCGGGTAAAATGTAAACAAAAAAATAGTATTTTTGATTACAAAGCCAAGTGTCCATCATAAAGGTAATGCAATTGTTATGAACGTCCAATCCGACCTCCAACTCCTCAGCGAAGAAGTGTTTGCCGAATCCGGCGCGTACATTGCCGGCGGCGTGGTTTCCCTCAACCGCAAGGTAAACCCCCGCATTGTGTTCAAAGCAGCCCGGGGGAGCAAGCTCTACGACCTGGAGGGCCACGAGTACGTGGATTACCACGCGGCGTTCGCCCCGTTCCTGCTGGGGCACAACCACGAGGCCGTCAATGAGGCGGCCATGCGGGCCATGCGCGAATCGTGGTCACTGATGGGCACGGGCACCACCCTCTGGGAAACGCAGCTCGCCAAACTGCTCTGCCGGGCGGTGCCGTCGCTGGAACTGGTGCAGATCACCAACACCGGCAGCGAGGCCACGGCCCACGCCATCCGGCTGAGCCGCGCCTACACGGGCCGCGAAGACATCATCCTGACGATGGGCGGCTACAACGGCTGGCACAACGAAGTGTCGCGGGCGGTCATGCCTTCCCTGGCGCAAATGGGGCCCCGGGTGAGCCCCGGCGAATACCCGTTCATTCCCATGTCGGCGGGCATTCCCGAGGGCACCAAACGGCGCGTCCACGTGGTCAACTTCAACGACCTCGACTCCATCGAATACGTGATGCGGCGCTACCCGGTGGCCTGCGTGCTCACCGAGCCGGTGCTGCAAAACGTGGGCGTGGTGCTGCCCAGGCCCGGCTACTTACAGGGCGTGCTCGACCTGTGCGAACGATACGGCGCCGTGTGCGTCTTCGACGAGGTAAAAACCGGCTTCCGGACGGCCCTGGGCGGCTACCAGGGCGTGGCCGGCGTCACGCCGCACCTGTCGGTGTTCGGCAAGGCCGTCGCCAACGGCTTCCCGCTGGGCGTGATCGGCGGCCGGCGCGACATCATGAACCAGTTTGACCACCCCGACCCGGCCAAAAAGGTGCTCATCGCGGGCACCTACAACGCGCATCCCTTCAACTCGGCGGCGGCCATCGCCACCCTCGAAATCCTGCAAGACCCCGGCGTGTATGCGCAGATCGCCGCGCGGAGCAACCAGTTGTACGCCGGCCTGGAAGGGCTGTTTGCCCAAAAGGGCATCGAAAGCGTGGTGGCCCGCAACGCTTCGGCGTTCTGCGCGTACTTCTGCCGCGAGGCCCCCGCCGACCTGCACGACATCCTCACCACGCACGACTTCGAATTCGACGTGAAATACCGCCTCGAACTCATCAAACGCGGCATCTACCACATCCCGCTGCCGTGCAAGCAGGGCTCGGTCAGCCTGGCCCACACCGCCGAAGACATTGACCGCACGCTGGAAGTCACGGAGGCGGTGCTGCGGACGATTTGAGGCAGTTTCGCCCAAAGACGCAAAGGAGGAGCGCAAAGACCGCAAAGAAACCGTTGCCGGGGAGGCGGCGCATCGCGGGAATGGGTCGCATCGCGGCTCCCCTCCTCGGAGGGGTTAGGGGGTGGGTTTACTTCCAAAATACAAGTTATTGGAGGATCACCATTGGAAGAATCTAGTGCTAAGCGCATGTAAAGTTTTCCACGAGAGCATTTTTACTTGGCGATGATCCCCTTGTCACTTGTCTCATTTCGGTAAACCCACCCCCAGCCCCTCCGTGGAGGGGAGCCGCGATGCGACCCGTTCCCGCAATGCGCCGCCTCCCCGGCAACGGTTTCTTTGCGGTCTTTGCGCTCCTCCTTTGCGTCTTTGGGCGGTTCAGTTCTTCTGATCTCTCTGCTTCCAGTCTACCTGGATGCCTTGATCCATTTTGTACAAAAGGCTTATCATCAAAGCACTGTCCGATGTTCCCCGTCTCCCGTCTTACCCGTTGCATCCTTTGCCTGGTACTGCTCTCCCTCGTCCCGGCCCGGGCCCAGTCGCCGGAGGTGGGCAAGGAGAAAAGGCTGATCTTCCACGACATCCGCACCGACGCCCGGGGCCACCTGCTGCCGTGGTACGACCCCGAGCCGGGCAAGTCGTACGACCACGTGCTGCGGCTGGTGTGGGGGTACTGGCACAACGTGCCCGGCTACTGGATTCGCGACCCCAGGTACAAACGCGTGTACCCCAAGTGGTACATGATCTTCCGCACCCTCGATGACCCCGGCATCGGCGGCGACCAGGTAGCCATGATGCTCTCTTCGCTGAACCTCTACTACGACTACTCCGGCGACCCCGCCGTGCTGGCCGACATGAAGGCCCAGGCCGATCTGTACCTGGCAAACGGCCTTTCGGACCCGGGGAGCCGCTGGCCGCACCTGCCCTTCCCGTGCAACACCGAAAAGGTGCCCGTGTACGACGGCGACCTCATCCTGGGCAAGGGCTACACGCAGCCCGACAAGGCCGGCTCCCTGGGGGCCGAACTGGTGATGCTCTACCAGAAAACCGGCGACGAAAAGTACCTGACTGCCGCCCTCAACATTGCCGCCACCCTGGCCCGGCACGTGCAGCCCGGCGACCACGACCATTCGCCGCTGCCCTTCAAAGTGCACGTGGGAACCGGGGAGGTGGGCTACCTTAAAAACGAAAAGGGGGAGGTGGAAGCCCGTTCGGTGTACACCAGCAACTGGACCGGCACCCTGCGGCTGTTCCGCGAACTGACCGCCCTGGGCAAGGGCGACAAGGTTGTTTTTGAAAAAGCCTACCAAACCCTGTCGGCGTGGCTGCAAACGTATCCCCTCAAAAACAACCGGTGGGGGCCGTTCTTCGAAGACATTTCCATGTGGTCGGACACGCAGATCAACGCCGGCACGCTGGCCTGGTACCTGCTCGAACACCCGGGGTGGGTGCCCGGCGGACCGGCCCGGGTGCGGGGCATCCAGGACTGGACCCTGAGCACTTTGGGCATCGGCCACTGGCAGCCCTACGGCCTGCGGGTGATCGGGGAGCAGTCGGTGTACAAGATGCAGGGGCAAAGCCACACCGCGCGGTACGCCGCCGTCGAACTCCGCTACGCCGAACTGACCGGCGACTCGTCCCGCAAGGCCGAAGCGGTCCGGCAACTGAATTGGGCCACGTACATGGTGGACCACGACGGCAAGAACCGCTGGCCCAACTGGGATACGTACGAAATCTGGTGGACCGACGGTTACGGCGACTACATCCGGCACTACCTGCGGGCCATGGCCGCCGCCCCCGAACTGGCCCCGTCGGGCCAGAACCACCTGCTCCGTTCGACTTCCGTGGTGCAGCAGATCGCCTACGAACCGGCCCGGGTCCGCTACACCACCTTCCACGGCGCCGCTGCCGAAGTGTTCCGGCTGGCAACCAAGCCGCAATCGGTCCGGGTGGACGACAAACCCCTGGCGGAACGTCCCGCCGGCGAAGGGTGGTCGTGGAAAGCCCTGGACCGGGGCGGCGTGCTGACGGTGCGGCGTACGGGCGGAAAGGCCGTGGTGGTGGGGCTGTAGGGAACCTTTCGGGCCGGGTTCCCATTGCTGATCGTGGGCACCCGGCGCAGCACAAGACCAAAACACTTTTTTCCCGTACCCCAAACGCGGCAACCCTTGGCGAACGATTACGATAAAATCCTGAAGGAAAACATTGCCATCGTATTTCTGCCCCTGGCGGAGAAGTACCTGGGCATCCGCATCGGCAGGACCGAAGAACTGAAGGACAAACTGCAAACCACCATCGAGAAGGAACCCGACTTTATCCGGGTGGTGGAAACCGACGGCGGCGAGAAGTTCATTCTGCAACTGGAGTTCCAGAGCGTGGACGAGGAAGGCATGATCTACCGGATGCAGGAGTACTACGGCCTCCTGCGCCGCAAGTACGGCTTGCCCGTCAAGCAGTTCGTGGTCTACCTGGGCCGGAAGCCCTCCCGGATGCAGACGCGCCTGGCGCCGGACGAAGTATTCGAGGGTTTTACCCTGACGAGTTTGCGGGAGTATTCGCACGAACGGCTACTCGCGTCGGACGTACCGGAAGAGATCATCCTGGCCATCCTCAGCGACTTCGGGGGCAAACAAAAAGCCGGCGGAAGTGCTCAAGGAGATCCTGGGCAAGCTGCAAGCCCTGAGCGGGGAAGAAATTGCGTTGCGAAAATACATCCGGCAGCTATCGGTTTTGGCGCGGTTGCGTAATTTAGTAAAGGAGACACAAAGACAAGTGACCGATATGGGACTCTTATACGACATCACCAAAGACTACCTTTACCAGGAAGGGCTGGAGAAGGGTCTGACCAAAGGCAGGGAGGAAAGCAAAAGAGAATTTATTGCCAGACTGCTTGCCAGGCAGAAGTTAACCGTAGAAGAGATTGCCGATGCTGCGGGTACTACTGTGGAACACGTGGAAGCAGTTGCAGAAGAGTTGAAAAAATAGGCTCCTTGTTCCTTGATCTCAGTACACCGGGACTCTGCGCAAAAGTAGCCGCTGGTTGTCTTTAGGCATCCACAACGATTCACAGTTGCTCACGCAAGTACATCCGTTTTGGCCCGGTTGCGTAATTTAGCAAAGGAGACACAAAGACAAGTGACCGATGTGGGACGCTTATACGACATCACCAAAGACTACCTCTACCAGGAAGGCCTGGAGAAAGGCATAGAGGAAGGCTTGACCAAAGGCCTTGAAGAAGGTCTGACCAAAGGCAGACAAGAAGAAAAAAGAGAGTTTGTCATCAGTCTGCTGGAGGACAAGGCGTACAGCATCGAAAAAATTGCGAAGCTGGCGAAAGTGAGTGTAGACTACGTGGGAGCCATTGCCCGGGAATTGAAAAAATAAACTCCCGCGCTCCCCCCAATACCTATTACTCAATACCCAATACTCCATACTCCCCTTCCCCTACCAGAAAATCGCGTACAGCGCCACGTACAGCCCCGCCATCACCGCCGCCCAGAACGAGATGCTCCGGTACCAGGGCAGCGCCTTGGCCTCCGCATCCGCAGTAGGGCTCCAGGTAGCCTGGATGGTTTTGCCCGCATTGTCGCCCCGCGTGGCCAGGCTGGTGAGCACCGTAAACAGCAGCGTGAAGATCAGCACGATGCCCGCCACGTTGTACACGTTCCAGGTGACCTCGTAGGTGCGCAGCCCGTACGGCAGCACCAGCATCGGGAAGGAGAGGCAGAGCGTCCACAGGGCCGACCGTGCCGTAACGCCCTTCCACAGCACCCCCAGCGTGAAGAGCACCGCCACCGGGATGGCGATGAAGGCCCAGCACTCCTGGAAGTACGAGAAAATGTGCCCGAACCGCATCACGATCGGCGCCCACACCGCCCCCACCACCAGTACGATCACCGCCGCCACCCGCCCGATCCGGATGAGTTGCCGCTCCGAGGCGCCGGGGTTGATCACGCTCCGGTAGATGTCGAAGGTAAAGATCGTGGCCGAGGCGTTGCCCAGGGCCTCCACGTTGGCAAGGGTCGCCCCCAGCAGCCCCGCGAACACCAGTCCCCGGAGCCCCGCCGGAATCACCCGGCCGACGATGTACGGGTAGGCTTCGTCGGCCACCGGCAAATTGGGGTTCAGCGCGTAGGCGATCAGGCCCGGGAACACGTCGGCAAAGGCAATCACGATGCTCAGGAAGCCCGCCAGCAGGATCCCCAGCTTGGCGTGCCAGAGGTTTTTGGCCCCCAGCGCCGACTGGTTGATGGTCTGGTTGGTGCAGAAAAACCAGATGTTGGTGGAAAGGGCCAGCACCACCAGGCCCGTGCTCGGGATTTCCTTGTGATTCGCCGGCAGGATCAGGTGCGACCGGTCGCCGGTGCCGATGATCTCCGGCCAGCCGCCCGGCACGGCCGCGAAGCCCACCGCAAACACCAGCAGCCCGCTGCCCAGCAGGAGCACGGCCTGCAACACGTTGGTCCAGGCAATGGACTCCATACCGCCGTACACCACGAAAAACCCCGAAACGACCGCCATCGTCCAGATGCCCGCGTAAAGGTCGAGGCCCAGGATCTTGTTGAGCACGAAGCCGCCCGAGTAGATCACGCCGGCCATGTTGATGAAAATGTACGTGAGCAGGGTGATGATGGCGAATACCGTCCGCACGCGGCCGTTGTAGCGCAGCTCCAGGAACTGCGGCATGGTCACGATCTTCCAGCGGCTGTACACGGGAATGAAGATGAACACCAGCAGGAGGATGGCCGGGGCGTTGAGCCATTCCCAGTTGGCTACCGCCAGCCCGTGCTGGTAGGCGTAGCCCACGTTGCCGATGAACTGCACCGAACTGATGCCCGCCGCAATGAGGGAAAAGCCGATGGTGTACCACGGCAGCGTTTTGCTGGTCAGGAAAAAGTCTTCGGCCTTCGCCTCGCTTTTTTTCCGTCCCGACCAGAAACCCACCGCCAGCAGCAGGGCCAGGTAGCCCGCCAGGATGGCCGCGTCAATTGTGTGGAGTCCGCCCATATTCGCCGCAAGTAAACGGATTCTTAAATATTGATGACAAATCTATTTTATTTTTGTATACAAAAATTTTATTTAGGGCCATGACAACCGCAATACCCAAAAAATTTACCGGCAAACACGTGCTCATTACCGGCGGAGCCCGGGGCATCGGCCTGGAGATTGCCCGCCAGTTTGCGCAGGAAGGCGCCTTCCTGACCCTGTTCGATACCCACGCCGGCAACCTTTCAACCGCCGCCGCCGGGCTCCATGAGGCCGGGGCCCGGGTGCAGACGTACGAAGTGGACGTTTCGGACCGGCACGGGGTAACCCAGGCCGTGGAACGGGCCGAAGCCGCCGCCCCGATCCACGTACTGGTCAACAACGCGGGCATTGCCCAGGAAAAGCCCTTCCTGGAAATCGAGGAGGCGGAGTGGAAGCGCATCCTGGACGTGAACCTGACGGGAATGTTCTACGTGGCGCAGGCCGTGTGCCGCCGCATGGCCACGCGCCGGAGCGGGGTGGTGGTGAACATGGGTTCCAAGAACGGCCTCGACGGCGAATTCGGCTACGCCCACTACAACGCCTCGAAGGGCGGCGTGATCATGCTCACCAAAACCATGGCCCTCGAACTGGCCCACCTGAACATCCGCGTCAACGCCATCTGCCCGGGCTACATCCAGACGCCCATGTCCATGGAAATTGATTCGCCCGAGTTTACGCAGGGGTTCGTGGACCGCTACATTCCGCTCAACCGGCCCGGCCGCGTGGAAGACGTAGCCCCGGCCTTTCTGTTCCTGGCCGGCGACGAAAGCCGCTTCATGACCGGGCAGGTGCTCATCCTTGACGGGGGCCAGCTGGCGGGCCAGAAGCCGGGCCCCGACCTGACGGGCCGCATGAAAACCGATTTTTAACCCCTACTCCCGACGACCTGACCCCGATGCGTATGCCCCATACCCAAAAATCCTCCATGAACCACCGCCATTTCCCCCTGTTCTTGCTGCTGCTAAACCTCACGGTCACCGCCCAGACGCCCCGCTACGACCAGACGAAAGAAGGCTTCCTCGTCTTCCACCCCATCAAAACCGACGCCCGGGGCCACATCATCCCCTGGCATTCGGCCGACAAAGGGGAGGCCTACGACTTTGCCATCCGGGCCACGTGGGCGTTCTGGGACACGATGCGCCACGACCTCAACGGCCTGCCCTACTACATGAACCACCAGGTGTGGCGCCCCAACAACGACCCCCGTGGCCTGGGCGGCGACCAACTGCAAATGGCCCTGTCGTCGTGGCAACTGCTCTACACCTACACGGGCAACGAACGGGTAAAGGAAAACATGAAGTTCCTGGCCGACTACTACCTCACGCATTCGCTCTCCCCGGCCGACGCCGCCTGGCCGAACATTCCCTTTCCTTACAACACCCTCATGTACTCCGGGTTCTACGACGGCGACATGGTGATCGGCAAGGGCTACACGCAGCCCGACAAGGCCGGCTCCTTCGGCATCGAACTGGTGAAAATGTACCAGATCACCGGCAAACGCAACTACCTCGACGCCGCCGTGGCCATTGCCAATACGCTTGCCAAACACACCAAACCCGGCGACGCCGACAACTCGCCGCTGCCCTTCAAGGTAAATGCCTTCACCGGCGAAGTGGGCCGCCTCGAAAGCAACGAAGGCGACGGTTCGCACGCCGGTCGGTCGTCGTACACCACCAACTGGTCGGGCACGCTGCAACTGTTTCAACAACTCACCCGGCTGAAGCAGGGCGACGTGGCCGCCTACGGCAAAGCCTTCGACGCCATCGTGGCCTGGATGAAGGCGTATCCGCTCAAAACCAATAAGTGGGGGCCGTTTTTCGAAGACATTCCCGGCTGGTCCGACACGCAGATCAACGCCGTGACCTTCGCGCAGTTCATGATGGACAACCCGTCCCTGTTCCCCGAGTGGAAAACGCAGGTGCCCGGCATCTTCGACTGGGTGTACGCCAAGCTGGGCAATGACCAGTGGAAAAAGTACGGCGTGCGGGTGGTCAACGAACAGACGGCCTACCAGACGCCCGGCAACAGCCACACCTCGCGGCAAGCCTCGGCCGAGTTGCAGTACGCCGCCCTCACCGGCGACAACAGCCGCCGCGAAAACGCCATCCGCCAGCTCGATTGGGCTACGTACATGGTGGACAAGGACGGCAAGAACAACTACCCCCGCGACGAGGTGTGGCTCACCGACGGCTACGGCGACTACGTGCGGCACTACCTGCGGGCCATGGCCGCCGCGCCCGAACTGGCTCCCCACGCCGACCACATCCTGCATTCCACCTCCATTCTCACCCAGGCCGACTACGCCCCCGACCTCAACAAACGGCTGGCCCTGGAAATCCCGCAGGACGAAGTGGCCCGGGTCAAACTCTTCTACCGCACCTTCGACAGGAGTGCCACGGAGACGATCCGCGTGCGGGCCAAACCCGTCAGGATCATGCTCAACGACAAGGAACTAAAGGAACTTAAAAAGCTCGACGGGGAGGGCTACACGTGGCAACCCTTCGAAAAAGGCGGGCTGCTGCGGGTCCGCCACGAGACCGGCAACACGGTCAAAATCTTCTGATTCGATAACCCTGCCTCCGTTCCGTGCGTAGTGAAAGGCAGTAACCCCTAAGAAAAGGCCCCGGCCGGAAGGGAAAGCGCCGGCCAAACGGAAAAATGCATCCGCAACGGGTAGGTGCCGGGGCACGCGGGGTACGGGTAACGGCCGGGCTTTCCGGGAGGATGGATGCGGTAAACGGAAAGGAGGAAGCAAATGAAGACGAATTGGATGAGGACGATAACCGGCGGCGCCTTGTGCTTGTCGCTGCTGGCCTGCGGTTCGGGGAATGACAAGCCGGACGGGGCGCAGGGGCTGTACGAGGACGTATCCTACGAACGGCCGGAGCCGGCCGAAAAACCGGAACCCTACAGCGAGGAAGGGGAGGCGTCGTACTACCACCGTTCGCTGGCCGGGGAGCCGATGGCCAACGGCGAACCCTACAAGCCGGGAAAAATGACCGCGGCGCACCGGAAGCTGCCGCTGGGCACGAAGGTAGAGGTGGTGAACCAGGACAATGACAGCGCCGTGGTGGTGGAAATTACGGACCGTGGACCCTACGCCAAAGATCGCATCCTGGACGTGTCGAACGCCGCCGCCCGCAAACTCGACTTCGTGAAGGAAGGCGCCACCGAAGTGGAGGTAGAAGTCGTGAAACCGGCCCCGGGCCACACGGTTGCCGACTCGGTGCCCAAGAAGGAAGCGGCGGCTGCCGCTGCGGGGAATCAGTAGTGGTGCGGATGTAGGAGGGAGCAAGACGGGTTTCTCGGGGATGCCGCAGGGAGGGTTTCTGGCGTATGTAGGCGGAAGAAAAGGGGTTCTCGCTGATCTCGCGGAAGAGAGGGAGTTCTCGGTGATCTTACGGGAAGAGAAAGGGTTTCTCGCAGATTACCGCGGATAAGGGCGCAGATGAACGCAGATTTTTGATTGAAAGGGAGCTTGGCGGGTGGCCTTGCAAGTGCGGAAGGATTCGATCCCGCAGATGGTG
>CADCTQ010000337.1 GCA_902805615.1 uncultured Cytophagales bacterium
CCCACCCTAAGCCCCTCAAATACGCCCATACGCTAATCTCATACGTAGTCAGAGACTACGCCCAGCCGTAAGGGTACTTGCCCGTCTCCAAGACCAAGCCGCAACACCACCACGCTCATCACGTACACAGCTTCAACTGTGGGTTCAAACGGGCCCACTGGAGTTGGGCAACGATTTTAACCGTTTCGGCCACAAAATCACGCGACGCGCAGAGGCTGAACGGTTGCGATACCTGACACCTTCCACAGCCGTTCTCACCGCCCGTTGCGGTGTACATTTCGCCTCCCCGATAAAAAAATATTGAACACTCCTTGCTTACTAAACACTGTTTAGTATATTTGAATCGTTAACCAGGCCAATCATGGGAATTGCAGAGCGTAAGGAGCGGGAAAAGCAGGGAATGAAGGATTTGATCCTACAGGCCGCCATGGATCTGTTCGTCGAAGAAGGCTACGAAAAAGCTTCCATCCGCAAGATCGCCGACCGCATCGAGTACAGCCCCGCTACGATCTACCTGTATTTCAAGGACAAGGACGAGATTTTCCACGCCGTGCACGAGAAAGGCTTCGACATTTTCTTCGTGCGCATGGAGAAACTGGCCGTCATCGCCGACCCCTTCGAGCGGCTGGAGAAACTCGGCGAGGCATACCTGCATTTCGCCCGGGAACACCCGCAACTCTACGACCTGATGTTCATCATGTGGGGGCCGATGGACGCCCTCAAGGACGATACGCACTGGCACTGCGGCATGAGGGCCCACACCGCCCTCAGGGACATCGTGCGTGAATCCATCGAGTCCGGCCGGATGAAGCCAATGGACGTAGACGTGGCCGCCATGGCCGTCTGGTCTTTCATGCACGGCATCGTGTCGCTGCACATCCGCAACCGGTTCCGCATGTGCATGCCCGAAGACCTCGAAAAAATAATCCCGGAAACCATCGCGACCATGTTCCGCCTGTTCCGCCAGGAATGACCCGCAACGGACCACCTGTCAGCAATCCGTTGCCCATCCTCCATCCCTTTCCTCATCGCATCAGGTCTATCCTTTCATCAAGTCCATCAAGGTCTTTTTTTTGCCCCTTCACTGAACACTGTTCATTCATTTATAAACGTTCAAAAAGATGGTACAGTTTACTCCCTCTTTCCGTCGCTCCAACCCTCATCTGCGCTGCTTCGGCCAAAATAAAAAGCAGGCAGGGCCACCGCCGACGTACCTTCCGCCAGACCGATCTTCCCACGCCTCCAATCGTTGATGATATGCGAAAATCACTCTTATCCTTGCTGTTGTGCCTCGGCGGCCTGGTTGGCGCCCGGGCGCAGACGTCCCCGGCGGCGCTGGATGCCTACGTGGCCGAGGGCCTGCAAAGCAACCTGGCGCTGAAGGGACAGACCCTCTCCCTCGAAAAGAGCCTGCGGGCCCTGGAAGAAGCCAAAGGCATGTTCCTGCCCACGCTGGACCTGAACGCCCGGTACTCCCGCGCCGCCGGCGGCCGGACCATCGAGTTTCCCGTGGGCGACCTGCTCAACCCCGTGTACGGCACGCTCAACCAGGTGACCGGCAGCGACCGGTTCCCGACGCTGCAAAACGTAAATACGCCCTTCCTGCGGCCCCAGGAGCACGAAACCAAGCTGCGGCTGGTACAGCCGGTGTTCCAGCCCGGCATTCACTACAACCACCAGATCAAATCCCTCCAGGCGGAGGGCCAGCAGGCCGCCGTGCAAACGTACCGCCGCCAGCTGGAGGCCGACATCCGCACGGGCTACTTCAACTACCTCAAGGCGGTGAAGGCCATCTCGCTGTACCGGCAGGTGCAGGCGTTGCAGCAGGCCAGCCTCCGGCTCAACCAGAAGCTGCTCGACAACCAGAAGATCACCGCCGACGTGGTGTACGCCGCCAGGGCCGACCTGGCCGATACCGAACTGAAGATCGCCGAGGCCGAAAAGAACCGCACCGTGGCCGCCGCCTACTTCAACTTCCTGCTCAACAAGCCGTTGGACACGGGCATCCAGGCCGACACCACCTTTTCTTTCGGCGACGCGCCGGCCGTATCCACCGACGCCGCCGTGGTGAGTGCCGCCCTCCGGAACCGCGAAGAACTGTCGCAGTTGCGCTACGGCATCCAGGCCGCCGCCCGGGGCACCCGGCTCTACCGGGGCAACGCCCTGCCGACGCTCAGCCTGGTGGTGGACTACGGCTTCCAGGGCGCGTCGTACCGCTTCACCCCCGCCGACGACTTCGTGCAGGGCTCGCTGGTGCTCAACTGGAACCTGTTCGGCGGCCTCCAGAACCGCAGCCGCATCGCCCAGGCGGACCTCGACCGGCAGCGGCTCGAAACACAATACGAAGAACTCCAGGCCCAGATCCGCCTCCAGGCCGTGGAGGCCGCCGAAAACCTGGCTACCGCCCGGCAGGCCCTCGAAACCAACCGCCAGCGCGTGGCCAGTGCCCGCCGCTACCACGAAATCGTGGACAAAAAGTACCGGGAAGGCGCCGCCCTCTACGTCGAGTACCTGGCCGCCCTCACCACCCTCACCAACGCCGCCAGCGGCCTCATCCTGGCCGAGTACGACTACCAGGTCCGCCAAGTCGAATACAAACGCGTGACGGCACAGTAAAAATAGTCGTAAGTCCGGAGTCGTAAGTCGTAAGTGGAATCGGGGAGTGAGCGATCCTGCTTGCGACTTGCAAATCCTGACGCATAAGCTCCATTCCTGATCCCCCTTACGCCTTACGACTCTGGACTTACGACTTTCCCCTGACTTCTAAACCCTTCGAGAATATGAAACCCCAAAACGCATTCCTATTCATTGCGCTGCTCGGGCTGGTTGCGGCCTGCGGCGGGAAAAAGGCCGGAGAGACCGCGGTGGCCGAAGCCCCCACGGCCGTCAGTACCGCGCCGGTGACGCGGCAGCCGCTGGTGGCCCCGGTGACCGGCAGCGGCGTGCTGGCCGCCAAGAAAGAAGCCAAACTGTCGTTCAAGACCGGTGGCATCGTAGCCGCCCTCCGCGCCGACGAAGGGGAGGACGTGCGCAAAGGACAGGTGCTGGCCGTGCTGGACCTCACCGAGATTGACGCCCAGGTGGCCCAGGCCCGCAACGGCTTCGAAAAGGCCGGGCGGGACCGCGACCGGGTGCAACGCCTCTACGCCGACAGCGCCGCCACGCTCGAACAGATGCAGAACGCCGCCACCACGCACGAAATGGCCGCCGCCACCCTCACCGCCGCCCGGTTCAACCGCCAGCATTCCGTGATCGTGGCCCCTGAAAACGGCCGCATCCTCCGCCGCCTGGCCGAAACCGGCGAACTCATCAGCCCGGGTAGTTCCGTGTTCCTGTTCGCGGGCAGCGGGGCCGGCGACGGCTGGGTGGTGCGCACCGGCATTGCCGACCGCGACATGGTCAAACTCAAGATCGGCGACAAGGCCCGCATGACCTTCGACGCCTACCCCGGCGCGTCGTTCCCGGCCGTGGTGACCGAAATTGCCGGCGCCGCCGACCCGGTCAACGGCACGTTCGAGGTCGAACTGAAGGTAACCCCAACCGACAAAAAGCTGGCGACGGGGCTGGTGGCGAAAGCCGAAATCTTCCCTTCGGGCGGCGCCGAAATGCTGGTGGTGCCCATCGAAGCCCTGGCCGAGGCCGACGGCGACCGGGCCAGCGTGTACACCCTGGGCAGCGACGGCACCTCGGTGAAGAAATTGCCCATCCGCACGGCCGGCATCTACGGCGACGTGGTGGCCGTGCGGGAAGGTTTGTCCGAAGGCACGGCGGTGGTCACCCGGGGCACGGCCTACCTCACCGAAACGTCGAAGGTGAAAGTGGTGAACGACAAGTTCCGGATGGTAAGCGAAAAACAAGACTAGCCGTGCAAAAGTCAGCCACGCAAACGATTTTGGGCGCCGGCGGCACCATTGCCACCGACCTGGCCCGCGACCTGACGGCGTACACCCGGGACATCCGGCTGGTGAGCCGCAACCCCGCCCGGATCAACGACACCGACCAGCTGTTTCCGGCCGACCTGACCCGCCGGGAGGACGTGTTCCGGGCGGTGGAAGGTTCGGACGTGGTGTACCTGACGGTCGGGTTTGCATACGACACCAAGGTGTGGCAGCAACAGTGGCCCGCGCTGATGGGGAACGTCATTGCGGCCTGCGAAAGGTACGGGGCCCGACTGGTCTTCTTCGACAATGTGTACATGTACGACCGGAATGCGCTTGCCCGCATGACCGAAGAAACGCCGGTCCGGCCGTCCAGCCAAAAAGGGGAAGTGCGGGCCCGCGTTGCCCGGATGCTGCTCGACGAAGTGCAGGCGGGCAAGCTCACGGCCCTGATTGCCCGTTCGGCGGATTTCTACGGACCCCACAACCAGAAAAGCGTCCTGTTCGAGACCGTCTACAAAAACCTCCGGAAAGGAAAAAAAGCGGATTGGTTCGGGGACGCGGACAAAAAACACGCCTGCACCTACACCCCCGATGCGGCCCGGGCAACGGCCCTGCTGGGCAATACGCCCGACGCGTTCAACCAGGTGTGGCACGTGCCCACGGCCCACGACCCGCCGACGGGAAAAGAGTGGGTGGAGCTGTTTGCCCGGGAGCTGAACGTGGCGCCCAGGTACACCGTGGTGCCCCTGTTCATGCTGCGCGTACTGGGCATTTTCGTGCCGGTCATGCGCGAATTGCACGAAATGGCCTACCAGTACGACCGGGCGTACGGGTTTGACAGCAGCAAATTCGAAAAAAGGTTTTCCTTCCAACCCACGCCGTACGCGCAAGGCGTCAGACAATGCATCCAGGCGGATGCACCCCTTTCCCGGTCCTGAGCTAAAAAAACGCAAGCCATGAAAATCGCCGAATTTTCCGTCAAGAACTGGCAGTTCACCATCATCATCTTCGTGATGGTGCTTGCCATCGGGCTCAACTCCCTGTTCAACATGCCCCGGGGCGAAGACCCCAACTTTACAACGCCCCAGTTCGTGGTGGTTGCCATCTACCCCGGCACGAGTCCCACCGACATGGAAGAACTCGTGGTGGACCCCATCGAGGACAAAGTCAACGAACTGGAAAACATCAAAAAGATCATTTCCAACATTGACGACGGCGTGGCCGTGCTGCGGGTGGATTTCACCTACGACTCGGACCCCGAAGACAAGTACGAGGAACTGCTGCGCGAGATCAACAACCTGCGGCCCACGCTGCCCGATGGCCTCTACGACCTGGAGGTGCAGCGCATCACCCCGTCGGACGTAAGCATTCTGCAACTGGCGCTGGTCTCCGAAACGGCGCCCTACGCCGACCTGGAAGAACAGGCCGAAAAGCTCCAGGAACGCCTCGAAAAGATCAAAAGCCTCAAGAACGTGGACACCTGGGCCTACCCCGAACGGCAGGTGCGGGTGTCGCTGGACTTGCAGAAAATGGCCCAGCGCCGCCTGTCGCTGGCCCGCGTGCTGGGGGCCATCGGGAGTGAAAACGCCAACATTCCCGGCGGCAGCGTGGACGTGGGGCCCATGCGCTTCAACGTGAAGACCAGCGGCGACTACGGCTCCATTGACGAAATCCGCAACACCGTGGTGCAGGCCACGCCGGCCGGCATGGTGATGCTCAAAGACATTGCCGACGTGTCGTTCGGCTACGGCGAAGAGAGCTACCTGGCCCGCCTGGACGGCAAACGGGCCGTGTTCGTGTCGGCCAGCCAGAAGGACGGCGGCAACATCTTCGCCGTCCGCGACCAGGTGAACCCCGTGCTCGAAGCGTTCAGCAAAGAATTGCCGGCGGACATCAGATTCGAAAAGAGCTTCGACCAGTCCGAAAGCGTCGGGCACCGCCTCTCGGGTTTTGCCCGCGACTTTGCCATTGCCATCTTCCTGGTGTTGCTCACGCTCCTGCCGCTGGGCTTCCGCGCCTCGGTGGTGGTGATGATCTCCATCCCGCTGTCGCTGGCCATCGGCCTGGCGTTACTCGACCTGTTCGGCTTCAGCATCAACCAGCTCAGCATCGTGGGCCTCGTGGTGGCCCTGGGCCTGCTCGTGGACGACTCCATCGTGGTGGTGGAAAACATTGCCCGCTTCCTGCGCCTGGGCTACTCGCGACGCGACGCCGCCATCCAGGCCACCCGGCAGATCGGCGTGGCGGTGGTGGGCTGCACGGCCACGCTGATCTTCGCGTTCCTGCCGCTCATGTTCCTGCCCGAAGCCGCCGGCGACTTCATTCGTTCCCTGCCCGCGGCGGTGGTGGCGACGGTGCTGGCCTCGCTGTTCGTGTCGCTCACCATCGTGCCGTTCCTGGCGAGCCTCATTCTGAAAGAAGAGGAAAACGAGCACGGCAACTTCTTCATGCGGGGCCTGCACAAGCTCATTAGCGGCTCGTACCGGCGGCTGCTGCACGGCGCCATTGCCCGTCCGTACGTCACGCTGGGCGTGGCTCTTTTGATCTTCGCGGGCAGCCTGACCCTCCTGCCGGTGGTGGGATTCAGTTTGTTCCCCAAGTCCGATAAGCCGCAGTTCCTCATTACCATTGATACGCCGCTGGGCACGAGCCTGGCCGAAACCGACCGCGTGGCCCGCTTCGTGGAATCAGTGCTCGACAAGAAGGGCCCGATCAAAAACTACGCGACCAACGTGGGCAAGGGCAACCCGCGCATCTACTACAACGTGACCCAGAAGAACGAGGCGGCCAACTACGCCGAGGTGTTCGTGCAGCTCGAAGCCATGAAGCCTTCGGCCATCGAAGGCTTCGTGGACGACCTGCGCAAGGATTTCGCCGACTTCCCCAACGCTACCATCCAGGTGCGGCAGTTTGAGCAGGGCCCGCCGGTGGACGCCCCGGTTGCCATCCGGGTGTTCGGCGAAAACCTCGATTCGCTCCGGGCCCTGGCGTTCCGGGTGGAAAAAGTGCTCAAAAGCACGCCGGGCACGATCTACGTCGAAAACCCGCTGACGGCCCTCAAGACGGACTTGCAGGTGCGCATCAACAAGGACAAGGCGGCCATGCTGGGCGTGCCCCTCGTGGACATTGACCGCACCGTGCGGATGGGCATTGCGGGCCTGCCGGCGGGTACGTACCGGGAACCGGACGGCGACGAGTACTCCATCCACGTGAGCCTGCCCCGCGGCCCGCGGCCCACCCTGGCGGCCTTCGACGGGATGTACGTGGCGGCCCTGAGCGGCGCCCTGGTGCCGCTGCGCCAACTGGCGACGGTGGAACTGAGTAACTCGCCCATCGCCATCCGCCACTACGACAAGGACCGCTTCGTGACGGTGACGGCCTTCGTGCGCAACGGCTACCTGACCGACAACGTGACGGGGGACGTGATTGCGCGGCTCGACAAGATGAAGTTCCCGGAGGGGTACCGCTACGTGCCGGCCGGCGAACTGGAAAGCCGCTCGGAGTCGTTCGGGGGCCTGGGCACGATCATCATCGTGACGGTGTTCGGCATCCTGGCGATTCTCATCCTGGAGTTCAAGACGTTCAAGAGCACGCTGATCGTGTTGTCGGTGATTCCGCTGGGCGTGGTGGGCGCCGTGCTCATCCTGCTGCTGACGGGCAACTCGCTGTCCTTCACGGCCACCATCGGCCTGATTGCCCTCATGGGCATCGAGATCAAAAACTCGATCCTGCTGGTGGACTACACCAACCAACTCCGCGAGGGGGGCATGGGCCTCGACGAGGCCATTGAGGTGGCCGGCGAGACGCGGTTCGTGCCCATCATCCTCACCACGCTCACGGCCATCGGCGGGTTGATTCCGCTGGTGCTGGAAAGTTCGCCGCTCTACTCGCCGCTGGCCCTGGTGCTCATCGGCGGCCTGATCAGTTCCACGCTGCTCACGCGGATCGTGACGCCGGTGCTCTACAAACTGCTGGCCCCCAACGTGGAGCCGGTGCGGGAAGCGGTGGCGGCGTAACGCGGTGAATAGGCCAGGCAATTAAACCCGCAAAGTTTCCGAAAACCTTGCGGGTTTTTGGTTTCAACAAGCGTATCTGCCGCATTGCCCCACCACTACCCCTTCATTTTCGTTATATTTGGATGAGCCCCCTTTCAGCCTATGGACACCACCCTTGCCCGGATCAGCAGTCCGCCTACGAAACGGAACTGGGTGGTACTGCCGGCCCTCAAAGCGGTTGTGCTTTACTAAGAGCCGGGCAAATACCACTTCTTCTCCGAAAGCGACACCCTCAACGATCCTGATGCCGGTATTGAACTGGCATTAGGTTGTATGTTTAAATGATCAGGACTTTCTCAGAAGTGGTCAGTGGGACACTGACCACGGCCCGGAACTGCGTTTATAAAGGGTTACGCGCCGCCGTCAGTGTCTCACTGACGGCTTTGGGAGGCGTTTTGAGAAAGTTCTGATGATGTTTCCGATGTGCGTAGTCGTGTATATTGATTGTAAAAGGCTACTTCGGTGCACATGAATGGCCTTTGCGGCTTTTGCAGCCTCCTGTTGATTGACAGGCACGTCCGTTGCTTTCTGGTTGTACACCTGCGAATTCGCCTACGACCGCTTTGCCGCGTTTTTGGGCTGATACCAGTTGACAGGCGGATTGTTTTTTGCTTTCTCCCGTACGAATGAATTCATAAGCCTCTTTTTCGGCTTAATTTGCACCCTATATCAATTCCCATCCAGCGAAATCACTACCTCAATGGCACTACCCGTAGCAAATAAGCCCTTCTACACGTACGATGAGTATCTCGCCCTGGATGAAGCGGATAAGGAGGTACGCTACGAATATCACCACGGAGAAGTGTTTGCAATGTCCGGAACGACCAAAGTGCACAACCGGATTGTGCGCAACCTGGCAAACCTGCTGGACGATCATTTTCTGCCCCGGGGTTACGAGGTGTGGCAGGAGCAGATCAAGGTGGAGGCAAAAGCCAAAGAGCGGTATTACTACCCCGACCTGGTGGTTTCCCGTTCGAAACGAGATCAGGAGAATACTATTATGGTACAGGACCCGGTGTTGATCGGGGAGGTGCTAAGCGACGGCAAATGCAACATAGAACTCAAATTAGCCTCCTATGCCAGCATTCCCACGCTAAAGGCTTTCCTCATGGTTTCCCTGCACGAATACTTGATGCACCTCTACGAGCGGCGGGCCGGAAAGTGGTGGTACCAAGCCGTGTTTGGCAAGGAACAGCCATTGCACCTGGATTGCTTTAACCTATCATTGCCCGTGGCTGCTGTTTACAAGAACTTCAGGTTGAGCACCCGCACCGGGCAAGGGAACGAAGTTACGGAAGGCTTTGCCCGGTAAAACCCGAAAGGTTTCCAAAAACCTTTCGGGTTTAGCTGCTGCGCCTACAGCCAGTTTTTGCGCTTGAAAAACCACAAAAACAGCAGCGAAGAAAGGATCATCAGGCCGATGGCGAAAGGGTAGCCGAGCCGCCATTTCAACTCGGGCATGTACTCGAAGTTCATGCCGTAAATGCTCGCGATCAGCGTGGGCGGCAGGAAGATCACCGTCACCACCGTAAAGATTTTGATCACCTGGTTCTGGTCAATGTTGACGAGGCCCAGGAACGTGTTTTGCAGGTATTCGAGCCGTTCGAAGCTGAACTGCGTGTGCTGGAGCAGCGAGTTGATGTCCTTGAGAATGACCCGCAGCCGCACGATCTCCGGCTTGTCGAGGCGTTCGCTGCGCAGGAGCGACGACACCAGGCGCTGCTTGTCCATGATGCTCCCCCGGATGAGGATCGTGTACTCCTGCAACTGCGTGATGCGCAGCAGCGTCTCCTCCTCGACGGACCGTTCCTTGACCAGCTTCTTGCTCACCGTGTTGGTGACGCGGGTGAGGTACTCGATAAAGTCGGCGTCCAGGTCAATCTGCGTTTCGATGAGCAGCAGCCAGATCTGGATGGCCTTGCTGGAGGCGCCCTTGCGGATGGTTTTGAGCTTGCGGACCGTTTCGGCAAACGAGTTGAGGTCAGTGTCGCGGAAGGTAAACAGCGTGTTGCCCCGCAGGATGAACGAAACCTGCCGGGTGTTGTAGCCCTTTTCTTCTTTCACCATGAACGCCGTGTTGGCCTCGAAACCTTCGCTGTCCTCGATGTACCGCGAACTGCTCTCGATCTCGGCCGCTTCCTGGGGCGTAAAGAACTCGATGCCGAACTCGGTTTCCACCCGCTTCTTCTCTTCCTGCGAGGGCTCCTGGAGGTCTACCCAGATGATGTGCTGGTCGCTCCTGCCGCGCAGGGTGGCCGGGTTCTTCTCCCAGTGCAGTTCGCTGCCGTTTCCGTAAAAGACTCTGATCATAAGTACGCTGCCGGATAATGCCCTGCCCGCCGGAGAACCCGTGGCCGGTAACCCCCTTAACGTGACGGGCAGTGTCCCGTTGCCGGCGCAAACTTAGGGGTTGGCGGGGTAGAAAGAAAAGCGGGGCGGCGCCCGGGTGATTTTTATCACGCGCCGCCAGGGCGTGGAAGTGAGGGTGGGTAAAGGGCAAATGGGTAATTTTGGGCGATTCAATCCTTTTTCAACCCTCCCCATGACCCCGATCACTCCCATTCTCGATGCCCTCCGGCAGCCCCAGTCCCCCGACTGGCAGGCCCTGCTCGACCAGACGCTGGCGGCCTTCGGCTGCACCACCGGCACCATCCACTTCCTCGACCCCGCCGACGGCCTGCTGCACCTGGCGGCCCAGACGGGCATTCCCGCGTTCCTGCTGCCCAAAATGACCGTCATTCCCATCGGCAAGGGCATGGCCGGCATTGCCGCCGAACGCCGGGAGGCCGTGCAGGTGTGCAACCTGCAAACCGACGCTTCGGGCGTGGCCCGGCCCTCGGCCAAAGACACGCAGATGGAAGGCTCCCTGGCCGCGCCGCTGCTGCTCGACGGCCAGCTCTACGGCACCATCGGCATTGCCAAGCCCGTGCCCTACGAGTTCTCCGCCGAAGAGATTGCCGCCCTCACCCGGATCAGCGAAGCCATTTGCCGCAAGCGGACGGAGACGGTGCAGGGGTAACGTCCCGGCCGGGACGGCGCGAAACCGGACGCGGGAGCAGGCAAGACGTTGCCGCGCCCGGTTCCGCGGGATTGCGCTGCCCGCGTCCGCCCACGCGTGTCCGTATCTGGACAGCAGCACGGCGCGGAGGGCAAGAATGGCGCAACGAGAGGCCCTTTTTCAAAGGTGGCACCGGGATTGCGCGCAGCAAACCCGGTTGGCCGCCCGCGTGGCGCCGGCCGTTGTTGCGTTCTACCCAACCTCTCCGCCTTATGATCCGGCACAACCTGCTCCTGGCCTACCGCACCTTCCGGCGGTTCCGCGGTTCGTTCTTCATCAACCTGGTCGGCCTCTCGACGGGCATGGCCTGCACCCTGCTCATCTACCTGTGGGTGAACGACGAGTTGCACTTCGACAAGTTTCACCCCGGGGAGGGCCGGCTGTACCAGGTGATGGAACACCGGCAGGAGGGGAGCACGGTGGGAACCACCCACGAATCGTCGGGGCTGATGGCCGAAACGCTGGCCGCCGAATTCCCGGAAATCGAGCACGCCGCGGCCGTGGCGCCGCCCGCCTGGTTCGGCAAATTCACCCTCTCGGCCGGAGAACGCAGCGTGAAGGCCACCGGCCAGTACGTAGGGCCCGATTATTTCAGCATCTTCCCGTACGGCCTGCCGGCGGAAGAGGCGGGCCGGGTGCTCAGGGACAAAAACGCAATCGTCATTTCCCGCGAACTGGCCCTGCGCCTGTTCAACACCCCCGACGCGGTGGGCAAGACCGTCGAATTCCAGCGCCAGCAATCGTACCTCGTGTCGGGCGTTTTCGAAGGCACCCCGGCCAATTCGTCGGTGCAGTTCGATTTCGCCCTGTCGTTCGAAACGTTCAAGGACGAGTCGCCGTGGGTGCTGGAGTGGGGGAACACCGGCCCGGGGGCGTACGTGATGCTCCGGGAGGGCGCTGACGTGGACGGGCTCAACGCCCGGCTGGCCGGCCTGCACCAGCGGAGAGACGAAAATACGTTCCGCACCGTGTTTCTGCGGCCCTATTCGTCCGGGTACCTGTACGGCGGCTACGAAAACGGCGTGCAAACGGGCGGACGCATCGCGTACGTGCGGCTGTTTTCGGCCATTGCCCTGTTCGTGCTGCTCATTGCCTGCATCAACTTCACCAACCTGTCTACGGCCCAGGCCTCGCGCCGGACCAAGGAAGTGGGCATCAAAAAAGCCATTGGCGCCGGGCGCGGCGCCCTGGTGGGCCAGTACCTGGGCGAGTCGCTGGGGATGGCGTTCCTGTCGCTGCTGACGGCCCTGCTGCTGGTGTCGCTCTTCCTGCCCGAGTTCAACCGGATCACCGGCAAAGCCCTGGTCCTCGACGCCCGGCCGGGCCTGGTGGCCGCCTGCCTGGGCATTACCGTGCTGACCGGCCTGCTGGCGGGCAGTTACCCCGCCCTGTACCTGTCGGGCTTCCACCCCATGGCCGTGCTCAAAGGAAAGCTGCACCGGTCGGTGGGCGAAGTGTGGGCCCGCAAAGGGCTGGTGGTGTT
>CADCTQ010000338.1 GCA_902805615.1 uncultured Cytophagales bacterium
CACCTGGGCCGCCACGTAAGCCGGCACCTGTTCCCAGGGAAAGTCGCCGGCCACGGCCAGGGCCAGCGTAACGGCCGGGTTGAGGTGGGCGCCGCTGATGCCGCCCACGGCGTACACGGGGAACGCCACGGCGAAGCCCCAGCCCAGGGTAATCACGATCCAGCCCGAACCGGAGGCTTTTGTCTTGCTGAGAATCGTACCCGCCACGACGCCGCCGCCGAGCACGAATACGAACATGGTGCCGACCAGCTCGGCTGCGAATGGGGACATTGGGGAGTTTGGGAGTTAAGGAGTTTGAGCGTTTGGGAATGGGTGCGTTGATGCTTTCGTGCTGCTTTCATGCCGTGGTTGAATCCACTGCCTGCTGCCGGTTGTCCATTGCTTACTTGCCTACACTTTGATGATGATGTGGCGGCGGTGCATCCACCAGACCAGGGCCAGGAAGAGCAGCACGTAGGAGAGGGCCCAGGCGAGGGAGGCGTTGTGGGGAGAGAGCAGCGGCGTGTATAAGGTCTGGTAGAGGTAGCCTTGCAGGCCGGTTTCCTTCCCGTCGGCGCCGGTCACCCGGATCATGTTGAGGAGGCGCGGCAGCAGGCCGGCCAGGAAAAAGGCCGTGATGGCGTTGACCCCGAAGGCCAGGAAAGGTTTGGTCCAGCCGCGGTAGCCCTTCACGTCCACCAGCCAGTAGCACAGCGCCAGGCCGTTGAGGGCCAGCCCCGACGTGTAGAGCACGTACGAACTCGTCCACAGCGACTTGTTGATGGGAAAGGCGTAGTTCCAGGCCAGGCCGGCGGCAACCGCCGCGTTGGCAAACACGAACATCCACGTGACTTTCTCGGCCGGCGCTACCTCGCGGCGAATCCAGTGTCCGGTGAGCAGGCCCGACAGGCCGGTGGCAATGGCCGGCAAGGTGCTCAGCAGGCCCTCCGGGTCCCACACCCGGCTGGCCCGCCACAGGTGACCGGCCAGCAGCTTGTTGTCCACCCAGGCCGCCAGGTTGGTGGTGGGTTGCAGGTTGGGGAAGCCCACGCCGGGCACCGGCACGAAGCACATCAGCACGTAGTACAGCACCAGCAACCCCAACATCAGCCACCCCTGGGTGCGCACGCCGGTTTTGAGGAACACGATGCCGCACACCAGGAACACCACCGCGATCCGCTGCAACACGCCGGGAATGCGCACCGTGGCAAAATCAAAGGAAGGGAACAGGGCCAGGAACAAGCCTAAGCCGAACAGGATGAGGCTCCGTTTGGCAATGCGCCCGATGGCCGCCCCGTGGGCCTCGGGCCGCCCCCGCAGCGAACCCAGGGCGTAGGTGATGGCCACGCCGACGATGAACAGGAAAAACGGGAACACCAGGTCGGTCGGCGTGCAGCCGTTCCACTCGGCGTGCCGCAGCGGGGCGTACACGTGGCCCCAACTGCCCGGGTTGTTCACCAGGATCATGGCGGCCACGGTGATGCCGCGAAACACGTCCAGCGACAACAGCCGGGGCCGGGCCGCGCCGGCAGCCGGCACCACGGGAGGAAGGGGGCTTTGTTCGATCATTGCTCGGGAAAAAGTAAGCCGGGAGTGCCCCATAAAGGACGTACGCGAAAGGATACGCCGGCTGTCAGCGTCTTGCCGACGACGGCCGGGGCACTACCGGCGGTAAGATAGGCCATATCCCGGAGATACGGCCCGTCTTACCGCCAATGCCACCGTCAATGCTTTCGCGTACGTCCGGGTTGCGACTGCATCGGCCCGGATTTGTATGCCTACGTTGCAATTCGTTCTCAAAATAAGCATACAAACGGGGATTATCAAACCGCCGCCCGGAATACTGTTGCCGCGCGTCTTCTCTTCCCCCCGGCTCAGGTGGTTTCGAGCAGCGATTTGAGGTGCCCTTCAAGCTGCGCGTGCACCCGGCCGAGCTTTTCGTGCAGGTCGTCCATTTCCTGGCGCAGCCGGTACAGGTCGGGCCCGGCGGCGGCGGCCGGCTGCACGTACCGCTTGGGCGTCAGGTTGTAGTCGTGCGGCGTGCCCCGCAGGGCGCCGCCGGGCAGCCGGGCGGCCAGGCCGGCCACGGGGGCAAAATCCCGGTGCACCGCCGCCAGCGCCTCCACGTGGTGCGGACGCATCCGGTTGCGGCGGCGGTCGGGCTCGAAGTGGGCCGTCGCATCCACGAAGAGAATGTCGCGGTGCGCCCGGGCCTTGTCGAGCACCAGCAGGGCCACGTTGGTTTTGCAGCTGTAGAACACGTTGGGCGGCAGGTCCACCACGGCGTCAATGAGGTTGTGGTCTACGAGGAGCTTGCGCACCTGGTAGGTGTTGCCCATCTTGAAGAGCACCCCGTGGGGCACGATCACCGCCGCCCGGCCCGTGGCCGCCAGCGAACGGAGCAGCAGCGACAGGAAATCTTCGTCCGGCGCGGTCGCCCGGGACCGCCCGTTCTTGGCCGGGGCCGCGCCGTTGAACAGGAGCGGCAACCCTTCGGGCTGGCTGGGCAGCAGCGGCAGGTCGCCGAAGGGCGGGTGCAGCAGTACGCAGTCGTAGGTTTCGGCCGGGCGGCGGGCCTTGCGGGCTTCGGCCAGGCTGTCTTTGCCCGTCACCTGCGCCCCGTAGAGGCCGCTGAAAAACAGGTTGAAGTAGGCCAGCCGACGGTAGTTTTCGTCGGGTTCGGCCCCGTGCAGGGCCTGGGCCGGCACGTCGCCTTCGTGGGCCGCCTGCACCAGCAGGTTGCCCAGCCCGCAGGCCGGGTCGTACACGGTCTGGCCGGGGGCCGGGTTCACCAGCCGCACCATCAGCGTTGCCAGGCTTTTGGGGGTGTAAAGGAAGCCGTGCTTGTGGAAGTTTTCTTCGGCGTACTTCTCCAGCAGGTAGCCCACGGCGAGGCCGTTGCGGGCCACCTCCGCCGCGTTGGCGCCGAAGGAGAGGCTGCCCAGTTCGGCCACCAGCGCCGCCAGGCGCGCCGGCCGGTGGAGAGCATCTTTGCCCACCCATTTGGCGAAAGACACGTCGGCGCAGGCGTTCCGGACCGCCGGGTGCCCGGCCAGTCCCGCCAGCAGGTTGTCGAGCAACGGGGCTACCGCGGCCGGCGGGGTGTTTTTGAACGGAAAAGCCAGTTCCCGGGGCAGGTCTTTTTCCGGGACCAGGGCGGTGGGCAGTCGCCGGGTGTCGTACACGTACCGCAGGACCAGGCCCGCCAGGAAGTGCCGGAACGTCCCCACGGAGCGGTCTTTGTCCTTGAATTTCCGGTACAGCCCCGTGATGGCAACCACAAACTCCTTATCCATAGGTGAAAAGTTGATTATTGATGACTGATATGGTACACTGCTTGAATGGTACACTGATCTATTATGATGATTATGATTAGGACTGATCTGAAAGAATCATAATCAATCATAATCATCCTAACCAATCAGTGTGCTACTCGGTGAGGATGCGCTGGAGCAGGGCTTCGCGGATGTATTCGTCGCGTTTCTCCTCCAGGGCCTGCTGCGTTCGCTTTTCTTCCCGGCGCACCCGCACCACTTCCAGTACCTGGTGCTGCACGTCGGGGGAGGGCAGGGGAACTTCGAGGTTTTTGAGTACGCTCATGGGCAGCGAAAACATGCTGGTCCCGGAGGCGTGCGCCCGGAAATAGCCCTCGGCCTGGGGCAGGTTGAGGTACCACTGCAAGTACGCCGGCAGCACCTGCGCGGGCGTTTTGACCTTGAGGGAGAAAAAGGCGGAGGAAATCACCTGCTTGCGGCCCGTATCCCCGATGAGGCAGGCCCGGGTGGACTTGCCCTTGGCCAGCAGGATGAGCTGGCCCGGTTGCAGCAGGTGCTTGGGGTTGACAAGGTCGGCGCTGATGCGCATGAGGCGGTCGGAAATCACGCATCGGGCATCCACGTCTTTCATCTGGATTACCTCTACTTCCCCGTTCAGGTTGTCGAGCAGGCGATTGCGGAAGGTAATGCCGGTTTTAATATCCACTAACTCTAGCAGTTTTACGATCATTCGGGTCAAAAAAAACGAAAAACAATGCATTTCACGGGAATACACCCCAGAAGGGCCCGTGCACCGGAAGTAACCCGGAAGTTGGCGCAATGCCTATACCGGATAGTAACAACGAAAATTATATTTTATCTCACAAAAATGCACAAAAGGCGCGCATTTTACGTCCTCCCACGGCGAAGAAATGCGCTTTTTTGCGTTTTGACGCAATAAAAAACCTGTTTCATTGCATTCGGGTGCGCTTTTTACGGCCCGCATCGGGAAAAGCGGGGTTCACGCAGGATACCCGGTGGTCTGAATGACAAAAAGGTGAAAAGTAACGTTTGGGTGTACGATGCCGGCGGCAATTGGTTGCAAGGGTATACGGATGGTACACGGATGGGTACTGGTACACTGATGGGTACTGATGGTTATGATTTGTTATGATAAAAATGTAGTGGACGCACCTATTCCGGTTCGTCGGTACCTTCTTAATCATAATTAATCATAACCATCAGTGTACCATTGGACAGGTAAAAATTTTCCCGCCAAACCCAAAAAACCGCCCCGGCACCGAACTATCGGGCATCGTTTTTTGTAATCTTGCTGAGCCGTTTGAAATAAGAAGCTGCTTCTTAACAGTCCGGTCATTTGTTCTATTTCTAACTTATTCAAACACACTGTTCTAAAATGAACAAAGATCAGAACCCAAGAAAAAGAGAATTGTTGCAGGCGACCATCGAGCACATTGACATCAAAGCGCACGACGTCGTGCCGATGGTGGACGCAATGGGCAACATGGCCTTCCAGGCCCGCAACTTATCCCGGGGCGCCCGGATCTTCAACATGATGCAGGAAGACAAAGACTGCGCCGTGTTCCTGACGCTGGCCGGCTCGCTGATTTCCGCCGGACTGAAGCACGTGATCGTGGACATGATCAAGCACAACATGGTGGACGCCATCGTGTCTACCGGCGCCAACATCGTGGACCAGGATTTCTTTGAAGCACTCGGTTTCAAGCACTACGTCGGCACGCAGTTCGGCATTGACGACCAGGAACTGCGCGAACTGATGATTGACCGCATTTACGATACGTTCATTGACGAAGAAGACCTGCGCATCTGCGACGATACCATTGCCCAGCTCTGCAACGAGCTGCCCAAGGTGCCGCACTCTTCCCGCGAATTCATCCGCGAGATGGGCCGCTACCTCGACGAGAACGAACGGTACGCCGCCTTCCGCGAAGATTCCATCGTGTGGAACTGCTACAAGAAGGGCATTCCGATCTTCGTACCCGCTTTCTCCGACTGTTCGGCCGGTTTTGGCCTGGTGCACCACCAGTGGCACAACCCCGACAGCCACCTGTCCATTGACTCGGCCAAGGACTTCCTGGAAATCACCAAGGTGAAGCTTGCCAACCCGGATTCAGGGTTGTTCATGATCGGCGGCGGCGTGCCCAAGAACTTCGTGCAGGACATCGTGGTCGCCTGCGACATCCTGGAAAAAGAGGCGCCCATGCACAAGTACGCCATCCAGATCACGGTGGCCGACGAACGGGACGGCGCCCTGTCGGGTTCTACGCTGAAGGAAGCCTGCTCGTGGGGCAAGGTGGATACCGTGTACGAGCAGATGATCTGGGCCGAGGCAACCATTGCCATGCCGCTCATCGCCGGGTACGCCTACCACAAGCATTCCTGGAAAGGCCGCCCCGAACGCCGCTTCAACGACATCCTCGACAAGAGCAAGAAGCTGGTAGAAGCGTAAAAAAGGAGACCGCAGACCGGAGGAAGGGAAACCGGAGGACGGTAACGATATTGGTCTACAAAAGTGGAAAGCCCGCAGATGGAAACGTCTGCGGGCTTTTTGTTTGAATGCGCTGTATCTTCAGCAGGCTCAAAAATGGCTACGGAACAATTCTTTTTCCCTTTCTCCCATCTCCACCGAAACCATCCCTGCCGGCGTGCTGCCAAGGTCCGTTCCCGATCCTCCTCCGGTCTCCCTTCCTCCGGTCTGCGGTCTCCTCTCGTTCCAGTCTCCGTTCGTTCCGGTCTCCTTTATTTCTTCGATTCCTCGAAAATCGACTTCAGTTCCGCGGCGTCGTTGGGTTTCATGCGGCCACCGAGGATGAGGCGGAGCTGGCGGCGGCGGAGGGCACTGTCGAAGAGGGCTTTTTCTTCGGGGGTGTTGGCAATGACTTCGGGCACCTGCGTGGGTTTGCCTTCCCGGTCGAGGGCCACGAACGTGAAGAAAGCCTTGTTGGTGCTGAACTTGAGCCCGTTGGGAATGTCTTCGGCCGAGGCTTCAATGTACACTTCCATCGAGGTGTTGAAAGCCCGCGTCACGTGGGCCCGCAGGGTGAGCACGTTGCCCAGGCCGATGGGTTCGGAGAAGGAAATGTTGTCCACCGAGGCCGTGACCACCAGGCGGTTGGAGTGTTTCTGGGCGGCAATGGCCGAAACAATGTCCATCCAGTACATGAGCCGTCCGCCCATCAGGTTGTTGAGGCCGTTGGTATCGTTGGGCAATACCAGCTCCGTCATGGTCGTGAGCGAATCGGCGGCGTTTTTGGGAGTAAGCATAGGAATGAGAAATGTTGAATGCGAAGGGCTGCGTGCGCTTGCATTCAACATTCAAAAGTACGCATGAATGACTGGTGCAGCGTGACGGTTACCGCTTTCTGCGGCTGCCCCCGCGGGAGCCGCCGGAGCCGCCGCTGGAGAACCGGGGGCGGCGGAACTTGATGTTCTGGCGGCGCACCTTTACCAGCGGGTTGAGCGTGTATTCGAGCTTGGCCGCCAGCACCACGTAGCCGTCCTTTTTGTCGGGGTTGCCGCGTTTGTGGCCCGCGTTCCAGTGCAGGCCGTCCCGCGAGTCGTAGCCCGGCCGCGTGATTTCCTTGGTCCGGTCGGCCAGGTCGGCGGCAATGGGGTCGCGGGCCCGGAGGGCGGCGTTGTCGGTGTACACCGTGCTCACGTCGTCGAGGTAGTCCGAGAAGGTTTTGCGGTAGCTGGCTTCCAGGTTGAGGTCCAGGATGGGGTTGAGCGGAATGGAGACGCCGATGCCCATGGGAATCACGGGCACGAACTGGCTGTAGTTGATGCCTTCGGTGTTGTACCGGGGCAGCGTGTACCACTCGTCGCCCAGCCGGGCGCGGGGGGCAATGTAGGCCACGCCCACGCCCACGAAGGTGTAGGGGCTGAACAGGGGGCGCTGCCGGAAGAATTTGTTGTAGGGGAACAGTTCGAAGACGCCCGTGGCGCCCAGTTCGAGGTTGCCCGACCGGAAGGAAAGGTTGCGGCGGGTGTTCTTGCCCCCAAGGTCCTTGTTGGCCATCCGGAAATAGGCAAATTCGCCCCGCACCTGCACGCGGCCCCCGAAGCGGTAGTTGAAGCCCAGGTTCACGTAGGGCCGGGCGTTGAGGCAGTCGCCGGTTTCGCACAGGTCGCCGAAGTACGTAGCCGTGCCCGAGCCGACGGCCAGTTTCATGATGCCGTAGTTGCTGTACCCGCGGTAGAGCCGGGAATTGCGCAGGGGTCCGCCGCGGCGGGGCTGGGCGTACGCCAGCATTGGAAGGAGGATTACCACAATCCAAATCACTACCCAAGAACGCGGTGATGGTTTTACCATAGCTAAAATGAGGTATATATCGGCCCTGTAACGTACAAAAATAATAGGTTGTCAATAAATATAAACTACTTCCAGCCGTCCTGGCCCAAAAGGGGCACAAAACTGAACCGGTCTAACTTTTCTTCGCGGAGTTTGCCGTCCGGCAGGCGGGTGATGCGCAGCATTTCCTGGCTTTTGGCGTTGCCCACCGGAATGACCAGCACGCCCCCCGGCGCGAGTTGTTCGGTAAGGGCTGCCGGTACGGCCGGCGCCCCGGCCGTCACCAGAATGCGGTCGTAAGGCGCGTAGCCGGGCAACCCCCGCGAACCATCCCCATAGAAAACGTGAATCGGGTACCTAAGTTGCGTGAGCAGGTTGCGGGTGCGGTGAAACAGCAGGTTATTGAACTCAATGGAGTACACCTTGGCGCCCAGTTCGGCCAGCACGGCCGCCTGGTAGCCCGAGCCGGTGCCGACCTCCAGCACTTTTTGTCCCTTCTGCACCCCCAGCGACTGCGTCTGGTAGGCAACCGTGTAAGGCTGCGAAATGGTCTGGCCTTCCCCGATGGGAAACGCTTTGTCCTCGTAAGCCTGCTCCAGGAAGACGGCTTCCAGGAAAAGGTGCCGGGGCACGTTTTCGATGGCGCCCAGCACGGCCTCGTCGCGAATGCCCTTGCCGGCGATTTGCCTGACCAGCGCCCGGCGCATGCCCTTGTGCCGGAAGGAATCTTGCAAAAGAGAGGATTGGTAATGCAACATAGGTTCGCCAAGATAAAAAAAATATCCTACTTTTTCAGGCTCCGGGGCGTTACCTACACCAAGAGTTTTCGCGCCTCCCCCGTCCGCCGTCCGCCGCTTTTGGCCGCCCGGGGCCCTTGCCGGGGACGGCAGGGCGCGAATCGCGTTGCCCCACAGCCTTTTGCACCCCAAACCGTCCGCCGGCCCCCATCCCGTAAAAATAAAATCCTTCCCGCGGTAGCAGGAAGGATCAATGCCAAACCTCTCGTTGCCAATGCCTGACGCCCGCATTATATTTCGGGGACTTGCGCAAACCGCCCCCTAAAGTCGTCCGTGAGATACTAATGGCAGCGCAGTAAGTCGCGTAGGGCGCAATCTGGGCAGAACCTCCGGCTATACTTCCGGCTATCCGTCAGCGCAAGGGTGGCGGCGTCCGGGCAGTCCCGTAGGAAAGGAATACCCGTAGGGAAGGAATGTTGGTAGAACACGCCTCCACAGTATGTGCAGCAGTCCCGTAGGGACGACATATTGGTGATCCGTGGGCACGAAATGGGTGTGGTAATTGTCCGGCCTCGTTCAGCCGGTAATTGCCCCACCATTATTGCGTCCCTACGGGACTGTTGCACTAACGTATAGACGTGTATTCAACCAATATGTCGTCCCTACGGGACTGCTGCACATACTATGGAGGCGGGTTCTACCAATATTCCTTCCCTACGGGTATTCCTTTCCTACGGGACTGCCCGGACGCCGTCACCCCTGCGCTGACGGATAGCCGGAAGTATAGCCGGAGGTTCTGCCCAGATTGCGCCCTACGCGACTTACTGCGCTGCCATTAACGATCCTGGTCCCTTACGTAAGTCCAGTGTATTTTCTTCAAAGCCAGACGAACTGCTCCAGGCGGGACACCGGGCGTTAAACGTTAGCCATTGAAGCCCTATTCTTCCCGTTCCACCGTGCCGGCGGTGGAGGAGTTGACGCGCACGCTGGCGTTGCCGCGGTAGCGGATGCGCCCGGCGCTGCTGGCTTCGGCTTCCAGGGTGCGGTTGGCCTGCACGTGGGCTACGCCCGCGCCGCTGGCGTCCACGATGGCCTCCTCGGTGGCCAGGTCAGCAGCTTCGAGCTGGGAGGCGCCCCTTACCCGGGCCTCCAGCCGGTCGGTGCGGCCGTTGAGGGTAAGCTGCGAGGCCCCGCTCAGTTCGGCCTCGATGCGGTTGGCCGCCAGTTCCAGGATGGCCGTAGAGGCGCCGGCCAGTTGCAGGTCCAGGTCGTCGAGGTCGCCGAAGCCCTGCACGGTGGCATTGGCAGCGCCGCCCAGGTCGAGCCCGCGGAGGGCCTGCGGCATGGTGACGCTGACCCGGATGCGGTCGCGGTCGCCGTAGTTTTCCGGAAATGCTTCGTTGCGGTAGCGGATGCGGAGCCGGTCGCCTTCCACCTGCACCTCTATGTCGTCGGCTTGGTCGTTGTCGGCCTGCACGTTCACGCCGTATTCACCCCCGCCTTCCACCGTCACCACGAAGGGACCTTTCACCTCCACCCGGTTGAAGTCGCGCAGGTCCGAGCGGGAACCGGGCTGGCCGGATTCGTCTTCGGCTTCGGGCGGGCAGTTGAGGCATTCGAGTCCCTTGCCGGCCGTAAACACCCAGCGGCGGTCGTCGGCCAGCTCATTCGCCGCTTCGTTGCGCAGGATGTGGCCCAGGTTTGCGTCCATGCCGAAGGGCTGCCCGTAAGGCACGTACAACGTCAGGTCGAGCCGCTGGTCGCGGAGCCTGGCCCCCGGTTTAAAGTCAAAGTTCTGGTCGAACAGGAGCACCGTGTCGTTGTGTTGCACGTTGTAGGACACCATTGCTGCGTTTGCCCGCGCTTCCTCGCGGTTGCGGCCGTCGGCCTGGAACCGTTTTACCAGCTTCAGCCCGTTGCCGTTGTAGCCTTCCAGGTAGAGGTTCGTCCGCCGGTAGGTTTCGTGGCCGGCTTCCTGCACGTCGAGGTACAGCGCCCCATTGCGCACGGGGAACTGCTCCGTTTCTTCGAAGGAAGACTCGGTGCGGGAGTTGGCGAAGGCCGCCGGCAGCGTTACGCTCAGGGCTACCACGCTCAGCAGCCACAGGCCGAACAGTGTCCAGCCTACCGGCGACCGCATCAGTGACCGCTTGGTGAGCAGGATGAGGCCCAGGTGGCCCACGAACACGACGGGGATCAGCGCGAAGAAGAACCCGGCGATGAGGGTGGCCGCCGGCACGCTTTCCCGCAGCATGTCAATTGGGAAGGGGCCTACGTGCAGGTACTGGTAGGAGCCGCTGAACCAGCCCAGGCCGGCGCCCAGCACGGTAAGCAGGGCGAAGAACAGCGAGACGGCGATCACCAACAGCAGCAGGCCGGCCGCCACCCGGATGGCTTCGAGCAGGAAGAGGGCAATCGGCGCCAGGGCCCGGCCCACGGCCGAAAACAGGGCCGCTACCAGCCGGAAGGGAAACAGCAGGATGCGGGCCAGCACGTTCTCTTCGGGGCTGTCGTCCTCCCGCAGGCTCTTTTTGATGTTGGATTCGATGTTTGAAAGCGTGACGGGTTCGCCCTGCATCCGCATCCGTTCGGTAAGGGTGCGGGCCTCGGGCGTGATGGCCCAGAGGATGAAGTAAAGCAGCACCCCGGTGCCGAAGAAAAAGATGCTCAGCACGAACAGCAGCCGCACCACCGTCACCTCGATGCCGAAGAAGGCGGCAATGCCGGCCGACACCCCGCCGATGACGCGGGTATCCGGGTCGCGGTACAGCTTTTTTACCTTCTGGTCCTCTTCCGGGGAGACGTAGGTGCCCGGCAGCACGATCCACAGGATGACGTAGACAATGAAGGTAGGCCCCGACAGGGAACCCGGCAGGGCAAACAGGTCCAGCAGCGTAGCCAGGAAAAGCAGGCGAATCCACAAAGGGTCCATCCGGAAGTAGTTGGCGACGCCCGAGGCCACGCCGCCCACCAGTTTGCGGTTGAGGTCGCGGAACAGTTTGCGGGGACCCGTGGCCGTGGTCACCGGCGGGGGCAGGGTGGCCGTGGCCGCACCGCCGCCCGACCGGCCCGCGTACCGCGAACGGCCGTAGATTGGTTCTTCCTCCACCACGGCCTCAAAATCGGAAGTCGTGCCCATCGTGACGATGAGCGTGTCCACGTCTTCGACGGTGATGACCTGCTTGCCGGCATTGACCTTGCCCAGGAAGATTTCGGCGATGCGGGCCTCGATGTCGGCGATGATCTCCTGGCTGTCTTCGTAGGTGGCAAAGTACCGCCCGATGCCCGACAGGTAGTTTTTCAACTTTTCGTAACCGTCTTCCTCAATGTGGAAAATAATGCCGCTTATGTTGATGCTGATCGTCTTTTTCATGCTTGAAAGCTTTGAAATCTTGGGTGAAAGTGAGTCGTAAGTCGCCGGTCGTAAGTCGTAAGTGGATCGGGAAGGAAACTTGTCCGTTGATGGCCGGCATTGCCTTGCGTAACCAGTCTTTTCCGTTCCCCGCGGGAAATTTCCGTCCCGATCCCCTTACGACTGGCGAATTACGGCTAATTACGCGCTTGCCCGGCCGTTGCGGTGGGTGCTGTGCTTGACGATGATCTGGTTGGTGGAGTTGACCAGCTCTTCCCAGGTCTGCTGGAGGCTTTCGAGGAACACCCGGCCCGTCGCGGTGAGGGTGTAGTACTTGCGGGGTGGGCCCGAGGTGGATTCCACCCATTTGTACTCCACCAGGCCCGCGTTTTTGAGGCGGGTCAGCAGGGGGTACAGCGTGCCCTCCACCACCATGATGCGGGCGGCGGTCAGTTCCTCGAGCATGTCCGAAGCGTATACCTCCCCGCGGGAGATGATGTGGAGGATGCAGAACTCCAAAATTCCCTTCCGCATCTGCACCTGCGTGTTTTCTACATTCATGGCGAAACCGTTAGCATTCAATCCATTCTTACGGAACAAAGGTAACGGAAGGTACTATGCGAAACAAGGTACCTGTGGAAAAAAGTACGAATGGTTGGGGCGGGGGATGGTTGGCTTATTTAATTCTTTTCCAGTCCCGGTCGT
>CADCTQ010000339.1 GCA_902805615.1 uncultured Cytophagales bacterium
GGCGCGTGGGCCCGGCCCAATGGCGAGGGGCGGGTTGCCTGGCGGGGGGAAGCATCATTGGGCCTAGACCTTTTTGGTTCTTTTTGGGGCAATGCCAAAAAGAACAAACCCCACTTCCCGCTTCATCAACCATTCACCATCCTATCTTCACTACCCCCATCCAGCACATTACCACCCCTCACCAACCCATTAGAAATTATCCTGTTACCACCCCTCACAACCCACCCCTCACAACCCTAAGCCCCTGATCATCCTATTTTGCCAACGATGTGCTGACCACACAGTAAAGGGCGTAAATCGGTATTGCGGCAAATCCTCCCCTCGCTGTCATTCCCAAAGCCAATCTTCGTACTGACAGGCATTGTCTGACGATGACTACCCTGATTCCCTCCGGGAATGACAGCCAAAGGGCACTAACCCGAAATAACCATTCGTGCAGTTTACAATGTACCGACCGTATACACGCCGCCTTTCTGCGTAGCAAAAACAATTTCACCGGTGCCGGCCCTCACCACGGGAACCTCCCGGCCGTTGCTCAGAATGCGGACCGGCCGGCCCACCCGCAACCGGCATTCGCCGCCGTTCCCGGACCGGATGCTGGCTTCCGTAAGCTGGCCCCCTTCCCATTTGACGTCCACCGCAAAGCCGCCCTGGCCCCGGAGCCCGGACACAAACCCCGACGGCCAGGCCGCGGGCAGGGCGGGCAGCAAGTCCAGGGCCCCCGCACCGCTTTGCAGCAGCATCTCCGCCACCACCATGGACGACCCGTAGGTGCCGTCCAGTTGGTACGCCTGGCCGAAGAAATTGGGCCTCATGCCGTATTTGAGCTGGTACTGGTGGTGCTTGTAGGCTTCGGCGGCCTCTCCCAGCCGGAGCCACATCATCGAAATCCACACACTCTGCCACCCCCCGAAACTTTTTCCGTCCAGGTAGCTGCCGTAGCTCTTGTAGCGGTTGCCGGCTTCTTCCGTGGCGGCGTTGGGGTTGCCGGCCAGCCTTCTTGCCAGCGATTTACGGGCGGCGTCGTACAGCCCGGGCGTCGCGGCGGTAATGAGGTTGGCGGGAAACAAACCGTACAGGTGCGAGATGTGCCGGTGGCCGATTTCGGGCTCCCCGTAGTCTTCCATCCACTCCTGGAGGATGCCGCTCCGCGGACTGACCTGCACCGGGGCCAGGTTCGCCAGGGCTTTTTCCAGTTCGGCCTTCAATTCGGGTTCGTAAGGCCGGCCGGATTCGCTCAGGACGGCAATCGCTTGCAGGCAGTGGGTGAACAGCTCCTGGATGATCTGCATGTCCATCGTGGCGCCGTACGTAAACTGGTACTGCTTGCCGTCGGCTTTCTGAAAGGCATTTTCGGGCGAATGCGACGGGTTGGTGACCAGTTTGCCCGCCAGGGGCAGACCGGCCGGCACCGGCACCAGGAAATCCAGGTAAAACCGGGCCGCTTCCTGCATCACCGGGAAAGCCCGCCGGCGCAGAAAAACGGTGTCCCCGGAATAGAGGTAATGGTCGTACAGGTGCCGGGTCAGCCAGCCGCTGCCCATCGGCCACAGGCCTACCACCCCGTCGGCGGGAGCCGTCCGCCAGAAAACGTCGGTCAGGTGATGGGCCACCCAGCCCCGGGCGTTGTACATAACCTGCGCCGTGTGCCGGCCATGGAGCGCCAGCGAATCAATCAGGGAAAACAACGGCAGCGCACACTCGGCCAGGTTGACGGTTTCGGCGGCCATGTAGTTCATCTGCAAGTTGATGTTGAGGTGGTAGTCGGAACTCCACGGCGGGTTCATCTTCTGGTTCCAGATGCCCTGCAGGTTGGCCGGCAACCCGCCTTGCCGCGAGGAAGCAATGAGCAGGTAACGGCCGTACTGAAACAGCAGTTCGGACAGGTAAGGGTCCTGAAAATCCCCTTCGGCCACTCTTTTCAACCGCCGGTCCTGCGGCAGTTCGTCGGGGTTCGACGCGTCCGACAGGCCGATCCGTACCCGGTCATAGAGCGACCGGTAATCGGCCAGGTGGGCGCCGTACAGGGCCGCGACCGGCCGGCGGACGGCTTTGCGGAGGGTTTTCCGGCACGCCTGCGCGGGGTTTTTGTGGTGATAACTGGTGGCGGCAACGATGTACAGCACCAGGTCGCCGGCGTCGCGGACGGTCATGATGCCCGCTTTCGATACGCTGATGCGGCCCGTGGCGCTGCGGGCCCCGACCGTGGCGCTGAACTGCATCCCGGCCGGCTGGCCGGTGCCCTCATGCGGCCGGTCCACCCGCCCCTGCATGAGGATGCCCCGGAGCTTCCCGGGCGCCGCGGTCATCACCGCGTCCCTTTCCCGCGTCAGCCGGACCCGCAGGTTCAGCCCTTTGGGCTTGTCGCAGGAAAACCGGACAACGATCACGTCCGACGGGTGGGCGGCGAACACTTCCCGCCGGTAGGTCACCCCGCCCCGGCGGAACTGCGTAACGGCCACCGCCGAATCGAGGCTCAGCCACCGCCGGTAACCGGTGTACAGGGTGTCTTCGGGCGCATCGAGCGGTTCGATGAACAAGTCTCCCAGCGACTGGTACGGGTAAATGCGGGGCGGAATGCCGTTCATGGATGTTTCGGCCAATCTTTCGGCGGCGTCATTCTCCCCGGCAAACATCAGCCGCTGCACCTCGGGCAGGTGCTTGGCCGAAAGCGGATTGGCCGCATCGCGACGGTAGCCGTCCCAGAGGCTCGACTCGTTGAGTTGAATCCGCTCCCGCACGACGCCACCGAACACCATGGCGCCCAGCCGGCCGTTGCCGACGGGCAGGGCTTCAAACCAGCCCTTTTTCTCAAAATGGAAAGGATTGGTGAACTCCCTGGCCTGGTAGGTAAATTCCCGCGGCTGGTAGGCCGGTTGGTCGAACCAGAGCCGCATGGGTTTTTGCTGGGCAAACAGGCAACCGGGGACCAGCAGGGGGATGGTGAGGAGGAGCAAAAATCGCCGGCCGGCAGCTGCGTAATCGCGGTACGGGGTAAAGTTCATTGAGGGGGTTGTGTTTGAAAATGGCGGGGCTGATCCCCATATCTGGTGAAAATTGCCGCAGGTTGCCGTGTTGCTTCTGACAGACTTGTTTGAAGGCGATGTTCGATGTTCGATGTTCGATGTTCGGAGAAACCACCCCTGTCCCCTCCTTGGAAAAAGGAGGGGAACTCTACGGGTACGGCCGCATAGCAAGGAAAGATACACGTCACATATGCCCATCAGTGGGACCGACAGGGACAGCTTCCCTCCTTTTTTCAAGGAGGGGCCGGGGGTGGTTTCTCCGAACATCGCCCATCGCCCATCGAACATCACTGCGGCCGGGCCGAACCTTCAGGGCCGCGCACGATCCGCAGCGGGGCGTCGTTGGCGCCGATCACGTAACCCTTCCGGCCTTTGTAATTTATCTCGATCACGGAACGGACGTCTTCCTGCAACCATACGCCCGTGCGGGCAAACGGCAGCGGGGCGAAGTTTCCGCCCCCGTCGCCGATGAGCACCACGCCGGGGGAAGCATCGTACCGCCCGGTCATGAAGTCCGGCGTGTAGTCGTTGCCGGCCAGCCACACGTCCAGCTTGCCGTCGTGGTTGAAGTCGCCGGGCCGGATCGCCTGCACCGGGGCAAACTGCGCTTCCACGGGCAGCGGGTGCAGCGAAAACTGCCCGTTCCCCCCGTTCCGGAGGTACACGGACCGCAGTTCCGTCGCCCGCAACCGCCCGAAAGCCCGCCTTTCTTCTTCCGGAAACAGGCCGGCAAACGGCTGCCCGGCAAAAGACGCGTAACTGTTGAAGCGGGCTTTGATGGCCGGGTACACGGCGGCAATCTGGTCGCGGCCGGCGGCGGTGCATTCCTGCCCGTCCAGGAAGTACGTCAGCACGGGCAGCACGGCGCCGCTCGGCACGGGCCGGGCGTACACGCTCACGGGGGTGGTGGGGGTGGCGCCCCAGCGGTTGTTGGCGCCCAGGTTGCCGGCAACCAGGTCCTGGTCGCCGTCGCCGTCAAAGTCGCCGCTCCGGATGCTGTACCACCAGCCGGGGTGGCTTTCCAGGCCGGTGCCGGCCATCGGTTGCAGCCCCGCACCGCGGTTGTTTTTAAAGGGCGTGACCGGCATGAATTCACCCACCACCACCAGTTCGGGAAACGCGTCGCCGTCCAGGTCCACCCAGTGGGCGTCCGTGACCATGCCCATCTCGCGGAGTGCGGGACCAAGCTGCCGGGTGGCATCCGTGAAATGGCCCTTGCCGTCGTTGGTGAACAGGAAGCTTTCCGGCGCCAGCGGGTAGCGGCCCGGCACCACCCGCCCCCCGACAAACAGGTCCGTATCGCCGTCCCGGTCAAAGTCCGCCGCCGCCGCCACGCTGCCGCTGGCGTATTCGGTCGGCACGCTTTCGGCCCGGCGGGTAAACCCGCCGCGCCCGTCGTTGAGATACAGGCGGTCCTGGTAGGGCGCCGTCAGGGGGTTGTACTCGTTGCCGCCCGACACCACGTACAGGTCCAGGTCGCCGTCGTTGTCGGCGTCAAACAAGGCGCCGCCCGCGTCTTCGTAGCCCGGGTCGGGCATCTCCCGGGGCGTGAACTGACCGTTTTTCCCCTGCAAAAACAGTTTCCCGGCCACCGACGCCGAGCCGCTCATCCAGAAGTCGTCGAGGCCGTCCCCGTCCACGTCGCCGGCGGCCAGCCGGGGGCCGTTGCGGGAAAACCGGTGGGGCAGCAGCGGCTCCAGGTTGAAATCTTCGTACCGGTTCTCCCGGTGGCTTTCCGTAAGGCCCGCCTTGGCCGTAATGTCGGTGAAGAGTGGGGGAGGGGCCGCCGTCCGCTGGACGCCGGCGGGGGTTGCGCGGGCATCGCCGTACGCCAGCACCAGCGTCTGGTTGGCCCGTACGCCGGCCAGTTGCTGGGACCGGCCGTCCGGCCACGTCACTTCGAGCCGGTCCACCACCGAATCGGGGCCGAGGCCCACGTGTACCCGGTCTTCCTGCGTGGACTGGAACCCGCGGTGTACGTGGTGTTCGACGTACTGCGTGGTGGTGCCGTGGGTGAGCTTCACCTTGGTGCCCGCCGCAAAACGCCCCGCCAGCCGGATGGACAGGTAGTGGTTGCCCGGCGACCGTTCCCGGTTGTTGCGGAACACCGACGCCGGGGCGTTCAGGTTGTTGGTCACCAGGTCCAGGTCGCCGTCGTTGTCCAGGTCGGCCAGCGCCGCCCCGTTGGAAAAACCCCTCGCATCCAGGCCCCACGCCCGGCCCTGGTCCGAAAAGGTCAGGTCCCGGTTGTTGCGAAACGCAAAGTTGGGCTTGTCCACCGGCTCCAGGGATTTCTCCCGTTCGAGCAGTCCCTTTTTCACGGCCAGGTAGTCATACCCGGCCTGTTGGTACTGGCTGCTGCGGTAGGTGGTAAAGTCCAGGTTGGTGATGTCGCGGGGAATGCCGTTGGAAACGAAGAGGTCCTTCCAGCCGTCGTTGTCCAGGTCGGCAAACAGCGCCGACCAGCTCCAGTCGGTTTTGTACACGCCGGCCAGCTGGCCGATTTCCGAAAACGAGGCGTCGCCGCCGGGCTTGAGGCCGTTGTGCAACTGCAACGCGTTCCGGGAATACTGCGGCAGGTACCCCTGGGCCAGGGAGAAATTGAACACGTCGTTGTTGATGCCGATGCTCATCAGCTTCTGGCGTTTGTTGTCGTCGGGCAGCATGTCGGCCACGAAAATGTCCGGCCGCAGGTCGTTGTTGAAGTCGGCAATGTCGCACCCCATCGAGAACCGGGAAGTGTGTTTGAGGTAGTCGCGGGCTTTTTCGGCAAAGGTGCCGTCCCGGTTGTTGATGTACACCAGGTCGTCGTAGGCAAAGTCATTGGCCACGTACACGTCGGGCCAGTCGTCGCCGTTCAGGTCGGCAACGGCGATTCCCAGCCCGTACCCTTCGCTGGTGATGCCGCTCTGGCGGCCCACTTCCGTAAAGGTGTTGTTGCCATTGTTGCGGTACAGCCGGTCGTTGCTCGGCGCCGAACCATCGCGCACTTTGGTTTTGGGGTAGTTGGGGTTTTTCTTTTCCTGGAAATGATTGAGCAGGTACATGTCCGGGTCGCCGTCGCGGTCGTAGTCAAAAAAAGCCGCCTGCGTGGAAAACCCGCGGTAGTCGAGGCCGTACGCCGCGGCCTGCTCGGTAAACCGCACGGCGCCGCCGGGCTGCTTGCCCGCGTTGATGAAGAGCTGGTTGGGCGAGTGGTTCAGGCCCGCGTGGCTCACGTAGAGGTCGGGCCAGCCGTCCCCGTTCACGTCGGCCGCGCTCACGCCGGTACACCAGCCGGTGGTCCGGATGCCGGCCGCTTCGGTGGCGTCGCTGAACTTGAATCCGCCGCCATTCAGGTAGAGTTTGCCGGCCACCTGGTTGCCGCCCAGGAACAGGTCCGTGCGGCCGTCGTTGTTGAAATCGGCGGCGGCAACCCCGCCGCCGTTGTAAAAATAGTCGTACTCGAAGATGTTGTTGTCCAGGTCGGGGGTGAGGGTATTTTCGAAAGCGATGCCGGTTTCCCGGGCCGGAACGGGCTCGAACAGCGTGGCCCGCCGTTTCTGCGCGTGCTCCGGCTGGCAGGAGAGGAGAGAGAGCAGCAGCAATCCCGGCCAGTAATTGATGTTGGGCAACATACTTCGTTACGGTAGTAAACGCGTGGTTTTAAATGTAGAAAAGGCTTTCCCGTAGGGGAGAGCCTTTCCGGCTTTGGCGTGGCTAACGCGGCTTTTTAGTACCCGTTATTTTGGCAAATTTTGGGATTCTGATCACGTTCCGACTGCGGGATGGGAAGCTTGTTATATTTAGGATCGTAGGGTTGGCCTTGGGCATCCTTTAAATCTTTAAGTCTGCCGGTACGGGTATAATGAAACCACATGTTGGGTTCTGTATTCAGTTCCCAACGTCGTTCGTTCATCAAGGCTTTCATAAACACTTCCCTGTCGCCGGATACGGGCAGACCGGGTAGTTTGGCCCGGTTCCGGACGGCATTGAGCTGGGCGTAGGCTTCCGTAGTTTTGCCTTGTTCGAAAAGAATTTCGGCGTAATTGAGCAGGAACTCCGCGTAACGCATCAGCGAAATATTGGAGCCATCGACATCGCCGGATTTGCCCAGCCAAAACTTGGTTGAAAAATCGACGTTCTTCTGGGTAAGCTTAAATGTAGTGCCGAGGACAACGGGTTCTGCCATCCGCTCGCCTTTGTAGGTTTCGCCTTCCCTCACGATCAGGCTTCGTCTTGCGTCAAGGGAATCCATGGAGTTCCTCAGGTCCTGACCAAGAACCATTTCTCCCCAACCGCCAAACGGCGCATAATTGCCCGAGATGCCATCGGGTGCGGTAAAGGCCCCGATCAAGCTTCCGGTTTGAACTTGATTGGACCACTCAAAACCGCCATCCCGGTATTGCACTTCGAAGATAGACTCCCCGGTATTTTCCACGGTCAAAGCTTCCGTAAATGCCGCGCGCGGAGTAACTGCCAACTTGTAACTGTTCAGGGCGATCAGGTCTTCGGAGGCTTTGGCAGCAGCTGCCCAATTCTTTTTGTACATGTAGGCATTGGCCAGGAAAGCCAACGCAGCGCCTTTGGTAGCCCGTCCATAGTTGGCGTCCCCCCATTCGGCGCGGGTAGGCAAATTTTTACTGGCTACCGTTAAATCAGCGATCACCTGGTCCCATAACTGGTCTTCCGGGGTACATTCTACGGTAGTTTGTGAGATGGAATAAGGATCTAACAGCAATGGCGCGTTGCCGAAGGCGCGGGCAATATTAAAGTAAGCAAATCCACGGAGAAATGTGGATTCCCCCTCAATTCTGACCCGGTCAGCCTCGCTTACCGTTTCCGAGGCTTCCTTCAGCTTTGCCAGCAGCGTATTGGACCGGCTGCCCATCATGTACATCGATTGCCAGTAATTTTTGATTCTGTCTTGCGTAGGCACCATGTAGGCAGTAAGATCCATCGGGATTGTGCTCTTGGGACGCGCCTCCTGAGAAATATATCCCATCATTTGCGTCCAATCGCTGAATCTGAGCAATTCAGTGTACGTTCCGATGATGAAAGAATTGAATTGATTAGCCGTTTTAAAAAACGTGACGTCCGTGAACTGATTGGGCGGAGGGTTGAATTCGAGAAATTTATCCCTGCACGACCACACCGTAAGCAGGGTGAGAATTGCAGTATAAACAAGTGCCTTTTTCATATGTTTTAGAATAAGATTAGTAAATGTTAAAGCGATAATGGGTTCAATGAGCCACTAGAATTGGAAGTTGATCCCGCCGGTGAAAATCCTGGAAACCGGGTAACGGCCAAAATCAACGCCGGTCTGCAGGGCATTGCCCCTGCCATTGAGAACCCGGCTTCCCATTTCCGGGTCGTAACCACTATACTCGGTGAAGGTAAACAGGTTCTGAGCGGCTACGTATACGCGGGAGCGACTCATGCCCACCTTACGGGAGATTGCTTCCGGTAGCGTGTAGCCCAGTTGCACGTTACGTACCCTGAGGAACGCACCGTTTTCGATGTTGAAGTCCGAGAACCATCTGTTGGACCGGGCAGCATCGTGGGTATTGCGCGTAAAGGTGTTGCTCCCGTTCTCAGGCGTCCAGCTTTCCAGTAAATCCGTCAGGCCGTTGTTGATGCCTCCGGCGGTGTTGCTGTACTTCATGTGGCTGAGCCAGTATTTGGTTTGGTTGGCAATCTGGAGACCAGACTGGCCGTTCAGCAAGACGGAAAGGTCAAAGCCTTTGAAATTCAGATTCATGTTGAAGCCGAAAGTATATTTGGGCAGCCCGTTGCCGATAATCGTCCGGTCCCGGTCATTGATTACGCCATCCGGAACCCCATCCGGGCCGCTTATGTCTTTGTACCTGCGGTCGCCGGGCCTTACGTCTGCCAAGCCTTTCATGGGGCTCGCATCTACTTCTTCCTGGGTCTGGAAAATGCCATCGGTCACGTAGCCGTAAAAACTGCCAACCGGCTCGCCTACTTTGGTACGGGTCTCCGCCCCGCCATCATCGCCGGCCGAAATATTTGAAGAGACGTATCCGGTTTCGTTGCCGGTCAGTCTGGTTACTTTGTTGTTCAGCGTAGCAAAATTGCCACCGGCAGAGAAACCAAAGTCACCGAACCGGCGGTTGTAACCCAAGGCAATTTCAAGCCCGCTGTTCTGCATCGTGAATCCATTTCTGGTTATAAAATTATTCCGAACGCCCACATAGGCGGGTAGCGGGAAATCGCCCAGCATATCATCCATCTTCTTCACGTAGTAATCGGCAGTCAGGGTAATGCTGTTGTTCAGGAAAGCGGCATCGATACCAACATTGGCCTGGGTGGATGTTTCCCAACGAATATCAGCAGTTCCAATCCGATCCTGATAAAAGCCCACAACCGGGTCCTGGTTCAGGCCTAAAGGATACCGTCTCCGGTTTCCCTCGTTGACATAGGTACTCAGGTAACGAAATGATGGTATGCCCTCGTTACCTACCTCGCCATAGCTGGCCCGCATTTTCAGCTGGCTGACAAATGGCACGGTTCTCATAAAATCCTCTTCGGACATCAACCAGCCTACGGAAACCGATGGGAAGACTCCGTACTGATAGTCGCCGTCGGGGTTGAAGTTCGAGGACCCGTCGCGGCGGATATTGGCCGTCAAGAGATATTTGCCGGCGTAATCGTAGGTGATCCGCCCCAGATAAGACAACAGCGCATACGGGTTCGGTGCGCCACCGGATACAGTCCGGAAACTGAGGTTAGTAGCGGTATTCTGCGGCGCGCCATCTACAAATGGCTGGTCATTGGGGTTTGTTTGGGTGTTGATGCTGATACCCTGATTGGTGGATCTCAGTGCGTCAATACCCGCAAGGGCAGTAAAATTATGCCTGCCAAGGGTTTTGTTGTACGACACGGTATTGATCCAGTTCCACTGATTGCCCTGACTGGGCCCGCCCCATAATTGCGCATTAGTTCCGTAAAGCCCCCTGGTTTCTAATTGAGGCACGGGAATGCCTTTCCAAAAATTTTCAGTGTTTTTATTGGAAAAAGTAAGGTTGATGGCCGAACGGAACCTGAGGCCCTTGATCAGTTCGTATTCCCCGAAAGCAGCGGCCAGGAGTTCCTGCGATCTGGAACTTTCATCTCTCAACTTTTCGTACGCGTACACCGGGTTACTCAGGGGTTGCGGGTACCAAATAGGATTGGCGTCTCTGGTAACGAAAACCGTTCCGTCGTAGCCATAATAAATATTGCCGGTCGGATCAATGCTCCCATCCGGATTGACGCTGAACAGCCCTTCCCGGGGGGCAACCAGCGGAATGGTCGGATGAGAAATCGCCGTCGTTATCAAACCGCCCTGGGTACTGCTTGCACTGCCTTGATCCGTCCGGGTTCCCCTCCTGTCTTCGAAGGCGCCGTTCAGCGTGAAGCCTACCTTAAAACGGGGCGAGATGTCGAAATCGTTGTTTATCCGCGCCGTGTAGCGTTTGTAATGCGATTGAGACACGATACCGCCCTGATCGAAATAGCCCACCGATACCAATGAGCGTGACTTCTCACTCCCGCCCGATATATTCACGTTGTAGCTCTGAATGGGAGCCGATCTGAAGATTTCATCTTGCCAGTCGGTGTTAGCCACCCTGTCGGGGTTACTCCAGGCGGGGTTGGGTTCTTGACCACCGTTTACCAGATTTTCATTGGCGAGTCTGGCAAATTGTGGGCCATTCAGCAAATCCAGTTTCCGTGAGGCACTTTGGATTCCCGCGTAGGCGTCCAGCGTTACCTGAACCTTTCCCGCCGCGCCGCGCTTCGTGGTGACGATTACTACCCCATTGCTACCTCTTGAACCATATATAGCTGCGGAAGCCGCATCCTTGAGCACATCTATGCGCTCAATATCATTCGGGTTAATGGCATTCAGAGACCCATAGGGTACTCCGTCAACAATATACAAAGGCTCGTTGTTACCAGTAATGGAACCCAGGCCGCGGATTCTCACCGATACGTTACCGCCCGGTTCGCCCGAGTTCTGGGTGACCTGTACACCGGCCATTCTTCCCTGCATGGCCTGATCCAGACCCGTTACCACCACTCCGTTGATGTCCTTTGAAGTCACTGAGCTTACAGCACCGGTTACTTCGCGTTGTTTCTGGGTACCGTAACCCACGACGACCACTTCCGACAGCGATTGCAGGTCCGGCAGCAGCCTTACCGGTATCTCAGAGCGGCCGTTAACGGGTATTTCCTCAGAGGCATAGCCGATATAGCTGACTACCAGCACGGCTTTTTCATCGGCAACCTGCAGCCTGAACCTGCCCTCCGCATCGGTGACAGCTCCGTTAGAGGTGCCCTTTTCCAGTATGTTCACGCCGGTCATCGGCTGGCCGCCGTCATCACTGACTGTGCCAGAGACGGTGAATGCGAAAGACCGGCTTTCCATTTCCGGAACAGCACCCGACTGGGCCGGGGGAGAACTCAGCAGAATGCGTCTCCCGGACACTTCGTAGTTGATTCTGAGGGGTTCCAGTAGTTTTTTCAGTACATCTTCCAACCTTTCATTGGCGGCATCGATGGAAATCCTGCGGTTTGCCCGAATAAGTTCGTGCGTATACATAAACTTGATGTCCACCTGTTTTTCGATATTGGAAAGCACGTTTTTTACCTGCTGGCTTTGCACTTGCAGGGTAATTCTCCGATCCAGCAACTCCTGGGCAGTGGTCTCCCTGGCCAATGTAAACAGGCTGAATACGGAAGCTATAATGGCCTGGACAATCAGGGCTCGCATAAGCGGATAAATTATCTTAATGGTAAAGTAGTTTTTCATATTTTTGTAATTGTCTGTTCTGGTTAAATCCGGAAGCAATGGGGTTACCTCTCAAACACCTGCAAGTGTTTTACCGTCATCCGAGGGGATTCACGTGAGCCGGTGGTGCTGCAACATCACCGGCTTTTTTGGGTGGGGTTACGTAGTTTTCATCCTGTCATAGGCCATGTTTTTTTTGTAAGGGTCAGGGGGATTCTATGCATTTTCAGTAAAATAGTTTTTTACTTCTCCCCGCCGCAGCCTCTGCCTTCAATGAACAAAGCCGCGCCATGGTCCTGGTAGGATGCTCCGAGTATTTTGCAGAGCAGGTCCATTCGCTCAAATAAATTTTCGTTGGTGAAGGCAATCGTCACGTTGCAGTTATCTATGCCTCCCGGGTTGTAATTGATCTTCACGCCAAAGGTTTTTTCCAGCGCGGCAAATACTTCCCGTACCGGCCTTTCCTCGAAACTCATCCGCTGATCAACCAGTGCCATGGGTTTCTCCACGAGTTT
>CADCTQ010000340.1 GCA_902805615.1 uncultured Cytophagales bacterium
GAATTCTGATGATCTGACTCCGAAAATAGACCTGATTCGATGCTACAACCGTAATTGTCAATACATCTATTAACAACTTTGCCCAAAAAGACCTCCATGCTACAAATGACATAAGGTTTCACTTACCTGTTTGTCTTCACAATCGCCCATTAACAATTAAGGCCCTGTAAGCATTTCACTTACAGGGCCTTCTAAACTTACTGATGTGTCCACGAGGAGAGTCGAACTCCTACACCTTGCGGCACCACCCCCTCAAGATGGCGTGTCTACCAATTCCACCACGTGGACAAAAGGATTTGGTGCTGCAAAAGTAGCAATAAATTTGGGTAAATCCACAAGGGCAACCCCTTCTGGCGGCCAAAAAATAATTGCAAGCCTCTGTTCTCTCTCCTTACCCGGCAATTACGTCCCTTTCGGGCACCCTGCCGCGGCCGTTTCACGTGGAAACATTCACTAACCCTATGCCGGGACAGGTACACGAACGGAATCGGACCCTTTCAACCCTTGTGATCGTAACGGTTTTTGACGTAGATTCAGTAGCCTACTCCACACTTCATGCTTATGAACCGGCTACTCGTACGTATACTCTTAGTGATGACCACCCTTGCCCTTACCGCTCCATTCGCCGATGCGCAACCCGCGGGCACCAACTACGACGAATCGAAAGTAGGGTCGTACACGCTGCCCGACCCGCTGAAGACCGGGAACGGCAAGGCGATCAAATCGGGCCGGCGCTGGAACCGTAAGGGGCGGCCCGCCGTGCTGGCGCTGTTTGCCGAACACGTGTACGGCCGGATGCCGGGCAAGCCGAAAGACCTGCATTTCAAAGTGGTTTCCGAAGACGCCAATGCCTTGGGCGGCAAAGCCATTCGCAGGCAAATCACCGTTTTCTTCGCCCGCGGTGACAGTGCGCCCGGCATGGACATCCTGCTGTACCTGCCCAAAGGAGCCGCCGGCCCCGTACCGGTATTCACCGGGCTCAACTACTGCGGCAACCACTGCGTGAGCAGCGACCCCGGCATTACGCTTTCTACCCGCTGGATGCGCAACAGTGCCGACTACCAGACGGCCAACAACCAGGCTTCCGAAGCCTCCCGCGGTACGCACACCCGCCGATGGCCGGTGGAGGAACTGGTGGCCCGCGGCTACGGCCTGGCCACGGCTTACTACGGCGACCTGGAACCCGACCATGAAGAAGGCTGGAAGACGGGCATCCGCACATCGTTGCAGGCGGAGCTGAACACCCGGCCGCAGGAGTGGTCGGCCATTGGGGCGTGGGCCTGGGGCCTGAGCCGCCTGATGGACTACCTCGAAACCGACCCCGCCGTGGATGCCCGCCGGGTGGTGATTACCGGTCATTCGCGCCTGGGTAAGGCTGCCCTGTGGGCCGCCGCCAACGATACCCGCTTTGCCGTGGTGGTCTCCAACGATTCGGGGGAGGGCGGCACGTCACTGGCCCGCCGCAACTACGGCGAAACGGTGAAAGTGCTCAATACGTCGTTTCCGCACTGGTTCGGCCCCCGGTACAAGGAGTACAATGATAAAGTAGACCAACTGCCCGTGGACCAGCACATGCTGCTGGCCCTGATGGCGCCGCGGCCCCTGTACGTAGCCAGTGCCGAAGGCGACCAGTGGGCCGATCCGAAGGGTGAATTCCTGGCTGCCCGGCACGCGGAGCCCGTGTACGCCCTCTTCGGCAAAAAGGGGCTGGGCACTGACCAGATGCCGCCCGTGAACCAGCCCGTAGGCGACACCATCGGGTACCACATCCGTACGGGCAAGCATGATATAACGGTGTATGACTGGGAACAGTACCTGGCCTTTGCCGACCGGCACTTCGGCTACCCGGCCAAAGGAACGGCCGCCCAACCTAAGTGAGACTTTCCAGGAGAGTAAATTTTTTATTGATAAAATGACTGCAAAAGCCGACTTTTGTATTCATTTTGTTATTTTTACGGCATGCGTAACCAGGGAAAATACATTAATCCTTTTACCGACTTTGGTTTTAAAAAGCTCTTTGGAACTGAATCCAATAAAGAATTGCTGATTGATTTTCTCAATCACGCATTGGGTAACCGGGAACAAATCCGGGATTTGACCTACCTCAATACCGAGAACCTGGGCCTGACGGAAGACGGCCGCAAGGCGATGTTTGACCTGTACTGTGAAAACGGGAAGGGTGATAAGTTTATCATTGAGTTGCAGAACGTGCCGCAGGAGTTCTTTAAAGACCGGAGCGTTTTCTACGCCGCTTTTCCCATTCAACAGCAGGCGCCCAAGGGCAGTAAGTGGAATTATTGTTTGAAAGCAGTGTACACAATCGGTATCTTGAACTTTCATTTTCATGATTCGCCCGATTCGCCCGGCCGGTATTTCCGCGAGGTGCAGTTGCTCGACAAGCAAACGTTTGAAGTCTTTTACGATAAGCTGACGTTTATATTCGTGGAACTGTCCCGCTTCAGGAAGAAAGGGCCGGAACTGCGAACGCACTTCGACAAGTGGTTGTATGCCCTGAAGCACATGCGAACACTAAAGGCAAGACCAGCGTTTCTATGGGAGAAA
>CADCTQ010000341.1 GCA_902805615.1 uncultured Cytophagales bacterium
GACCTTCCTGGAGCCGATTATGGGCAAGTGGATCGAGAACGGCAAGCTGAATCCCGAGTTTTACCTGGCCCTCGTCACCATGCACGGCACCATCATGGTGTTCTTCGTGCTCACGGCCGGCCTGAGCGGTACGTTCAGTAACTTCCTCATTCCGTTGCAGATTGGTGCCCGCGACATGGCGTCGGGCTTCCTCAACATGCTTTCGTACTGGTTCTTCTTCCTGTCCAGCGTCATCATGTTGGCCTCGTTGTTCATCGAAACCGGTCCGGCCGCCGGGGGCTGGGTGGTGTACCCGCCGCTGAGTGCCCTGCCGCAAGCCCTGAACGGTTCGGGCCTGGGCATGACCATGTGGCTCGTCGCCATGGCGTTCTTCATCGTGTCGTCGCTGCTGGGCAGCATCAACTACATTACCACCGTCATCAACCTGCGTACCCGGGGCATGTCGTTCTCGAGGTTGCCGCTCACGATCTGGGCGTTCTTCCTGACGGCCATCATCGGCGTACTCTCGTTCCCGGTACTGTTTTCGGCGGCCCTGCTGCTGATCTTCGACCGGTCGTTCGGCACGAGCTTCTACCTGTCGGAAATCTACATCGGCGGCGAGGCCCTGCACAACGTCGGCGGCAGCCCGCTGCTGTACCAGCACTTGTTCTGGTTCCTGGGTCACCCTGAGGTGTACATCGTACTCCTGCCGGCCCTGGGCATCACTTCCGAGATCATCGCCACCAACTCCCGCAAGCCCATCTTCGGCTACCGGGCCATGATCGGCTCCATGATGGCAATCACCGTGTTGTCGTTCGTGGTATGGGCGCACCACATGTTCGTGTCGGGCCTCAACCCGTTCCTGGGTTCGATCTTCATGTTCCTTACGCTCATCATTGCCGTACCATCGGCGGTAAAGGCATTCAACTACATCACCACCCTGTGGCGCGGCAACATCGTATTCACGCCGGGCATGCTCTTCTCCATCGGCCTCGTATCCGTGTTCATCTCGGGTGGTCTGACGGGGATTGCCCTGGGCAACTCGGCCATTGACATCCAGTTGCACGATACGTACTTCGTGGTGGCCCACTTCCACCTGGTAATGGGGAGTGCGTCGTTCTTCGGTCTCATGGCCGGGGTGTACCACTGGTTCCCCAAAATGTTCGGCCGCATGATGGACGACAAGCTGGGCGCCATCCACTTCTGGTGTACGTTCATCGGCGTGTACCTGGTGTTCTTCCCGATGCACTACATGGGCATTGCCGGCTTCCCGCGGCGGTACTACTCCTTCACCGGCTTCGACGTGTGGAAGGAACTGTACCTCGACCTGACGGGCTTCATCACGATTGCCGCCGGTTTCACGGCTGCTTCCCAGTTCATCTTCCTGTGGAACTTCGTGTACAGCATCTTCCGGGGCCGCCGGGCGCCGCAGAACCCCTGGCGTTCGAACACGCTGGAGTGGACGGCACCCATCAACCCCGGCCACGGCAACTGGGTAGGCGAAATTCCGTCGGTGTACCGCTGGCCGTACGACTACAGCAAGCCGGGCGCCAAGGAAGACTTCATCCCGCAGCACATTCCGCTGTGGCAGACGCCCGAGTCGAACCTGGCCCACGAGATCGAATCGGGTGCCACCGGCAGCGGCCAGGAGAAAGTGTCGATGGACCGCAAGGAGGAACTCAGCGCCCCTACCGTGGTCAACGACAAGAAAGAAGAACGGAAACTGGATTCCAGGAACCCGGACAAAAAAGAGTAACATGCACCAAAAGCGGTAAGGAGTCATGTGATGCAGAAGGGCTCGCATGGCTCCTTACCCTTGTATAGCCCCCGGGACCCGGTGCCACCGGCGCCGCTTCCCGCAAGGCTCTGAAAGTTAAATACCGCGTATTATGTCAGATAGTCGACAAGGTGAGGGCAGAACGTTCAGGAGATTCGGGATTATCACGATTGTTGCCGTATACGTATTGATTCTTGTGGGGGGCGTGGTCAGGAGTACGGGCTCTGGCATGGGCTGTCCCGACTGGCCCCGTTGCTTCGGTACCTGGGTACCGCCCACCAACGCTTCGGAGTTGCCCGCAAACTACCAGGAAATTTATTCGCAAAAGCGAAAAGCCAAGAATGACCGCCTCGCGGAGACGCTCCGCCGGATGGGCTTCGAGGCCACCGCCAACCTGATCACCAACGATCCGGCCATGTTCGAGGAGGCGCCATTCAACCCGCTGCGCACCTGGATCGAGTACGGGAACCGGCTGATCGGGGTGCTCATCGGCTTTTTCATCTTCATCACCGCCGTACTGTCCTTCCGCTACTTCCGGCGCGACCCGGCCATTACCTGGCTCAGCGTGTTGGCCCTGGTGCTCGTAGGCTTCGAAGGATGGTTGGGCTCCATTGTGGTGTCCACCAACCTGTTGCCCGGCACCATTACGGTTCACATGCTGCTGGCCATTGCCATCGTGTGCCTGCTCATCTACGTGGTGGCCCGGTCGTACGACGGCCTGGTGCCCGTAAAGCTGAAAGGCGGCAAAACGTCGGTAAACGCGCTGCTGGCCCTGGGGCTGCTGCTGTCGGTAGGGCAGGTG